>CAIUUR010000338.1 GCA_903902345.1 uncultured Geobacteraceae bacterium | reverse complement strand
GGATCGGGTTTCTGGAAAACTGGGAGATCAACGATGATCTGGTGTTGGTCACCCGGAGCTATTGACCTTTGACCGACCGGTATTGACTTTTGACCGACCAAACTATTGACCTTTGACCGACCGAACTATTGACTTTTGACCGACCGGGGGTGCGCTGATTTCGCACTGATTCCGTTAGGTTACAACGTTTTCAACAGGGTGCTAACCTTCTTTTAACCTTTCTTTAACCATTATAAGGCGCAATGCCCGCGAGAAGGAGGATGTCATGAATTGCCCACTACCTGCCGTAGCTCTCCAAACCGTGCTCTCCTACCTCCGCCGGACAGGCCAGGGAATCACCTGCACGGAAGGAGCATATCATCTGACCAAGGGAAAGCCGAATAGCGCCGTCATTGCTCAAGCTTACGCGGACGGAGCCATCACCCACACCGAGACGGGAACCTTGACGGTATGCGGAATTCAGATCCCGGCCCCTCTGGATACGACAAAAATTCGAAGACGCGTGGAGGATCACCTGCGCAAATCGGCATCACAGCGGGATATCCTGCGTATCGCAACCTGTCTCGGTGTGAGCCTGAGGTAACCGACGGCATCCCGCGAGTAACCGCGGGCGCCACCGACAACTGCTGAATTTCGCAGTTTCATAATCGAAGAAAAACATTCTGGCACGGCCACGCTCGAAACCTTGAGCAACGGCAAAGCCGGTCATCGGAGCAAGAACTCCGTGGCCGGCTTTTTTTATGTTAAGGAGCCGATCATGGATTTTCAAAACGCCGCTCAGTGGGTCACGGACAATGAAACGATCATCAAGGGCTTTATCCACAAGTATCGCAATTTCTCCCCCTACGAGGAGTGCGATTTCATGCAGGAAGCTTTCGAGGCGGCAATGATTGCCACCGTGCGGAGCCGGGAGAAGGAGATCCCCTTTGAATCGGCTTTCTGGATGATCTTCCGGAACCAGATTAACGAGATCACCCCCCACCCCGGCTACACCAAGGGGTCAAATTCAGTCCCGTCGCATCTCTGCACCGGTGATCGGAGCCTTTCCAGAATACAGGCCCGGCGTCAGCAACAACCGGATATTGAGGCGCTCTACAACTACGTCAGCAAGGTTCTCACCGAGAAGGAGCGCACCGTTTTATCACTGTCACTGGGACTGGGCGATGAAGGAAGGCTGAACCAGAAAGAGATTGCGCAACGTCTGGGCTGTGTGGAATCCAACGTTCGGGACACCCTCAAGAGAGGTCTGAACAGAATCCATGACAAGGTCAGAAGCGGCGCCATCACCCTTCCCGGCTTCCTCATATCCTAGCAGGAGGATCGACCATGGAGATCAGACAGGCCGCAGAGCTGTACGCTACCATTCCGCGCAAGGTAGTGACCAGGTTGGTTGAAGATGGACTCATAACCCTACCGCTTGCGGAGTCTGACCAGCATGCCCTGGCGCTGCTCAACCGCATCTGGGCCACGGAGTGGTATGTGGCCCAGATGAACAAATGTTTCAAGCCCGACAAACGAGCCGTCATGCTGGCGTTTCCCGAACTTGGCAAGATTGATCGCTATGTCCTGAACAGCTACCTGAACCTGGAGCCGAAGGTAAGAGTTTCGGTACGGGAAATGGTCGGCCGCGTCAGGAAGCATTTTCATACGGAGTATTCTGACCAAAAAATCAAGCGGCTGCGGCAGATGGCCTACAACCTGAAACGAGATACCCGTGGGAAAAGCCGGAAACGAACCATGATTCAGCTGGCGCTGTTGCGGGAGGTTCCCAGCGGGGAAGAGTGAAATCGTCTGTCAAATTTTCCAGATAACTACCTTTTCTAAAGGAAGTTATTTTAGAAAAGGTAGTATCAAATCATAAAAAGGTACGGGAGGCTCAGATGAACCGTGAGGATTGGGAAGGCTTGCTCAACAGTCACATCATCACTGCATACTCGAGTGGATTGAGTGTCGTGGAAATCACCAGAGCACTTGGCAAACTCCGGATTGATCATGTCCATAATCTACTGCGGGACACCGGCACCATTGCAATCATGGATCGCACTGAGTATCGCCGCACGTATCCAATTCATGGAAAACTGACTGCGGCATTGCGTCACAAGGGCTATACCTTCGGTCGGTGGTGTTTGGGTTGGCACTTTGACCCGGACACAGCGGCAGCGGAACTCCGGGACAATCCGGAAGATGGACCACAGAGAGCCGTCCATGATGCGCTCCGCAGAGATTTCCCCCTGATATATTTCCTGCTCTATGGCAGTCAACCACCACAAACTCCACAGCGGACCCCACCTTTGCCGCACCCCTCAGTCATCATTGAGTGGGATCAAGGTAATGCCAGATACAACGCTCGGGTTCCGGAATATAGTGAAGTTGTGGGAATAGGT
>CAIUUR010000337.1 GCA_903902345.1 uncultured Geobacteraceae bacterium | reverse complement strand
TAATAACTTTGCTCTTATCGGAGCCGCCGGCTACATCGCTCCTCGACACCTGAAAGCCATCAGGGAAACCGGCAACACTCTTGTCGCCGCGCTTGACCGATCAGACTCAGTCGGCATCCTGGACAGTTACAACTACGATGTACAATTTTTCACGGAATTCGAACGTTTTGACCGACATGCGGAAAAGTTGCGCCGCATGGGAAACGACAAACAGATACATTTTGTCAGCATCTGTTCGCCCAATTATCTCCATGACGCCCATATCCGCTTTGCGTTACGTATCGGCGCCGATGCCATCTGCGAGAAACCGCTGGTAGTGAATCCCTGGAATCTGGATGCTCTTGGGGCGCTGGAAAAAGAGACAGGCAGACGGATTCACACCATTCTTCAACTCAGGCATCACCCCTCCGCCGTTAAGCTGCGAAGCAAGTTTCTGACGGATGAACCTGGGGAAAAAGTCGCTATAGAATTGTACTACATCACCTCGCGCGGCAATTGGTATTTCACCTCCTGGAAAGGGGACGCCAGTAAATCGGGAGGAATAGCGACCAACATCGGCATCCATTTTTTCGATCTGCTCATCTGGATTTTCGGTCAGGTAATCCACTCCGAGCTCCACCTTTCCGACTCGCGGAGGATGGCGGGATATTTGGAACTGGAAAAAGCCCGGGTCCGCTGGTTTCTTTCGGTTGACCGAAGTGATCTCCCGGAGTCAACCGGAACGGCGGCCGAATCCACCTACCGATCGTTGAAAATTGACGGTGAAGAGTTCGAATTCTCGGAGGGATTCAATGATCTTCATAGCATAGCCTATGGGGATATCTTGCGGGGTAATGGTTTCGGGCTGGAAGACGCCCGACCTGCCCTCAATCTGGTGTATACGTTGCGCAGCAGTGCTGTCACGCCGGCAGACGGCATCTGGTCGCAGACCTTCGTGGCGCCGCGTTTTCAGGGAAGGTGATGGCCATGGACTATTTCGCCCACGAGTCGTGTTACATTGATGCCGGAGCGACCATCGGCGTCGGAACTAAAATCTGGCATTTTTCACACATCATGGGTGGCGCCACCATCGGTGAAAACTGTAATTTCGGCCAGAATTGTCTGGTATCGCCCGGAGTCGTCATCGGTTCCAACGTCAAGGTTCAAAATAATGTCTCCATCTACGAAGGAACGATTGTCGAGGATGATGTCTTTCTCGGTCCCTCCTGTGTGTTGACGAATGTTACCAATCCGCGTTCACAGGTGCTCCGCAGGGCGCTCTATGAAAGTACCTTGCTCCGGAGGGGGGCAACTATCGGCGCAAATGCGACGGTGGTCTGCGGCGTCACCATCGGTCGTTATGCCTTTGTTGCCGCTGGTGCGGTGGTGGCCGGGAATGTTCCTGACTACGCTCTGATGGTTGGAGTACCGGCGCGTCGGAAGGGATGGATGAGCCGACACGGACATCTCCTGAAAAATCCTGATGCAGAGGGGATTATGACCTGTCCCGAGAGTGGTTTGCGGTATCAGTTCGTGACTTCCGAAGGGGTATCGGTCGCCGGTTCCTCCTCTCCATGCCTTGCCGTCCACTGCCTGGATTTGGATGAGGACGCCCCCTTACCTCCGGAAATGGCGCTGGGCAAACTGTGTTATGACCAGTTGAAAGTGAGGTGAAACAATGCTTGAAGAGTCATCGGAGCAGGTAAAAGGTTCAGCAGGCTCCTACATGGAAAATATGCTGAACCGACTGGTTAAGATCAGGACAATGTCTTTGGACGATTCATCTGTTCCTGAACTGACTCAGAAACAGCGCCTTCGTAGCGAAGCATTTGAACTGTGTGCCGTCAAGCGACGAGAAGAGGGATGACCACTAGATATGGATCTTTTGCTGGATGTAGATATTGTCGTTGATCTGCTGGCTCATCCCGGACCGCTTGTGCAAGATGCGGCTGATGCGCTTGACAGATGTCATAATGCCGGCTTCCGTATCTGGCTGTACACCGGATCGGTTCAGACGCTGGAGTATCTCCTTGCCAAGGAATTGTCGCGTTCCATTCCGGAGTCAATCAAGATCCTGCTGAAACGGTCCCGGCTCCTGCTGAGGGCCTTTTGTGAGGATAAAGAGTGGCTTGCTTCCCTGGCTGGAGAGGGTGGACTCTTTGACAACGAAGATCCTGAACAGGAACAACTGATCCGCGCCTTGGATCGCTTTGCGCCGGGCTCCATCAAGATTCTCACTCGTGACAGCTTGCTGCGCCGGCAGTATCCCCAGCTGACCGTTACTCCCGCCGACTATCTGAAAGCGCCGCTAAAACCGAAAAAGTTCGACTTCATGGATTTGCAAAGCCAGCAGCAGCGCATTCGTCCCGCCCTGGAAAAAAATGTTCACCGGGTACTGCATCACGGACAGTACATCATGGGTCCGGAAGTCACGGAACTGGAAGAGAAACTCGCGGATTACGCCGGAGTTACACACTGTATAACGGTGAGCAGCGGAACCGACTCGCTTCTCATCGCCCTCATGGCTCTGGGGGTCGGACCGGGTGATGAAGTTATCACGTCCCCCTTTACCTTTATCGCCACGGCTGAGATGATCGCCCTGACCGGAGCGATACCGGTATTTGTGGATATCGATCCTCGCACCTATACTCTTGATCCCCGGCAGCTTGAGGCCGCCATTACTCTCCGGACGAAGGCCGTCATGCCGGTCAGCCTTTACGGTCAGTGCGCCGATTTTGACGCAATCGTGGCCATTGCCGCAAAGCATAAGCTGCCGGTTATCGAAGATGGCGCACAATCTTTCGGCGCCACCCATAAGGGACGACGCTCCTGCGCTCTTTCCACGGTCGGCTCCACCAGTTTTTTTCCCAGTAAGCCGCTGGGGTGCTATGGTGATGGGGGGGCGCTCTTTACCAATGATGATTCCCTTGCCAAGACGATGCGAGAAATCCGTGTACATGGCCAGGAGAAGCGTTACCAGCATCCGCGGCTTGGAATTAACGGCCGTCTTGATACGCTTCAGGCGGCCGTACTGCTTGCCAAACTGGAGCTCTTTGACGATGAAGTTAAAGCCCGCCGGCGCATCGCGGCTCGCTACTCCGAACTCCTGGGGGGCTCCTCAACCGGCGATAATCGGTCAACGATCATCCTTCCGTATGTTGAACCGTATAATTCGTCGGTCTATGCCCAATACACGCTTCAGGTGGATAACCGGGAGAGTGTCCAAAAAGAGCTCATGGACAAAGGTATTCCCACCGCGGTGCATTATCCTGTTCCGCTCCATCTGCAACCGGTTTTTTCGGGATGTGTATCCGGTGAACGGAGCTTTCCCGTGGCGGAAGACGCCGCAAGGAAGGTCATCAGTCTCCCCATGCACCCCTATCTGACGGATGAACGGATAGTTTTTATCGCCGATTCCGTACGAAGAGCAACTCTTTGAAAATCGTCACGGTTGTCGGGGCGCGGCCCCAGTTTATCAAGGCGGCGACAGTAAGTCGCGCCATTGCCCGGCATAATGCCTCCGCCAACGATGACTCACTGATCACCGAAGTTATGCTGCACACCGGTCAGCACTTTCATGCCGCCATGTCGGACGTTTTTTTCTCGGAGATGGAGCTCCCGAAACCGGACTATTTTCTTGATATTAACTCTCTGAGCCATGGGGCAATGACCGGGAGAATGCTGGAAAAGATTGAGACGGTGTTGCAGGAAGAGCGGCCTGATTTCGTCATCGTGTATGGTGATACCAATTCAACGCTGGCAGGCGCCCTGGCGGCAAAGAAACTCGGTATTAACGTGCTGCATGTGGAGGCGGGGTTGCGTAGCTTTACTCTGCAGACGCCTGAAGAGATAAACAGGGTATTGACCGACCGGATCAGTGATATCCTCTGCTGCCCCACGGCAACAGCAGTACTGAATCTTGAACACGAAGGATACGCCAACGCCGTTACTACCTTACCCGGAAGCCGAAAACCGGTGGTTGTCAATACCGGTGATGTAATGCTGGACGCGGCGCTGCACTATGGCGCCATTTCCGGGGAAAAAAGTGATGTTATCCGGAGGTTGCAGCTTGGTTGCGGTGATTTCGCGCTCTGCACGATCCACCGCGCCGAAAATACCGATGATCCGCTCAGACTGACTCAAATCTTTCAGGCCCTCCGGGAGATCAGTAATGAAATGAAGGTCGTTCTTCCCCTTCATCCTCGCACCTTGAAAATACTTAACTCTTCCGGAGGCCTTGCTCAATTCGCCCTGTATCCCTCCCTGGCGCTCATTGAGCCCGTCGGATATTTCGACATGGTGGAGTTGCTCAAACATACGAGAATTGTCCTCACGGATAGTGGCGGTTTGCAGAAAGAGGCGTATTTTTTTAAAAAGCCGTGCGTTACCTTGAGGGATGAAACCGAGTGGGTTGAACTGCTTGATACGGGGACGACCATTCTTGCCGGTGCGGCAACTTTCGATATTCTGGCTGCATACCGTACTCTGTTGACAATGGAACCGGCATTTCGGTCCGATCTTTATGGTAATGGCGCGGCGGCTGCTAACATAATCAAGCAGTTATTGATGTTTTAATGGCGTGCTTTGCTACAAGGAGGTAGATAGATAACGATGAGAGTTCTCGTAACAGGTAGTGAAGGCAATATAGGTTTCAGATTGATTCCGCATTTGAAATTGTCAGGACATACGGTAATGCGGGTTGATATCAAACAACACTATGCCGATGATTATGTTCTGGCCGATATTTCAAGGGTTGGCGATTTGGTTGGCGTATTTGATACGTTCAGGCCTGAAGTAGTCATACATATGGCAGCCATGGTCAGCAGGGTGACCTGTGAAAAATCTCCGCATATAACGGTGGACACCAATCTTTGCGGACTCAATAATATAATCCAGCTCTGTGTACAGTTTGAGAGCAAGTTGATATATTTCAGCACATCAGAGGTCTACGGAAATATCTCAGATCCTGCCGAATTATCAGAAACGTTGGTTTGTGAACCTAATAATCGGTATGGTCTGACTAAATACCTGGGAGAAAAGCTGGTACAATACGAATCAAACTTGAGATATGTAATACTGCGTCCCTTTATGTTTTATGATGAGAATGAAACATTCGGAGAAAACAGATCGGCAATGATACGATTTGCCGAAAATCTGGTTAAGAGGGAGAAGATAACAGTACATACCGGCGCCAGAAGATCCTGGATGCATATGAGTGACGCCGTAATCTGCATAGAAAAATCACTACGGATCCCTGCGAACGAAATTATAAATATAGGACACCCGGAAGTCTTTTCCATGAAGGACGTCGCGTCTAAAATGTGCTATCTGCTGGGATTAAACTACGCGGATCTGGTTACGGAAACCGCTCTGCCGAATAAAATGACCTTGGATAAAACCCCCTGTTTAGTGAAGCAGTTCGAACTCATATCTCATGTTCCTACGGTATCTTTTGACGACGGTATAAAAATCGTCATCCATACCGTGAAAAACAGATTGAATCTCTGACCGTGTCCGCCGCTGACGGTTGTTTTCAAGATAGGGACCGCCTGACATGAAGACATTGTTGGTTTATACGTTGCCGGCGGGAAAGGGGCGTACGACAATTGAGAATAGTTTACAGGCGTTGCAAAAGTATCTCCCGGGGAGTGTCTTCCCCATAAACTCCAAGCTGAAGATTCCTGCAACAATTCATGCCTGCACCTTTGATCTGATATTCTATCACTACTCTTTTCTCAGCAATAAATGGGGTGGCAGGGATAAATTCCACGAAAGAACCGGACCATTCAGCTGTATCAGAGGTAGAGCGCGGTTCGCCGTTGCCATGCCACAAGATGAGTATTTTCATTCAGACCTGATATGTGGATTTATTCGTGACTTCAAGGTTGATATCCTCTACACCTGTTGTCGTGAAGAGGATTGGGAAACGGTGTATCCCGAAAGTTCCACCGGTACTGTTCTTCTCAGGAGAGTGCTGACGGGTTACTTCGATCCTGACATGGTGACACAATCTGCTAAATTCATTAAGCCTCACCGTGAAAGACCCCTTGATTTAGGTTACCGGGCGCGAAAGTATCCCTTTTGGCTGGGAAGGCACGCCTTAAAGAAATGGCAGGTAACGGATATCTTCAAGACTTTCGTCGGCAGTACGGAACTTAAGATCGATTTATCCAACGAAGAAGACGATGCTTTTCTTGGAGAGTCGTGGTTTCGGTTCCTGGCCGATTGCAGGGTCGTCCTGGGATGCGAGGGGGGGGCCAGTTTACACGATCCGGACGGTTCCCTCAGGGCGAAAGTTGACAGTTACGTCGCTCAACACAAAAATGCGGATTTTGCCGAGGTCGAAGAAAAATTTTTTCCGGGAATGGATGGGAATATTTCACTCTTTGCCCTGTCTCCACGACATTTTGAGGCATGTGCAACCAGGACCTGTCAGGTGCTGATAGAAGGTGAATATAATAACGTGTTTAAGCCGGGTGTTCACTATATAGAACTCAAAAAAGACTATTCAAATTTAGCTGAAGTTGTTGAAATGTTGAAAGATAAGGTGAAATGTGAGGAGATAGCCGCCAATGCGTTCACGGATATTTGCATGAACGGCAAGTATACCTATGAAAATTTTGTCAATTCACTGATTGCCGATCTGCTGAACCTTGATACAAATATAGTCTTGGAATGTGGTATGGCGGGGAGAGCGGAACGTAAATTTTTGCGATCCTTACACGTGCATAGGTTAGTATTTGCGCTTCGGTCAGTTTATATGAATACCATCTGGGTTCCCATGGTTCGCTTGCTGAAGAAACTGAATCTCTTCGACCCATTTAAAAAATTGGTTGTAACGTTGAAATGAATACTACTTGCCCTCTCCGTATTTTGATATTACATAGAATGGGTGATCCCCTGCAGTGGAGAAGTTCCGTTCGGGAACTGGAACTCTCTCTTTTTGAACAAAGACCGGAACATACCTATATCGTCCATGACGTGGAACTTTCCTTCCCGGCTTTTTTAAAGGATATGGATTACGATGGGATAGTCTTGGGCCCCACCTTCCTGGGGGTCAGAAGATTTCCGAAACTATTGAAGCAGATGAAAAAAGAGTACTCTTTTGTGGAACAGAGTCCGGCGTATAAAATCGCACTCCCCCAAGATGATTATGATTGTGGCGCGATTCTGGATGAGTGGCTCACTGGATGGAAAATCGACGAACTGGTGACGGTGATAGATGGTTATCGGGATCTTCTTTATCCGAACTACGGAAAAAGAGGGAAAATAAGACTGGGATACACCGGGTACGTTTCAGACAGGTGGATTGAGTATTGGAGTGCTCCCGCTCCCTTTGGTTCCAGAAAAATAGATGTTTGCTATAGATCCAAGCGCTTGCCGCCGAATTTTGGAAGGATCGGAGTTGTCAAGGGGATCATCGGTGATCTGTTTAAAGAGGGAGTGGGCGATACCAAATTGATTATGGATATTTCGACACGCATGGAAGATTTCATACCGGGTGAAAAATGGAATCAATTCATCGGCAATTCCAGGAGCTGTCTCACGGCAAATAGCGGAAGCAGCTTATTTGATCCGTATGGTGAAATAAGAAGAAAGGTGAATGAATACGTGCGGGATCATAAAAATGCTCCCTTTGAGGAAGTTGAACGAAATTGTTTTCCCGATGAAGATGGCATACATATGATGACGGCGCTATCACCGAGAAATATCGAAGCTGCGTTGTCGGAGACCGTGCAAATTGCCGTGCGTGGAAAGTATAGTGGCATACTGAGAGAAGACAGGGATTACCTACCGCTCAATGATGATGCCTCAAATGCCAAGGAAGTCGAAAAAATGCTGTCCGATGATCTGTTTTTGAAGCGAATTTCATCTTCAGCCAAGGAAGCCGTACTCAGTATTGACGCCCTCAGGTACGGCAATCACCTTGATCGCATCATTGACGGCATCACCATGCACAAGAGGTCGGACTTCTCAAGCCAAAAGCATGATGAGTTTGTTCGGTTGAAAAACCGCTACGAATTGTTTAAACCTGCATTGGGGACCATGTACTGGACAGCCAAGAGGTTTGCCAAGAGATTCTGTTTTGCGTAGTACCTTTTTTCGACGGCTTCACCCGGGTGGTGACGGATCGCAGGTGACCGTGTCGTGAGGATCGCTCACCTCACCACGGTGCATCCAAGGACAGACACCCGTATTTTTCGAAAGATGTGCACCTCTCTGGCGGCGGCGGGCCATGACGTGACGCTCTTCGTGGCCGATGGTGTCGGTGATCAGTTGATTGACGGGGTGCGCATCGTCGACGTCGGCCGTCCGTCCAGTCGACCGGCGCGGGCCTGCTGGACCACGGCGCGGATCTGGTGGCGGGCGTTGCGGAGTGGGCCCGACATTTTCCATTTCCACGATCCGGAGCTGATCCCCGGCGGGATCGCCGTCTGTCTGGCCGGACGGCGGGTGGTGTACGATATTCACGAGTATTATCGGGACCATCTCCGGGTCACGGCGTCGCTCCCCCGCAGCGTGTCGGCTCTGCTGGCCTCCGTCTACGGCGCCGCTGAACGATGCGCTGCTCTCCTCCTGGACGCCTGCGTCGTCGTCACTCCCCATATGCAGAGGGTGCTCCCTCTCCGGCGGTCGATCATCATGGAGAATTTCGCGGGGGTGAAGGAGTTTCGTCCCGGGCCGATCCCCGCAGCCCAACGCCCCCTCCGGGTCTGTTGCGTGGGGATTCTGTCGGCGGTCCGTTGTGTCGGCGAAATGGTGGACGCCGCAGCGGCGGCCGGGGCCACCCTTACCCTCGCCGGGAAATGGTATCCCGAAACTCTCCGCGCCGAGGTCGTCACTCGTCCCGGCTGGGCGGGCGCCGAGGAGTTGGGGTACATCGACCGTGGGCGGATGCAGGAACTGTTCGACCTGTCGCGCGCCGGTCTGCTGGTCGTTGATCTCCCCGGAGATGGAGTGCACTCCAGCAGCAACAAGCTGTTCGAGTACATGGCTGCGGGACTTCCGGTGATCGCCTCCGACATCGACTTCGCGCGGGAGGTCATCCACCGCCACGGTTGCGGGCTCCTTGTGTCACCACCCACCGACAGCTCGGCGCTTGCTGCTGCCATCCAGTGGATACTCGCTCATCCCGAGGAGGCCGATGAGATGGGGAGGAGGGGGCGCCGGGCGGTGGAGGCGGAGTACTCGTGGGATCGGGAGATGGGGGCGCTCCTCGTCCTGTATGAAAGCCTGACAAGGACAGCTTCATGATACGTTGGCGTGAGGTGCGCACTGGAGCATCTTTAACCTTTGGCAATCATCACCTTCCCGTTCCCAGGTATAAGGCATGCTCTTCCATATCACTACTCTGGCCGTTGTCGGCAGCCTCTTCCAACTCATCCAGGCCCTGATTCTGCTCCACACCTGGCGGACCAGGACCACCTATGCCGGTTTTGGCGACTGGTTCGCCGGCACCGTCTGCTGGTTTCTTGGCGGTATCTTCACGCTGTTTCTGGAGAAGATGCAGCCGCAGTTTATTCCCCAGGTCGTGGGGCTGGGGCTCCTCCTCATGATGCCGGTCTTTTTTTCCGAGGGAGTGCGGCGTTTTCACGGCTTACCACAACGCTGGTGGGATCTCCGTCTCAGTCTGGCGTTGGTGGGAATCGCCCTTGGGCTGCAGATTTATTTTATCTATGCGGTTCACGATCTGCGCAGCCGTATCATCATGCGCAATGTGGTCATGGCTATCCTCTTTTCCGGCATTGCCCTCAAGCCGCTTCTTTACCCTGCCTCACGCCGGTACTCCATGCAGTGGTTATTGTCGTTGGTGATCGCGCCGTTGGTGGCTCTCTTCGCGGCGCGGGCATGGTGGTACGCTACCCCGATTCCCGCGACCTTCACTGTCGCCCGGTGGTTCCAGGAGGACATCCTGTTACGCTGGCTCCTCCTTCAGACCATCATCGTGCAAGTGGTGACCAATTACAGCTATCTCGCCATGACCAGCGACCGGGTGGAGGAGGAATTACGGATCAGCGAGGGGAATCTGCGGGAGTTGTCGAATTCATTGCAGCTCCGGATCGATGAAGAGATCGCCCATCGCCTTGATCAGGAGCGGATCATGGCCGCCCATGCCCGACTGGCTGCCATGGGGGAGATGGTGGGCGCCATCGCCCATCAGTGGCGGCAGCCACTCGCGGCTCTGGGGATGATGGTGCAGCGCCACCATGCTTCGGGCTCCCTGCAGGGGGTGACTCCGGAAACCCTTCACGACTTCAAGATCGGGGCCATGGGGCAGATCCGGCATATGTCGGACACCATCGAAGAGTTTCGCGGTTTTTTTCGACCGGAAAAAGAGCGGGTATCTTTTTCTCCGTTGATCTGTATCAATGAAGCCGTTCAGCTGTTTGAGCCGCAGTTCACCAGCAACGGCATCGCGCTCTCCGTCTACAGCGACAACAGCTGTCAGGGGATGGTATCCGGGTTTCCCAATGAATTTAAGCATGTTATCCTTAATCTCGTCAATAACGCCAGGGACGCTATTGGGGAGCTTCGGGCCAGTAGTGGCGGGCCTGATGAGGGGCTGATCACCGTGGAGGTATCCAGCACCCCCAAGAGCATGATTATGGAGATCGGCGATAACGGCGCTGGTGTCCCCCCGGAGCTGGTGACCACTCTTTTTGATCCCTATGTTACAACCAAGGCCGCCAGCGGCGGCTCCGGTATCGGCCTTTATCTGGCGCGCATGATCATCGGGGAGAGCCTGGGGGGGAGCATAACGTTGACGCCTGTTCCGGGGGGCGCTCGGTTCAGAATAGAGTTGCCTCTGGAGAATATCTCATGACCGATTTGAAATCATTGACGATCCTGCTGGTGGAGGATGAAGAGCTGCTCCGGCGGGAAACGGCCTCCTTCCTGGAACTCTATTGCCGCAGGGTCATTCCGGCGGCCCATGGCCGCGAGGCGATGGTGTCGGTCCGCCGCGAGAGCCCCGATCTGGTGGTCAGCGATATTCGGATGCCGTTCATGGATGGTCTGGAGTTGGCCGCGTTACTGAAAAAAGAGTATCCGGACATTCCTCTGCTCCTCTGCACCGCCTTCACCGAGACCTCCTATCTGCTCAAGGCCATCGAACTGGGGGTGTCGGCATTCATCCGCAAACCAGTGGACGGCGATGAACTTCTGGCGGCCATTGCCCGAGCTGCGGTCTCGGTGGTGCAGCGCCGGGAAATTCGCGGGTTAAACGACGAACTGGCTGCGGCGCTTCTGCTTCCCCTGGGGGATGATCCGTATCTACGACCCCTGGTCGAACAGGTGACGCAGGTGGCGCGCACATCGTTCAATGTACTGTTACAGGGGGAGACCGGCACGGGGAAGACGCGGCTGGCGGGAATCATTCATAACCTGAGCCCACGCCGCGTCGGTCCCTTCGTCACGGCTCAATTGAACGCTCTGCCGTTGCACCTTGTGGAAAGCGAGCTGTTTGGTTCCCTTGGCGGAGCCGCTCCCGGCGGTGATCCCCCCCGACAGGGGTTGGTTGAGGCGGCCCACGGCGGCACTCTTTTTCTTGATGATATCGACGCCTGTCCGCCCGACGTACAGACCAAATTGCTCCGTTTCGCGGCGGAAAAAACCTTCCGGCCGTTGGGGGGGGGGAGGGATCGCTTTGTGGATGTGCGGCTGGTCAGCGCCGGCAATCGCAACCTCATGGAGGAGGTGAGGGGGGGGCGTTTTCGCGAGGATTTTTACTATCGCCTGGCCGATGTCGCCCTGCACCTTCCCCCGTTACGGGAAACGGTTGACGCTATCGTTCCGCTGGCGTTGAACTTTCTCCGGGAGAGCTGTCACGAGTTGGGGCGGGACGTTCCACGCCTCACGGGCGAGGCGAGGGACGTATTCTCGGCCATGACCTGGCCCGGCAACATCCGCCAATTGAAGAGTGTCATCCGCCGCTGCGCCCTTGCCGCCGGTCAGGGCATAACCGACGCCACGCTTAGGGAAATATCATCGGACGAACTCCCGACCTTCTCGCCGGTTTGCGCCACCGGCGCTCCGGCGCCTCCCCCGTTCCCCTGCACTCTCAATTCCCTGGAAAAATGGTCCCTGGAACAGGCGCTGCGCCATTGCGGCGGAAAACTGATGAAGACCGCCGCCATGCTGGAGATGAACTACTATACTTTTCGGCGGCGTCTGGAGCGCCACGGTATCTCCGTCGGTGACGAATAGATTTTCTCGCCCGGTCACGCTCCGGACCATGCTGTAATCCTTCCTTCTCACCGTATCTTCTCCGTCATTCTCTTGAACAACCCCCGTTGATAGTCATTATGGGTATCCATTCCGGATAGTGCGTGTCGATAGTTGCTATTGATCAATATTGAAATAGCTGTTAAATTTCATATGGTTGTACTCTATGTCACCGCTTGCTCAGGAAATCGGGAATTTCGGTATGACAACCAGGAATACAAGGGGTATTGTATGAAAATGTTTTCAAGATTTATTGTCCTGTCCGGTTTGATGTCGATATTACTCGCGGGGACGGCGCAGGCATCGGTCATCACCACTACCGTTACCTTCACCAATACCCAGTCGGCATCGGGCTCCGGCACGATCATTCATGCCGGTTCGTCGGGGTTGTCCGGCAACTTTTCCCCGTTCAATGCCGCGCTGGGCACGCTGGATTCGTATCTCATCGATTGGGAAGTTGCGATAACGGCATCCGGCACCCCGATTTTACTTGGCGGGAGTTTCGGCGAGACGTTAGGTGGTGGGGTATACGTCAACTCGATTAATTATAACGGCGGTGGCAACAGCACCAGCGCCGGCAGCGGAAACAATACCCCGATCCCGGCCAAGACCCTCAACCTCTCCGTAGTTCAGGATTTTCCGGTGGCCACTGCCAATCCGGCCATAAGCTCCGCCGTGACTGGTGGTTCTGATTTTAGTCTGACCTACAAAACCGGCGGGAATACGGCCTACTCAAGCTATACCAATATGGCCGATTTTACGAGCACCCTGACAGGTAGCGCCTCGATTACCTACAATTATACCCCTTCAGTCCCCGAACCTTCCACGTATCTTCTCCTGACCATCTCCCTGGGCGCGGTGGGGTATGCCCGAAAACGGATGAACAAGAAATCAGTTTCACTGGTACGATAATAGTTCTATTTTCCCCGGAGAGTCCAAAGGGCGCTGGCGCCACGGTATCCCCGTTCCTTCGACCGGAGCTTGATATCAGGCAGCGTTGTCCGGTTAGGTTCTTGCACGCCGTAATTTAGGTTTTACCAGCGAGCCTATGCTGCAGCCATCGGGATGGCGCGGGAGGGGTTGAAGCAGCCCCCCCCCCCGAATTAATCAGACGGTAAACGCCGCAGAGGACGTGCGGTCGACCGGTGGGCAGACCACGGTTTTTTCTTGCCCGGAGTCAGGCGGCCTTGGGACGGTACCCGGAGGCTGAGGCAACGTTCCAGGCTGTGGGTAAAACCGATGCCGTGCGGCGTTGCTTAAGGTGATTCGCAGCAAAAAACATACCATCATTTTGAACATCGTTTTGTAGGGGCACCCCTTGCGGGCGCCCTTGACTGCCGATTCAAGAACAGGATACCCGCGAGGGGTATCCCTACAATGAAACGTGACAAATACATTGACGCGGTATCGTCTTTACCGCGAATCACCTAAGACGGGGCAGACGGTGGAGGGGCGAAAAGAGTTGGGAGCGGCGCTGAAGCTCTCCAGGGATTTTGACGGTGCGGCCCGGGCGCGGTTGCTGTCGGAGGGGAAGGGGTGACAGTGTCCGGACGGGGAGCTAAATTCAAGAACCTAACCGGACAACGCTGCAGATTAGTAGCAATCAGTAGAGACAATGAGGGCAGCGGAACAGAATGATTTGTCATTGAATAAATTGCCTCCTGATGCCTTGTGATGTACAGTGCTATCAAAGATACCGGCAGGGAGGTTTTCTATGGGAAGTCGGCAGCTTGGTCTCGGGCTTGACGAAACAGACAGCATGAACCTGAAGCGAGTTGCTCAGCGTGAAGGGCGCAATGAGCAGGATATAATTCGGGATTCGTTACGGATGTATGTGCGTGGCGTTGACGAGCAAAAGGAGTTTTTCGAGTCGGTGGAACGTGGATGGTACGAACTTCATTCAGGTCTCGGTGCTGTTGTCGCGGAAGATGATACATTTTTCGACTCCATAAGAAAAGAGCTTCGGAATGTCAAAACGGCCGCTTAAACGTTCTTTGAAATATCAAACCGGCTTTGTTTCTGACTACATGGTTACGAGGTCCTCCCCATGTCGACACTGATGCTCTGGTTGCTGATTATCCCGGCCATGGCCGTAGTTCTTACCTTTGACCTGAGCATGGCGTGGCGGCAGTACCGGCGACGCGGCCGTCATGTTGTGGGCTGGTTCCCCTTTCTCCTCTGGTGGGCGAAACAGAGCAAGGTCAAAATCGCCCTGGTGGGTGGGGTGGTGATCCTCGTTATCATCGCAATCCTTTCCCGGGGGGTAACCCTGCACCTGCCGGAGGTGGTGACTCTCTCCACAAAGGCGCAGTGGTTGCTGGGGGAGGTTCTCTGCGTTGCCGCTTACGTGCTCTTCGACCTCTTCATGACCTGGCGTTCTCACCGGATGAACAGCCTGGGACACCGCTCCACCGGAATCCGTTTTTATCGGTTGTGGTTGCGTCAAAGCGCCCTGAAGTTTTCCGTAGTCGCAGGGGTGGCCTGCCTGGCGCTGGGAGGAGTCTGGAGTGCGAATCATTATAACCTGCTACAGTTCAAATCCGAATCCTCCGGCTATATGGCCAACGCCCAACGGTATATGGATGAAAAAAAATTCCGGGAAGCGATCCTGGAGTTGCGTAACGCCATTCGCCAGAATGGGGGTGATTATGAGGCATTCATCCTGCTTGCCCGCGCCCAGTGGCAGCTGAAGAGTCTGAGCGAAGCCCGCGACGCTTACCGGGAGGCGCTCAGGATCGAGCCGAAACTGTACCTCGCCCACCTGGAACTGGGGCGTCTGGCGTTGGGCCTGAACGATCCGACTCTGGCTCTTGCCGAGGCGAAGGAGGCCGGCCGTTTGGCTCCGGACGCAGTGGAGCCCCATCTGTTACTGGCCCAGATCCACGGCGTCATGGGTAAGCGGGAGGAATCGCTGGAACAGTGCCGGGCAGTCATGGGGGGGGAATTCGCCGAACCGGGACTCCGGTTGCAGTTCATTGAATTATTGCGGATGCAGAGTGCCTTTGCCCCGATGCTCCAGGCGGCCGAGGCGGGGTTGAAAAAGAGCCCCCACGACTGGGCATTGTCGTTAGCCCGGATAGATGCTCTGGAGATGATGGGGCGCGGCGCCGAGGCCGAGGCCTTGCTCCGGAGTTTTGCCGCCACTTCGGTTTCATCAGAGCCGTTTCTTGTCCTGGGAGACCTCCTCATGCGGCACGGGGAGTACATCTTGGCCCTTAACGGGTACGAAGAGGCTCTGAAACGCTCTCCGGATAATGAGCGTGCCATGAACAACATCGCCAGCCTCAATGCGGAGCACGGTTTTGACATGGAGCGCTCGGCGGCGCTGGCGGCGCTGCTTTACGCCAGACATCCCAAGGAACCCGCTGTGGCCGATACCCTGGGGTGGACCCTGTGTCGCCAGGGAAAGCTGGAGCAGGCTCTACCGCTTCTTCGGCAGGGGGTAACGGGAATGCCGGGGAACCCGACCCACCGCTATCATCTGGGGGCATTGCTCCTCAAGATGGGGGAGCAGGCGAAAGGAAGGAAAGAGCTGACGGAGGCATTGAAGAGTGGCGGAACTTTCGAAGGATCGGCCCGGGCGCGGGCGTTGTTGCTGTAGGGGGCAATTCATGAATTGCCCCTACATTCCTCTACCCATCACCCGATTTTTTTAACCGTACATAGTCGTTACTCCGCTCTTCGGCGAAGGTGAGGTGGGTCAGCATCGCCTCTCTAGCCTTTTCCGGCTCCTTGTCCCGGATTGCCCGGAAGATTGCCAGGTGGTGGCCGTAGAGCATCCGGTGATCCTCATGGGTGAGATAGACCGCCCGCCAGACGTTTTTTTGAAACTCCTTCATGGCGTCGAAGATGCTCTGCATGAGATGGAGCCAGACCACATTCCGGGTGGCCCGGGCAATGACGGTATGAAAATTGGCGTCCAGGTTCTCCGCCGGCTTCAGACTCTCCAGACTCTTCTCCATCTCCCCGATGATGGCCGCAAGTTTTGCAATATCCTCGGGGAGAGCCCGCTGGGCCGCATACCAGGCGGTCCACGCTTCCAGCCCTTTCCTGACTTCGATGACATCCAGCGCCCGTTCCCCCTCCACCCGGATCATCTCGGTGAGCGGATTTCCTGCCGCGGATTCCACCAGGGATTTGACGATGGTTCCTCCCCCCTGATAAGACTCCACCAGCCCTGATGAAGCCAACACGTTGAGCGCCTCCCGGACGGAGGGGCGGGAGACGCCGAACATCTCGGCCAGTTCCCGTTCGGGGGGGAGTTTGTCGCCGGGGGTGAAGTCGCCATTGAGAATAGAGGAGCGGATCTGATCCGCGATCTGCGTGGAAACCTTTTTCGGCTTGATCGGCTGAAATTTCATGGAGAACCTCAGGGTGGCAAATTGGTAATACAACATACCGCAGGGGGGCGCATATGGCAACCGGTAAGTTCCGCCGCTTCTTTCTTGCTTCCCCCGACAGCTTGCACTACAATTCCCGGACTTGAAAACCAGGAGAATAACCATGCCGCCGGCGAAAAAGCAGACACTTTATCTCATTGATGGATCATCGTACATCTATCGCGCCTATTTTGCCGTCCGTAACCTTACCTCCCCCGCCGGTATTCCCGTGAATGCCCTGTTCGGCTTCATCAAGATGCTCCTCAAACTGGTGCGGGAAGAGGAACCGGATCATCTGGCGGTGGTCTTCGATGCCGGTCGGGTGACCTTCCGGACGGAACTTTATCCCCAGTATAAGGCCAATCGTGAGGCCATGCCCGACGACCTCCGGCTCCAGATCGGACCCATCAAGGGTATCGTGGCGGCCTTTACTATCCCTTGTCTGGAGCTGGAAGGATTTGAAGCCGACGATATCATCGGCACCATTGCCCAAGAATGCGAGGCACGGGGGGTGGCAGTGGTGGTGGTCACCGGCGACAAGGACCTGATGCAGATCGTCACGGAGAACATTACCCTCCTGGACACCATGAAGGAGAAGCGGAGCGGGGTGGCCGAGGTGGTGGAGCGCTTTGGCGTCGGTCCCCACCTGGTGGTGGATATCCTGGGGCTTGCCGGGGACAGCTCGGACAATATCCCCGGTGTGCCGGGGATCGGTGAAAAGACGGCCACCAAGCTGTTGCAGGAATTCGGCTCTCTGGACGATCTCCTGGAAAAAGCCGACCAGGTGAAGGGCAAAAATGGAGAAAAGCTTCGGGAATTTGCCGATCAGGCCCGGCTCTCCCGGACCCTGGCCACCATAAACTGCCGGGTGCCGGTTCCCTACTCCTTTGACGATTTCGCTCTTTCCCCCCCTGACCAGCGCCGACTGGCGGAACTGTTCAAGGAATATGGCTTCACCACCATGCTCAAGGAACTGCCGGGGAGCGCCACCCTTTCCACCGAGCAGTACCGGACGGTGCTGACGGAGGAAGAACTCGTTCGTCTGGTGGCGGAGCTCCGGGAGGTTCCCTCCTTTGCCCTGGACCTGGAGACCACCAGCCTCAACCCTCGGGAAGCTGCAATCGTGGGGATCTCCCTCTCCTTTCGCGACCACCAGGCGTACTATATCCCGATGGCGCACCGGTATGACGGCGCTCCGGAGCAGCTTGAGCTACGCCGGGTGTTGGAGCTCCTTTCACCTACCCTGGTCGATCCTGCTTCACGGATCATCGGCCAGAATCTGAAGTACGATTATCAGGTTCTCCGGCAGTACGGCATAACCCTGGCGGGAATCTGGTGCGACACCATGCTTGCCTCCTACCTCCTTCAGCCCGGCCGCTCCAGTCATGGCCTGGATTCCCTGGCCGCCCAGTTCCTGGACCACCGGATGATACCCTATGGCGAGGTCACGGGGAGTGGCAGGGAGCAGCTCAACTTCGCCCAGGTTCCGGTGGAAAGCGCCTCGCTCTACTCCTGCGAGGATGCGGATGCTACCTTCCTTCTCCACCGGCTCTTCCTCCCCAAGGTCGAGGAAGCGGGGATGGCGTCACTTCTGTTTGAGGTGGAGACCCCTCTGGTCCCGGTCATTGCCGAGATGGAGCTGGCAGGGGTCCTGCTGGATCTGCCGCTCCTGGCGGAGTTGTCAGCCGGCCTGGGAACGCAGCTTCAGGCCCTTGAGGGGGAGATCTACCTGCAGGCGCCGGAGCCGTTTAATATCAACTCTCCCAAGCAGCTGGGTGAGATGCTCTTCGAACGGATGAACCTCCCCACGGGAAAGAAGACCAAGACCAAGAGCGGCTGGTCCACCAATGTGGAGGAGCTGGAGCGGTTGGCGGAGGAGCACCTGATCGCCCGACTCCTCGTCCAGTACCGGAGTCTTGCCAAGCTCAAGTCAACCTATACCGATGCCCTCCCCAAGCTGGTGGATCCCCGGAGCGGACGGGTTCATACCTCCTATAATCAGGCGGTCACCACCACAGGGCGGCTCTCTTCCTCGGAGCCGAATCTGCAAAATATCCCCATCAGGAGCGAGGAAGGGCGAAAGATTCGCCGGGCTTTCATCGCCGAACCGGGGCATCTCATCATCTCCGCAGACTACTCCCAGATCGAACTTCGGGTGTTGGCCCACCTCTCAGGGGATCCCGTATTCTGCGACGCCTTTGCCCGGGACGAGGATATCCACACCCGAACCGCTTCAGAGGTCTTCGGCCTTTTCCCGGAGATGGTGACGCCGGAAATGCGCCGTCAGGCCAAGACCATCAATTTCGGAGTCATCTACGGCCAGGGGGCTTTCAGTCTGGCCAAGCAGCTGGGGGTGGCGACGAAGGTGGCCAAGGAGTTCATCGACAACTATTTTCAGCGTCACCGGGGGGCGCGGGACTTTCTCGACCGCTGCGTTCGACAGGCGGAAGAGGAGGGGTATGTCTCCACCATCCTGGGGCGACGTATCCCCATCCCCGACATCAGGAGCGGCAACGCCAACATCAGGGCCTTCGCCCAACGCAATGCCGTCAACTACCCTATCCAGGGGTCAGCGGCGGATCTGATCAAGCTGTCGATGCTCCGGGTTACGGAGAGAATCCGGAAGGAAGGGTTGCACGGGGTGCTCATCATGCAGGTACACGATGAACTGGTCTTTGAGGTCCCCGAGGGAGAGGTGCTGCTCATGGAGCAACTGGTGCTCCACGAGATGGAGCATGCCGCCAATCTCAGGGTGCCGTTGCGGGTTGATATTAATGGAGGAAGGAACTGGAGCGAGGCGCACTAACGGCGGCGTCTACATCTTTCTCCTGGCGGAAAGGAGTGAGGTGGCCAGGAAGACATTGAGGGCGAGACTGACGCCGAAGGCGATGATCAGCGCCATTGTCTTGCCCCGGTCCTGTTCCGTTTCCGGATCGTAAATCACCTTGATTCGCTCTGAACGAGTATCGGGAGTGACGGTTGTGGCATTCCCCTGGCTCTCCTGGGGGGCGCCTGCCTCGTGAAACTTGATTTCCGGGACCTGGGGGAGCACCGGAATCGGTTGTCCGGGAGTGGAGTCGTTCACTGACTGATCCTGGGGGGCGTCAGCACCGATGCCGGAGGCGATCCCCGCGGTGGGCGCCAGCAGTGCGCCGAGGAGCAGGAATAGTGGGATCTGACTCATGTGTCGGTTCATTAAAAATCTCCTTCAGGTGGCGAGGTGTGGTACCTGGGACAAACCGGATATTGTCTAAGGGTGGAAAACGAGGTTCGTTTAGCCGAGACAAATGTAGTCTGTTTCCCGGTGGATGTAAAGTTACAATATGGTATCAGAGTGAAAAGTTTTCGATGGCGACGGCATCCCTGGCTGGTAAGGTACACTACCTCCTCCGTGGGATGGGAAGTACTCATGAATCATCTGTCGGTATTTGAGTTGAAATGGAGTGGCTTTCTGGTATACTACCCAGCAGCGTAGCAGAAGAGGAGGTTCCATGAACATTCATGAGTATCAGGCGAAGGAGATTCTTAACGCCTACGGTATACCGGTTCCTCGCGGGCGGGTAGCCTTGACCTCGGACCAGGTGGAGCGCGCCTCCAAGGAGATGGGGGGACGCTGCGTCATCAAGGCGCAAATCTATGCGGGCGGTCGCGGCAAGGCCGGCGGTGTGAAGCTGGTGCATGTTCCGGAGCAGGCCCAGGAGTTCGGCAAGGAGCTCTTCGGCAAGCGGCTCATCACTCCCCAGACCGGACCGGAAGGGCTCAAGGTCCGCCGGATTCTGGTGGAGGAAGCGGTTGATATTGCCCGGGAATTCTATCTCTCCATCACTCTCGATCGGGAATCGTCCCGATACTGCCTGATCGCATCGGCCGAGGGAGGGGTCGATATCGAAGAGGTGGCCCGTAAGACCCCTGAAAAAATTCATGTTTTTCACATCGATCCCTATACCGGCCTCCGTCCGTACCAGGCGCGTAAAACAGCCCTGGCTCTGGGGCTTACCGGGTCGGTCTGCGAAGATTGCGTGGAGCTGATTCTCAATCTGTATCGCTGCTGTTTGGAAAAGGATTGCCAACTGGTAGAGATTAATCCCCTGGTGGTGACCAAGGCAGGGTGGCTGCTGGCCATGGATGCCAAATTCACTTTTGATGACAACGCCGTCTTCAGGCACCGGGAATATCCGGATATGGTCGATTATTCGCAATTGGACCCGCTGGAGATCAACGCGGGGAAATATGACCTGGCCTATATCAAGCTCAAGGGGAACATCGGCTGCATGGTGAACGGGGCCGGTCTGGCCATGGCCACCCTTGATGTCCTCAAGGAGTTCGGCGGTGAACCGGCCAACTTTCTGGACGTGGGGGGGGGGGCCACCCGGGAAAAGGTGGCCGAGGCCTTCAAGATCATCCTGGAAGATTGTGACGCCAAGGGGGTCTTCGTCAACATCTTTGGTGGAATCATGCGGTGTGACATCATCGCCCAGGGTATCATCGAGGCGGCCAGCGAAGTGAAGTGCACTCTCCCCATCGTGGTTCGGATGGATGGGAGCAAGGTGGAAGAGGGGAAGAAACTCCTCCTGGATTCGGGGCTCAACGTCCAGTGCGCCGACAACCTGGGGGACGGTGCGGCGCGCATCGTCAGGATGCTGGGGTAAGGGGATAACTCATGTCCATATTGATCAATAAAGATTCGAAAATTCTCGTTCAGGGGATTACCGGGCGGAGCGGTCTCTTTCATACCCAGCAGTGTCGCGACTACGGCAGCACCATCGTCGCCGGGGTCACGCCGGGGCGCGGGGGGATTCACATCGAGGGGATTCCGGTGTTCAATACCGTAGCCGAGGCGGTACACTACACGAAAGCTACGGTTTCCATGATCTTCGTTCCTCCTCCAGCTGCTGCCGACGCCATTCTGGAGGCCTGCGACGCCGGGATGGATCTGGCCGTCTGCATTACCGAGGGGATTCCCATCCGTGATATGGTTCTGGCTCGCCGCTACCAGGAGGAAAGCCGAACCCTGCTGGTGGGACCCAACTGTCCCGGCGTTATTACCCCCGGCGAGTGCAAGGTGGGGATCATGCCCGGTTACATCCACCGGAAGGGAAAAATCGGCGTGGTCTCCCGCAGTGGTACTCTGACCTATGAGGCGGTAAAGCAACTCACCGATTCGGGGCTTGGCCAGTCCACGTGCGTCGGTATCGGTGGTGACCCCATCATCGGGATGAAGTTCATCGACGTGCTACAGCTGTTCAATGATGACCCGGACACGGAAGGGGTCTTCATGATCGGGGAGATCGGCGGCGGCGCCGAGGAAGATGCGGCACTCTGGATCAGGGATAACATGAAGAAACCGGTGGCGGCCTTCATCGCCGGTGTGACTGCGCCACAGGGGAAACGGATGGGGCATGCCGGCGCCATCATTACCGGCGGCAAGGGAAAAGCGGAGGACAAGATTCGTACCCTGGAAGAGTGCGGGGTAACGGTGGCGACGAGCCCCACCCGGATGGGAGAGGCAATGCTGGCCGCCCTGAGGAACGGGTAATCCGGAGGGGAGGCATTTGAGATGACGGTGTTGTTGCTGGTTCCGATCGCCCTGCTTATCCTTGGCGCCTTGGGGATTCTTCTCTGGTCCGTAATGGCGTTGGCCACCCAGATGGGGAACTGCCGCCGCGCCGGGGTTGAGAGCTTCGCCCGAATTAAGGGGGTGGGTGCAGGTATCCGGGAAGAGGGGGATCTGCTACGGTGCAGGGTGGCGTTGTTGTCCGATGCAATGACGGCCTGGCCACGAGCGGCGGTGCTTCCCCGGGAGTACACGTTGTTACGGGGGAATATCAGGGCGTTGGGGACGGTGGTGGCGTTGCTGTCGACACTCCGAAAAGCTCCCTGGTTGAGATCCACCAAAAAATTGCTGTGGCGTTGGTCCGTAGACATCATACAAGGAGGCTGATCATGGCTGAACAGGGACGAGGTTCTCACGTTGGTACGGTTTTTTTGGCGTTTGTGGCAGGCGCCGCGGTGGGAGCCGGACTGTCTCTGCTGGTAACTCCCAAGTCGGGGGAGGAGATGCGGGACTCCCTCAAGGAGCTGACGGGTGATACCGTCGACAAGATCAAGGAGTATGCAGTGGAGGCCCAGGGAAAGATCAGGGAGACCTTCGAGCAGGGGAAGGATATTGTCCAGGATCGAAAGGCCATTCTCGCCTCGGCATTGGATGCGGGGAAAGAGGCCATGGCCCTGGAGCGGGGTAGGTTGAAGAAAGGCTAAAGGTCAAATTTGCAGGGGAGGGGAGTATGATGCTGGTTTCGCTGGCCGCACTGGTGGTTGCGTTGGGAGTTGTTGTCCTGGTCGCCGTCCTGGTGCCGGCGGTAAACGAATTGAAGAAGACGATCATTGCCTTGCGGGAATTCATCGTCAACACGGAAAACTCCCTTCATCCGGCGCTGGGGGAGTTGAGCAAGACCCTGACTGATATCAGGGAGATGGCTGACGCTGCCGCCGCCCGGCGGGAGGATATCACAACCCTCCTCTCTGCACTGGGTGACACCGGCGAGAGCATTCATCGGCTCAATGGCATCATCGGCGGAGCGGTTCAGGCCGCGGAGAAGCCGGTCATGTACTGGGCAGGAGTCAAGGCTGCAGCGCAGAATATTTTGGGGAACATTACACGAAAAAGGGGGTAACTGATCATGGCGGAACAGGAAAACGGCGCAAGCGTATCATCGGTTTTTTTGGCGTTCATTGCGGGGGCCGCGACAGGAGCGGGCCTGGCACTCCTCCTGGCGCCCAAGGCCGGGGATGAAGTCAGGCAGCAGATCAAGGATCTTGCCGAAGATGCTCTCGACAGGACAAAGGAGTATGCCCGGACCATGCAGGACAAGGCCAGGGAAGTCCTGGAAAAGGGGAAAGACGCCATTTCCTGCTGCAAGGAGTCCGCTGCTTCGGAGGGAGACAAGCCTGGCGCATAAGCCGGTTTTGGGACGTACCTCCTTCGACTTCAACACGAAGCCCCCCGCCCTGGTTCCATGGAGCGGGGGGTTTCGGTTCTGGCGGGGAGTTCTGTCCCGTCATGAACGGTATCTCTCCGAGGATCTGAAGGAGGAGTTCCTCTTTTTATTTCCTTCCGCCCCCTGCCTCGTTGACATCTCCGGAGGTTCTGCCGTATACTGACCAACTGTTCAACCAGACGCGCCAACTCAGGTATGCCATGCAGGATTTTAAAAATTTGAAAGATAAAAAAGGGATAGTGCTCCCGTTCTCGCCGAGGCCAAACGGTTCGTCCGCCAACTCCTTCAGGGGGCCGACGAACATTCCGGCCATCGAGGAACCGGAGCAGAAACGGCGCTGGCTCAGGGTGCTGCTTCCCCTTATTGCCGTTATCCTTGCCGCGTATCCGGTCTTTTCTCTTGTGACTTCCCCCGGAACAGAGAGCAAGAGCCCGGCAAAGCCGCTGGTTGTCCATGATCCCCCGGGGAGCTCCCCCCTCAATCCGTATCAGGCGTTTCTCCTTTCGGCCCAGAGTCTGAAGAATATCAATCCCACTGGTTCAGGGTCGCTGGTCGCCCCGCTCCCCGATGGGGGTTCCATACAGTATGCTCTGGATCGTGATCTTCAGGCTCGGGTGCTGGAGGTCATGGCGGAAAACCAGGTCCCCTATGGCGCCTTTGTGGCGCTGGAGCCCAAAACCGGGAGGGTTCTGGCCCTGGCGGGGCACTCCGAAAAGGACCAGAACTGGTCGGAACGCTCCTGTTATGACCTTTACCCCATGGCCTCACTCTTTAAGATCATTATCGCGGCTGCGGCCCTGGAACAGAAGAAGGTGGGGCCTGATACGAAGGTCCTCTTCAATGGCCGCTCCTGCTCGGAAAATCCCAAGGCGTGGTTCGTCCGTCCGGGTAAACGGAACCAGCAGGTGGATCTCACCACCGCCATGAGTAAATCCATGAATCCGGTCTTCGGCCGGCTGGCCAGCGAGATCGTGGGGCGGGACGACATGATGAATATGGCGACCCGGTTCGGCTTCAACCAGCAGCTTTTCCCCGGTACGCCGGTGCAGCCCAGTCGGGCTGCCGAGCCGCAAAACGACTCGCAGCTCAAGCTGATGGGGGCTGGTCTCGGCCGCGAGACCAAGATATCCCCACTCCACGCCGTGGCCATGATGGCGGCCATCGCCAACGATGGCGTCATGATGCTCCCGGTCCTGGCCGACCGGATCACCAACGGCGCCGGTGAGGTTCTTTTCTGCGAGAATTCGCTCCCCGTGCGGCGGTTGCTGGACCTGGAAACCTCCCGGCAACTGGCCCGGACCCTCTCCCTCACCGTCTCCAGCGGGACCTCGCGCAAGGCGTTTCATGATCGGAAGGGGCGGCCCAAGCTGGCTGAAATCAACGTGGCAGCCAAGACCGGCTCCATCAACGGCACCAGCCCCGATGGATTCTACACCTGGTTTGCGGCCTACGCCCCGGTGGAGAATCCGCAGATCGCCGTGGTGGCCCTGGTGGTCAATCAGGGGAAATGGAAGATCAAGGCCTCGCAGTTGGGGGAGCAGGCCCTGGAGGCGTTTTTCCGCTGATGCCGGAGGAGCTGTTCACCTGCCGTCACTGCGGAACCTGCTGCGTGGCGCCGGACATCAGCAGCCTGAACAAGTCGGTGGGGGTTCGTTGCCCGCACCTTGATGACGATCTCCACTGTCGGATCTATGGCCGGCGGCCCGCCGTCTGCCGGGGGTATAAACCTGACGGGCTTTGCCGACTGGTGGACGCGCCGGAGCTGGAACAACGGGTGGAGCGCTACCTGGGGTTATTCGGAATGGGGTCGTCTGGGGGTGAGTAGCTGTTCAGGGAAAACGTCCCGTTCAGGTATTCTCCATAGGAGTAGCTGGTAATCCACTCTCCCATGGAGATGAGCGTCAGGGTGTTATTTTCCCGCCGTTCCAGGAAGGGGAGGTGGAAATGACCGGTTATGACGACAGTGCACCCCTGACCAAAGAACCGGGCGGCGTACTCCCTGATCAGCATCGCACGGGTATCCACGGTGCGCTTTTTTTTTGCTCGTGAACCAACGCTCCGGCGCCCCAGACGGTCGGCGATGAAACAGGCGAATCTCACCGGTACGACGGGAATCAGCGCTTTTACGACCGGGCCATGAAACAGGGCGCGCAGGAGGCGATGGGAGAGTTCGCCCCGGTTGATCTGGTCTCCGTGGCAGATGAGGGTGCGGTGTCCGTCCAGTTCTATGACTGCCGGTCCCCTATGGAGTTCCGCTCCCAGGGTCTCGGTGAAGAATGTCCCCAGGTGGAAGTCATGGTTCCCCTCGCAGTAGATGATTCGCGCTCCCCTTCTCTTTACGCGCAGGAGAGCCTCCAGGATCGGGATGTAGTGGGGAAAGTCACCTGCCGGATAGCCGATGAGGAACTCGAAGAGGTCACCAAGGATGATGAGGAGATCGGTACTTCCCTCAAGTTCGGCGAGAAAGGTGAGCATCGCCCGGTAATTTCGGTCTTCGGGGGTCCGGAGGTGGGCATCTGCTAGGATTACTGCACGCATTGTGGTACTATAACCGTCGCTACCATGTAAAGTCAAGGCGCCTGCGCAAAAGGATGTGACCGATGGGAAGTTTGCGGAGTATGCAGATTGTTTGGGATGACCTGCTGGATGCCTTCAGCAGTGATGAAGAGAGCGTCTATTTCCTCGACCGGGAAACGGGTGAAGTCTTTTTTGTTCCCACGGGGTATGAGGACGGCGATTTCTGGTCCGAGGTCGGGACGCACCGGCAGCGTTACCTCCAGATCCCCCCCTTCGACTATGAACAGGAGCGGTATTTGGTGTACGAATTTATCCGCCAGTTGGATGATCCGGGGCTGAAGGAACTCCTGAAGCGGACCTTCTCCGGTAACAGCACCTTCGGCAAGTTGGATGATATCCTGGCGTTTTACCCCGATGAGGAGGAACGTCTGGTGAGGATGAAGGACGAAGTCATGAGCGGTCGGATCAAGTTCTGGCTGGAAGAGCATGACCTTTATCCGGAGAGTGCCGGGGGGATGTTCTGAAGGTGAGCTGCGGACCGGACGCTCATACCGGAGTAGTCGCTGCGCCGGCCAACAACCTGGCGGTGAGAACTGCGGCGGTGATGATCGCCGTGGTCATCGTGGGGATGTTGGTTTCCGAACTTCGGCATACGGTCTCCTGTTTTCTCCTCTCCTTTCTCCTTGCCTACCTCTTTGAACCGTTGGTCTCCCTCATGGAACGGCGCTTGGACCGGATGAAGGCCATCGCCATCCTTTATGCAGGGCTGGGGCTCTTCTCCCTCTTCTGTCTCATTTACCTTATCCCGTTTCTCACCATCCGGTGGGAGGCGCTGTCCCAGACTTTTCCGCTGCACCTGCAGAAGATCAAGACCCTCATTGCCGGCCTTCGGGAAAGTAACCGGACTTCCTATGCCGCTGAAGAGTGGCGTTGGGTATTCGATCAGCTCCTGAATAACCTGGATGCGGTCTACAGCAAACTGGGGGGGGGGGTCTACGCCACGGCCTCCACCATGGCGTTCAACCTGCTCAATCTTCTCCTCTCCCCCATCCTTGTTTTTTTCATGCTGGTCTACAAGAAGGATGTGGCGGCGACGATAACCGGCTTTCTTCCGGCTCGCTATCGGGAAGGGATACTCCTTGTGGGACGGGAGATCAACCGGAGCATGATCGGTTTCATCCGGGGACAGTTGCTTATCTCCGGGATTGTCGCCCTGCTGGTGACCCTGGCCCTCCTCCTGCTGGGGGTCGATTATCCACTTCTCAACGGAATTTTAGCGGGAGTCACCTCCCTCATCCCCTTTATCGGGGTCATTCTGGCGGCGATTCCTCCCCTCTTTCTCGCTTACGTGGAGTACCAGAACAGTCTGATTCTGATGAAGGTCGCCCTGGCCTTCGGCGTCATCTATTTTGTGGAGGGGTACCTGGTCAAGCCGCTGGTCTTTCGGGAGTCCATGGATCTGAATCCGCTCCTGACGTTGCTCATGGTGATGGCCTTGGGGGAACTCATGGGATTCTGGGGGATACTCCTGGCCATCCCCATTGCCGCCAGCCTCAAGATTTTCTTCTGCCACGCGGTGAAAGGAACCTTTTCCCCGACACCCCCTCCACCACTGTCATGACCGTTTCCCGCTTTGCCATCACCGGTATGTCGTGCGTCAATTGCGCCGGGCGGGTGGAAAAGGGGCTCTCCTCTCAGCCGGGAATTACCCGGGCCGTGGTCAACTTCGCTCTGGAGGAGCTGACCGTGGAGCATGATCCGGTGGAGCTTCCCGCCGAGGGGATCCTCGCTCTGGTGACCGGGCTGGGGTATGGCGCACGGCCGGTTCCCGCCGGAGGAGAGCTCCGGGACGACGAAGGCGCGGACCGTCTGGCGCTTCAGCGAAACTGGCTCATCTTCACCCTGGTTGCCTCCCTCCCCATCATGGTGACCATGCCGTTCCACCATCAACCCCTCCTCGGCTGGATGAATCTCCTCCTGGCAACAGCGGTGCAATTTTCCGCCGGTTTGACCTTTTATCGTGGCGCCTGGTACTCTCTCCGGAAGGGAAGCGCCTCCATGGATACCCTGGTGGCGTTGGGAACGTCGGCTGCCTATTTTTACTCACTATTCGCATTTTTCGGCTTTCTGGGGGAACAGGGAGATGTCTTTTTCGAGACCTCCGCCATGCTCATCGCCTTCATCCGTCTGGGTAAATATCTTGAGGCGCGGGCGCGGGGGAAGGCGGGGGAGGCGTTGCGTAAACTGATCCGGCTTCAGGCGGACAAGGCGCGGCTCCTTTTCGAGGGGGAAGAGCGTGAGGTTCCCGCATCGCAACTTCGTCGGGGGGATATCGTCCTGGTCCGGCCGGGGGAGACCGTTCCGGTGGATGGCGTCATCATCCAGGGGAGGTCGACCCTGGACGAGTCCATGGTCACCGGTGAATCGCTCCCCGTGGAGAAGGGGGAAGGTGATCCGGTCTCCGGGGCTACCCTCAACGGTCCGGGACTCCTGACCCTGCGCGCCACCAGGGTGGGTGAGGGTACTCTCCTGGCCCAGATCGTCCGGATGGTTCAGGAAGCTCAGGGGGATAAGGCGCCCATTCAGCGCTTCGCCGATCGGGTCTCCGGACTCTTTGTCCCGGTGGTGGTGGCGCTCTCCCTCGCCACCTTCGCACTCTGGTATCTTCTCCTGGGGGAAGAGTTTATCTTTGCTTTCAAGCTGGCCATAGCGGTGGTGGTCATTGCCTGCCCCTGCGCCATGGGGTTGGCCACCCCCACGGCTATCATGGTGGGGAGCGGTATCGGCCTCAACCGGGGAATTCTCATCAAGCGGGGATCAGTCCTGGAGATCATCTCCCATGTATCCGTGATTCTCCTGGACAAGACCGGAACCCTGACCCGGGGGGTACCGGAGCTGGTAGCCCTGATCCCCGCACCCGGTATCAGCGAAGAGGGAGTGCTGGAAGCTCTGGCTGCAGCGGGGAAGGGGTCATCTCACCCCCTCTCCCAGGCTGCGGTGCGCGAAGCCGTACGGCGCGGGATCGTCGCCGACAGTGCGGAAGAGATCCGGGAACTGGGTGGGGCGGGGATCTCCTGCTTGTACCGTGGCGTCGAGCTTTTGGTGGGGAGTTCCCGCTTCATGGCGGAGCATGGGGTTTCCCTGGAACCTCTACCCCAGGTTCCGGAAGTCGTGGCAGGGAGTTCTCTGGTCTATGTGGCCGCCGGAGGACGAGTCGTGGGTGGAGCTGCCTACGCCGATCTCCTCAAGGAAAATGCGCCCCAGGTTGTGGAATGCCTGCGGAAGATGGGGATTACCACCTGTATGATCACCGGAGACCGTCGGGAGGTGGCGCAGGGGATCGCCCGCACCGTCGGTGTGGACAGCTTCGAGGCCGAGGTCTTGCCCGAGCGGAAGCAGCAGGTGGTAAAGGAGTACCAGAAGGGGGGGGCGCTGGTGGCCATGGCGGGAGACGGTATCAATGATGCCCCGGCCCTGGCTCAAGCCGACGTGGGAATAGCCATGAACGGCGGCACCGATGTGGCCAAGGAGAGCGGCGATATCGTCCTGATGAAGGATGACCTCATGGATCTGGTCCGGGCTATCCGTTTGGGACGGGCAACCCTGGCCAAGATAAAGCAGAACCTTTTCTGGGCGCTTCTCTACAATGTGGCGGGGATACCCATCGCGGCGGGGGCGCTCTATTATCCGTTCCACCTCACGCTCCGTCCCGAGTTTGCCGGACTTGCCATGGCCTTTTCCTCGGTCTCCGTGGTGGGGAATTCGCTCCTCCTGCGAAGGATTGCCCGGAAGTTGTGAGGTGAACGAGGGGTAAAGATGTTACGGTTTTTTCCGTGTCTTGGCGCCTCGCGGTTGACAGTTTTTTACAGGAGATAAGATATGAAGCGAACCGGAATTATTACTGCTTGTACTCTTTTCGCCGCGCTCTCCGCCTGGGGCGCCGACCTGGCTCCTCCTGCAGGGGTAACCCCCGGCAGTATCACGGTCTCGGGAAGTGTCACGGAGGAGTTCGCTCCGGACAGTGCGATCTTGAACCTTGCCGTTGAAACGCAGAGAGCAACGGCCCAGGAGGCGGCCAGGGAGAATGCCGTCAAGAGCGAGCAACTTGTGTCAGCCATGAAGGGGCTCCTCGCCGGTACTGCGGGGGATACCGTCTACACCTCGTCCTACTCAGTGCAACCGGCCTATGATTACGACGAAAAACTTCGTAAAAACCGGCTTGCCGGTTACCGGACCTTCAATCAGGTAACGGTGAAAACGTCCAGGATCGGCGGCGTGGGGGAGATGATCGATCGGGCGCTGAAGAGCGGCGCCAACAACGTCACCGATGTCCGCTTTGCCATCAGGGACAACCGCAAACCGTGTGAAGGGCTCCTGGTCAAGGCGGCGCAACGGGCAAGAAGTGATGCGGAGAGCGTGGCGGCTGCTCTGGGGGTCCGGGTTGACGGCGTCAGGCATATCTCTCCGTCGTGCGGTGGTGACCAACGCCCTGTTCCGGTCTATCGCGCCAAGGCGATGATGACCATGGAGGGGGGCGAGCCGGCTACCCCCATTGAGGCCGGGGCGATGGCCCTCACCGGCCAGGTGCAGGTGGAGTTCACTCTGGCGAAATAGAGGCGTCGGAAGTTTGGCTGTGACATTAGATAGGTTATGCTCGTCGCAAATATCATATAACGGATGGTGATGCCCATGTCTCAAGATTCGATAGTAGATGCTTCGGCCACGGTCTGGCCAGGGGAGTTGAACGAGGTGACGGTCCCCCTCCTTCGGCAGGAATTGAATGCGCTGGTGGCCGGTGGCTGCCGTGACCTCGTGGTGGACCTGAACCGGGTCAAGAGCATTGATGCCGTCGGTATCGGTGTGCTCTGCGCCGCCCATAACACCCTGAAACGGGAACAGGGGGCCCTTTCCCTCGTCAATACCTCCCCGGAACTGTACGCCCTTTTTCACCGTACCGGGTTGTCCCGGCAATTTGCCGTCATCCCGGCGAAATAGGATTCTCCCTCTCACTCTGATCGCCATTTCCCATCTCCTTGTGGAGAAATCGTCATGTTTTTTTAGTAATTTGCAGATTGGGCGCCGCTTGGGGCTCGGCTTCGGCAGCCAGTTACCGCTCATAGGCATTATTATCGGTGTCGGTCTCCACAACGTGGGTCTCCGAGAGTATCGCCCATGAGATCGCCGAGGCCAATCAGGCTGCCGGAGAGATCGCCACCAGCAGCGCTCAGGTGATGTTGAGTTCCGGTGAACTGGCCCGCCTGGCGGAACATCCGGATGTGACGGCGAGAAAATTCAAAATCTGAAGGGGAAGGGCCACCGGCTACGACTCCAGGGCGAAATCCCGTATGGCGTGATCGGCGGCCAGGGACAACCCCGGATCAAAGAGTGTTCCACTGAGCATGGCCAGTTTTGATGTTATCCGGTACTTCATGTTTTCACCGGACATTGTGGCAAAGAGGTCGGCGATATGATCGGCAATGTGGATGATCTGCGATTCCCACGGTATCCGCGAGCCGGATAGTTTGTCGGGATACCCTGTACCCTCGAACGTTTCATGATGATGCCGGATGATAATCCCTACTTCATTGAGCCCTACGCAATAGTTCATCAGTTCCTGACCGATAACCGGATGATTGCGGAAGTCGTCGTAGTCATCAACGGCAAGGGCGCCATGGAACATGGCTATACGATCCGAAGTACAGACAAGACCGATATCGTGAAGAAGCGCCGCAATTTCAAGATTTTTGCGGACTTCCTCCGGAAGATTCAAGGTGTCCGCCATCGATGCGGCAATCTTTGCAACTATCCGGGAATGCTTCACCATGGCGGAATGGCGAATCTCCAGCATCCGGGTGAGCATGAGAAGGTAAGAATCAGTGGGTGATTGGGAAATGAGCACACAGTGCCGGGTTTCTTCCGCCTTTATCCGTACCAGCGCCGTCTGCTGGAGTAACCGGTTTTTGAGACTGGAGTTCCATTCCGCCAGCTCTTCTTTTTGCCGTTGCACCACCTGTCTTGACTCGGCCAATTCGGCATATTTCAGCTCGATTTCCGCCTTTGCCTGCTGGAGTTGCAGATGCGTTGCAACCCTGGCCTGGAGTTCTTCGGGGATAAACGGTTTGGTAACGTAGTCCACGGCGCCCAGGGTAAAACCCTTGACGATATTTTCCTTGTCCGCGGAGTTAGTCAGAAAAATAACGGGGGTATCCCGCGTTTCTTCACGGCTTTTGAGCTCCCGGCAGACGGTGAAACCGTCAATGTCCGGCATGTTGATATCCAGAAGGATCAACTGGGGATGAGCCGTCATCAGTTTCAACGCCTGGCGACCGGAGGTTGCAAAGACGATTTCATAGCTCGGGGACAACAATTCCACAAGGAGTTCAATAATATCGGCGCCATCATCCGCTATGAGTATAGTTGGGCGATCCGTTGGGTCAGGAATCATGATGGTAGTTCCCTCCCTTTGCTTTATCTTCACTGCGGATACGATATTTCTTGACCAGTTCCAGGGGGTGGTAGGAGAGCTTGGCCTGGCGCAGGTTCGGCTCTCCCAGGTCCTGTTCGCGATTGATAAATTCGCAGTCGGCAAAAAGCGTACGGCTGAACTCCCGGTTGACCAGTTGAGAGATCCCCTCCAGAAAGGGATCACCCTTCTCGAAGTGACAGAGCGCCGTGGTATCGTTCAGTCGCTCACCCAGGGCAAAGGCCCTGACCTCTCCACCCACCAGCAGTACGACCCCTTCCAGCCCCAGTTCCTCCCACCTGGTCAGCGCCTCCGCCGTTGCCGCGGTTTCGGAGGGTAACGAACTGCTCCCCAGTTTGTCATGAACTTGGCGCCACTGTTCCAGGAGCGCCAGGGAGCCGTCGCGATGGGCGGTTTCATAGCGTTTCGTGATGAATTCGTGACGCTTGGTGAAGTAGGCGATCCGGTTCTTTTTTTTATGATACCGGTTTCCTGCCAGTTCCGCCAGGTCGCGGCGCAGGTAGACGTAATCGAAGTTGTCTCGGTCCTCCTCGGCTGTGACCTCCCGATTCAGGCTCAGGGCTTTCGCCAACTCTTCATCGGCGCCATAGATCTCCCACCCGTCTCTCAGGATGCGCCGGGCAGCTCCCCGTCGTTCTCCTCCCAGGGGAGGGAGGAAATGTGGGCGGCCGTCATACCCGGCGCCGGAAACCATCACCGAACCATCCAGGTAGCTGACCCGGTAGGAATGGGGCGCGCGAAAGAGGTAGAGGCCGGCGAAGGTCAGCTCGGAGATGCGAGGCTGCAGTTCCCTGAACAGTTCGTCGAAAAATTGCTTGTCCTCCAGGAGCAGCTCCCGGTGGTGGGGATAGTGCGGAAGTGGCGTGGTGGGGAGCATGGTATCTCCGGGTCAGGGGAGGACGACCAGGGCGATCCCCCCGACGATGACGGTCAGGTTGCAGACGGCGGAGATGCCGTGGAGTTTCCCGAATGCCTTTCGGGCCGGGTGATCCTTGGGAGTGCTCTCGAAGGAGGGGATCTCCTTCTTCAGGGCAACGGCCCGCGGTTCGATATAGAAGGCCTGGAATGAAGTCAAACAGAGCATGATAACGAGGATGACCGTGGCGGCGGCGCCTTCCTTTCCCCGCAACAGGAGTCGGGTGATCAGCGCCAGGGCGCCGCAGGCGAGTCCCCACCGGAAATAGGCGGGGAAGAGGTGGCCGACGATGACACCGGCCTGATCCCGGGGGAATCTCGTAAAGATAATGGGGGTGAGGATAAAGGTGAAGAGGGATGCCCCCCCCACCCAGAGTGCGATGGCAAGGCGGGAAAGAATGGCGATCAGTTGCATGGGAGACTCCTTGTCCGGACGAGCCGGAACCAAAACAGGACGCGGATAAACGCTGATGAACGCGGATTAAATTCTCTCTCAAGATGTCATTGCGAGGAGCAAGCGACGAAGCAATCTTAAACCATACTCTGTTTATTCATGTTCCATGCCGAGCGCATACCGGTCGATGATCCAGCGGGCAATGCTTCGCTTGCTGGGGAGGGTCGGGGGAGCTTCCGCCGTGAACCAGCGAGCATCCTCCAACTCGTCGTCTCCCACCGTCACCTCTCCACCTGCATAGTCAGCCACGAAACCGGCCATGAGCTGGCTGGGGAAGGGCCAGCTCTGGCTCCCTACATACCGGAGATTGGTGATTTCGATTCCCGTCTCCTCCCGGACCTCACGTGCGGCGCACTCTTCCAGGGATTCGCCGCTATCGAGAAATCCGGCGATGAGGCTGTAGCGCCCCTCCGGCCAGATCGACTTGCGCCCCAGGAGGAATTCGGCGCCGCGGCGGACGAGAACGATGGCGCAGGGGTAGGTGGGGGGGAAGCGTTCCATGGAGCAGGAGATGCACCGTTTCCCCCAGCTTCCGGGGTGCCTCGCCATTACCCCTCCGCAGCGGGGGCAGTGGGCGCTTTCTCCGTCCCAGGAAAGAAGGTTGCGGGCGATTCCCCCCAGGGTGAGGAGCTGGTCATTCAGCCGTTGGCTGTAGGCGTTGAGCGATTCCGCACTGAAGGGGGCCGGGAGCGTCATGGACCGGGGGATTCGTCCGGCACGGAGCGGTTTCCCCTGCCAGAGACCGATGGTGACGGTGGATGATCGTTCCACCCAGGTGGGGAGTGTTCCCCATGGCAGGGTAGGGATGTCGTTCTCATTGGATAGGATTAGCTCATCCCCTTGAATGAGGAGGAAAAAGCCCGGTTCGCCGCTGTCCGGAGTATCCGGGGGGAGCGGCTGGAAGGCGCCCAGGAGGGAGGTGCGGTTGAAGGGTAGGTTGACGGTATCGGGGTAGGACATGATGAATTCCGATCTGAGCATGAAGTATGGTTATGGACTTGAAAATCAAGAGTGTTAATGATAGTGTAATCTTGCGAATAGTGCAAGCAGGCTCGACTACACTTTTTACCGCAAAGATGCTTATGACACAAAGGAAAAGATCATCAACCACCTGATCATGTCAGCTCTTCTGCTCCTTGCGCTCCTGCCCCCCTGCCATGCCGCCACCGGGGGTAGCGTCGCACCCCAAGAGCACCATCACTCCGTCCTTCCCCTGACTCCGGAAGAGGGGGAAGCGGTGGGGGTGACCGAACATCTTGGGGAGAAGATCCCCCTTGACGCCACGTTCCGGGACGAGGCAGGTCGCACCGTACCCCTGAGAGAGCTGATCACCGGGCCGACCATCATTCTTCCCGTCTATTACAGCTGCACCAATATCTGCAATTTCCTCCAGCAGGGGTTGGCCGCGGCCCTGCCGGGGGTCAAAAAAAAGGCGGGTGAGGAGTACCGGGTCCTTTCCGTCAGCTTCGACGACGGCGACTCCCCGGAAATGGCTTCCCGGTTCAAGAAAACCTATCTCCAGGCCATGGATGTCCCTTTCCCGGAGGGAGGGTGGCGCTTCCTGGTGGGTGACAGCGTGAACATTCACCGGCTCACCGCTGCCGCGGGGTACCGTTTCTTCCGTAAGGGGCGAGACTTCGTCCATCCCGTAGCCAGTTTTATCGTCACCGGCGATGGTACGGTCGTCCGCTACCTGTACGGTACGACCTTTCTCCCCAAGGACCTGACCCTGGCACTGGTGGAGGCCCAGCAGGGGAAGGTGGGGAAGACCATCAGGAAGATGGTGGGTTACTGCTTCACCTTCGATCCGGTGAAGAAAAGTTATGTCTTTAATTTGTTGCGTGTCTGCGCCACAGTCGTTATTATCTCCGCCGGCGGTTTTCTCGCCTTCCTGATCCTCACGGGCAGGAACTCCCGGCGCCGCCCAACGAGGGAATCATGAACCCGTCAGACAACCTTCATCCGGCATCCGGGAGTTTCTGGAACGATACCGGAAAGAGTGGCATCAGCTCCTGGATCTTTTCCACCGATCACAAACGGATCGGTCTTCTCTACTTCTGGTCGGTACTGAGTTTCTTCCTGGTGGCGGTGGTGCTGGGGCTCCTCCTCCGGATCGAACTGATGGCGCCGGGACGGACCATCATGGGCCCCGAGACCTATAACGCCCTCTTCACGGTGCACGGGGCGGTCATGGTCTTTCTCTTCATCATTCCCGGCTTTCCCGGCGCCTTCGGCAATCTGGTCATGCCGATCCAGATCGGCGCCCGGGACGTCTCGTTTCCCCGTCTGAACCTCTTCTCCTGGTGGCTTTACATGATCGGCGCTGCCGTGATCATCATCGCGCTCTTCACCGGCGGCGGCCCCCCCGACACGGGATGGACCTTCTACGTTCCCTTCAGCGCCCGCACGGGGACCAACGTCTCCGTGGCGGTTTTTGGGGTCTTCATTGTCGGCTTTTCCTCCATCGTCACCGGAGTCAACTTTGTAACCACCATCCATCGTCTCCGGGCGCCGGGGATGAGCTGGGACCGGCTTCCCCTTTTCGTCTGGTCTCTCTACGCCACCGCCTGGGTGCAGATCCTGGCTACCCCTATCTTGGGGATCACCCTGGTTCTCATCATCGCCGAGCGGGTTTTGGGGGTGGGGCTTTTCGACCCCATGAAGGGGGGGGATCCGGTCATGTACCAGCACCTCTTCTGGATCTATTCCCATCCGGCTGTCTACATCATGATCCTCCCGGCCATGGGGGTCATCTCGGAGATCATCCCGGTCTTTTCCCGCAAGCCGGTCTTCGGTTACAAGATGATCGCCTTCTCCAGCATCGCCATCGCCGCTGCCGGTTCCCTGGTTTGGGGGCATCACATGTTCACCAGCGGGATCAGTGACCGGGCAATCCTGATATTCTCATTCCTCACCTTCGTGGTCGCCATCCCCTCGGCCATCAAGGTTTTCAACTGGGTTTCCACTCTCTACCGGGGGTCCATCTCCCTGGAAGCTCCCATGCTCTACGCCCTCTCCTTCATCCTCCTCTTCTCCATCGGCGGACTCACCGGCCTGATCCTGGGAGCCGCTGCCACCGATATTCATGTGCACGACACACACTTCGTGGTGGGGCATTTCCACTATGTCATCTTCGGCGGATCAGGATTCGCCCTCTTCGGCGCCATGCACTACTGGCTTCCCAAGTTTTACGGCCGAAAGTACGCCGAGAAACCGGCTCTGATCGCCTGGGCGCTCCTGTTCGTCGGCTTCAATATCACCTATTTTTCCATGATGGTTCTGGGAATGAAGGGGATGCCCCGCCGCTATTACGACTATCTTCCCGAGTTCGCGCCTCTGAACCTGGTCTCAACGATGGGAAGCTGGATACTGGCGGTGGGGCTCGTGCTGATGCTGGTGAACCTGATCCGGGGGTTACGGAGTGGTGAACCGGTGGGAAATAACCCGTGGGGCGGAGCGACCCTGGAGTGGACGATCCCGTCCCCACCTCCCACGGAAAATTTCAGTGAGGAGCCGGTGGTGACCCATGGCCCCTACGACTTCTCCAAGGCGGGAAAGCCATGAGCCATAGCGAGCATAAGGATTACGCCGGGGCCAAGCTGGGGATGTGGCTTTTTCTCTTCACCGAGATCATCCTCTTCGGCGGACTCTTCATTCTCTATGCGGTCTATCTTCATCGCTATCCCCGGGAGTTCTCCTCGGGTGGCCATGAGTTGAACGTGATCTACGGCGCCACCAATACGATGGTGCTCCTCACCAGCAGTCTTATGGTGGCCATGGCGGTGACCGCCATCCAGGGTGGTCGGAAGCTCCTGACCCTGCGGCTCTTGGTGGGGACCATTCTCTGTGCGGCGATCTTCATGGGGATCAAGTACGTGGAATGGAGCGCCAAGATCCATCACGGTATCTATCCCGGTTCGGCCAAACTTGCCGCCGGTCCGCCGGGGGAATCGATCTTCTTCGGGCTCTACTACCTGAGCACCGGGCTCCACGGACTCCACGTTCTCATCGGCGGTTCGGTGCTGGCCTGGATTGGAGTAAAGGTCCGTCGCGGGGTCGTCACCGGGGATGATTTCGTCCTGTTGGAGAATGGCGCACTTTACTGGCACCTGGTGGACCTGATCTGGATCTTCATCTTCCCGCTCTATTATCTGATGCTGTAAACCGTGTCACGCAGAGATGCAGAGAAAGATACGCTGATGTAACCTGTAGGAGTCGACCATGACCGAAGCATCCCATCATATCATAAGCTATCGAAAGCTCTCTGCCGTCTGGGGTCTGCTCCTCCTGCTCACGGCAGCCACGGTCCTGATTACTCGGCTGGATCTGGGGCCGTACAAGATCGTGGGGGCACTGAGCATCGCCTGCATCAAGTCGGGACTGGTCATCGCCATCTTCATGCATATGAAATACGAGGGGCGTCTCCTCCGGATTCTCCTGTTTGTCGCCCTCGTCACCCTGGCCATCTTCATCGGCTTCACCTTTTTCGACGTGCTGTACCGCTAAGGGGATACCGTGGACCCTAATCTGATTACGTCAACGCAGGCGGCTGTCGACCCTGTTTTTATGTTCATCTTCGGCGCCTGCCTGCTCCTCCTGGTGGGGATTACCGGAGCCATGGTCTGGTTCGTCATCCGTTACCACCGCTCCCGCGCTCCCCAGCCGACGTCCCAAAACGACGGGAATGTCTGGCTGGAAATCGCCTGGACGCTTCTCCCCACCCTGCTGGTGCTGGCCATGTTCTACTATGGCTGGGCCGGTTACCTGGCCTTGAGAAACGTCCCCAAGGGAGCGCTGGAGGTGACCGCCACGGCGCGGATGTGGTCCTGGAACTTCACCTACGCCAACGGCAGGAGCAGCTCAAAACTCTACGTGCCGGCGGGGAAACCGGTGAAGGTCAACCTGGTGGCCACCGATGTGCTGCACGGCTTTTACCTCCCCGCCTTCCGGGTCAAGCGGGACCTGGTGCCGGGGATGACGAACTACGCCTGGTTCGTGGCGACCAAGCCCGGCTCCTACGACCTCTTCTGTTCCCAGTACTGTGGCACCGGCCACTCGGCCATGATCACCACCGTGGAGGCTCTTCCTTCGGCGGAGTTTACCGCCTGGCTGAATAAAGAGGGTAGTGGCGGGGAGCATCCGGGTAAGGAACTCCTGGAGAAGCAGGGATGCCTCGGTTGTCACTCTCTGGATGGCTCTCCCAAGGTCGGACCGACCTTCAAGGGGATCTGGGGGAGGAGCGTGACGGTTCTCACCGGAGGTCGGGAACGGACCCTCACCGTGGACGAGCCCTACCTCCGGCGCTCCATCCTGGAGCCCAAGGCGGATCTCGTCAAGGGGTACCCGCCGGTTATGCCGGCTTCACCCCTCAAGGATGAGGAGCTGAAGAGCATCATCGACTTCCTTAAAAGCGGCGGCGCCCCCTCCCTCAAGCGTGACGGCGCCGGATTGGAAATCAAGTGATACGGATCCTCCCCCGGCTGTTTCGTCCGCGGCTGGCGCTGGTGAACGGCATCGCCGCGGCGGGGGGGTATCTCCTCCTCCCGGCGCCTCCGGAGTTGGCGTTATTGGCGCCCTTGGTTGCCGGGGTGACGCTTCTCGCCGCTGGGTGCTCGGCTCTCAATCAGCTGCTGGAGCGGGACCTGGATCTCCTTATGACCCGCACCTGCCGACGTCCTCTCCCCAGGGGGGATCTTACGCCGGTTGCCGTGGCGACCATCGGCGCCATCCTCATTCTGGCGGGATTGCTGCTTCTCTCCCTGCCCGGCGGGTTCCTCCCTCCGCTGCTGGGGGGAGGCGCCACGATCTGGTATCTGGGGCTCTATACCCCCCTCAAACGTCGGACCCCCTTCGCCCTCCCTCTGGGGGCCGTCTCCGGGGCGATCCCCCCGGTCATCGGCTGGTGCGTCGCCGGGGGAAATCCTGCCGATTTCCGGATCATACTCCTGGCCGGTCTCCTCTATCTCTGGCAGATTCCGCACTTCTTCCTTCTCCAGCGCCGCCATGGCGAGGACTACCGGAGAGCCGGGATTCCGCTTTTTCCCGTGGGAGGAGGGAGCATTTTCAATAACTGTTTCCGGAGTTGGGGGCTCGCCCTGGTCGCCGCCGTCATGCTCCTGCCGGCTCTGGGTGTTGTGGGCCCGAAGGTTGCCCTCTGGTATCTGCTGGTTTCCCTTCCGCTGCTCCTGGTTTCCGGATTTTTGTGCGAAGCGGCTTTTTTTTCATATCTCAACTTTTTTCCGGTACTGATGACCCTGATCCTGCTATTCCAGACATTCTGACAGTTGGAATCGGATCGGGGCGGGGAGCTCTTATGGTAATACGGATGATAGTCATTGCTACCCTTGTTGTGATCTGTGGCTGTGCGTCCACCACTCCTCTCATGAAACATGAACGGTTGTATGAGCGTACGATTCATCTGGACGGGATACCCCGGGCCCAGATTTTTGACCGCTCCCTTGAGTGGCTGAGACTGTACGTGGCCGACAGCGCCACCGCTCCCGTTTCCGACCGTGCAAACGGGAACATCCACTGCTACGGCAGAATGGTACGCCCCTTTTCCGCCGCCAACCTCACCGGAACCGATGAGCTGACCTTTATTGCCCGGGAGACGGTCTCCGAGGAGTCCCTGACTCTCTCCTTCGAGCTTCTTTCGGTGGTGACGCCGACCACGTACAATCCTGTCACCTACTACTCCCCGGGGCGAAACTCTGTCGTTCTCCACGCCGACCTGATCGGCGCCAGGAATAACTTTGACTCCCTGACGAATTCATTACGGAAGTATCTCCTCAATGATCCGGCCAATGATCGGAACTAGGGGGGGGTGGGTACGGGGGTGATGAGTCAACGGCACGCGAGGGTAGGATGATCCGACGCATCAGGAACATTTTCAGGTACCTCGGTCCCGGCCTTCTGGTCACCGTCGGCTTCATCGATCCCGGGAACTGGGCCTCCAACGTGGCAGCCGGATCGACCTACGGCTATTCACTCCTCTGGATGATTACCCTCTCCACCCTGATGCTGGTCCTCCTGCAACACAATGCCGCGCATCTGGGGATCGCCACCGGGCTCTGTCTTTCCGAGGCCGCCACCGCTCATCTCCCCAAGATCGTCTCCCTGCCGGTTCTTACCACCGCAGTACTGGCCGCCATTGCCACGGCTCTGGCAGAGGTCCTGGGTGGGGCCATTGCCCTGGATCTCCTGTTTCATATTCCAATCATGGTCGGCTCGTTCATCATGGCGGTGACGGCGCTCCTCCTTCTCTTCACCAACGCCTACCGCCGCATCGAGAAGCTCATCATCGGTTTCGTCTCCATTATTGGGCTCTCGTTTCTTTATGAGCTTAATCTCATGCCGGTGGCGTGGAACCAGGCCGTTGCGGGGTGGGTAACGCCGGTTTTCCCCCACGATTCCATGCTGATCATCATGAGTGTCCTCGGCGCGGTGGTGATGCCCCACAACCTCTTCCTCCACTCGGAGATTATCCAGAGTCGCCAGTGGAACCGGGAGGACGACGTCATCATCCGGCGTCAGCTCAACTACGAGATCCTGGATACCGGCAGCTCCATGCTGGTGGGGTGGGCCATCAACAGCGCCATGATCATTCTGGCCGCAGCCACTTTTTACCGTCATGGCGCCAGGGTGGATGAACTGGGACAGGCCCAGCAGATGCTCCGCCCTCTGGTGGGGGATGGGGCCGCACTCATCTTCGGCGTGGCGCTCCTTTTCGCCGGTCTATCCTCCAGCATTACCGCCGGCATGGCAGGCGGGAGCATCTTCGCCGGGATCTTCGGTCGCGAATACGACATTCGTGACCGGTACACCATGATCGGTTCCAGCCTGACGATCGTGGTCGCCACGTTGCTCATCTTCACCATCGGTGATCCGTTCCGGGGGCTTATCATCTCCCAGATGCTTCTGAGCATACAACTTCCCGTCACCATCGTGACCCAGATCGCGCTCACCTCCTCGGAAAAGGTCATGGGACGCTACGCCAACCCTCTGCCGGAAAAGATTGCCCTCTGGCTCGTTGCCGCCATCGTCATAGCTCTTAACATGATGCTGCTGGCGACCCTGGTAGGACCAAAAGGGTAAACAAATGGTCTGCTCGGCATTGAAAATTCTCCTGATTCTGTTTCTCCTGACGGCGCAGCCCGTATACTCCTGGGCTGCTTCTCCCCTGGAACCCGCGGCGGCCGGCACTCCCTCACCGCCGCTCTCCGTGGATGGTTTCAAACGTACCGTCGACTATTGGAACGAGTTGGAAAAGCTCGCTCAGGAAGTTCAGTCCACGGTGGCGATTCTGGACCATCAGGCGACACTCTCCTTTCCCGATAACGACTCCGCCCATGTCGCCTACATCAGCGGCAAATTGGCGGAGAAATATCCCGGCGCCAAGTATGACGGAAAGAATGGCTCCGTTCCCCTACCCGATCATCTGATGGCCTCCTTTGCTCAAGATCTGAAGGTGACAAGAATCACCGATGTTTTTACCCTTGGGGGAAAGCGTTCCCGCAAAACGTATTACATGGCTGAACGAAAGTTTGAATGCATCTCCGGATTCAATTCCATCGCGGGGGTGGTGAATAAAGAAAAGGGGACCGATTCCGAGTTCACCAGGGTCAGTTTTCGCGATTTTCAGATGGCGGTGGAAAAACTCTTTGCCTCCGATCCGGACGCCAGAGAGGCCGGAAGTTCGGTGGTGGCGGTACTTAACGATGCGTATCTCCTCTCCGCCAGAGTCCAGGGGATGAGGATGGACACCTTTGCCGAGAAGTTTCTTGTAAATGAGGATACGTACGATTTTGTCCTCAAAAATGCCCAAACCGGCTATCGGGAACGTCACCCTTCGGGATCCTCCACCGGGAACCCCTCCGGGAGGGCGCCGAACGTTGTCCGCTCCCCACTATCCTCCTCCGAAGGAACGCCCGGGGAGTTGGGGGCGTTTTGGGCGGGGTTGTTCCTTGTGGTCCTGGCTATTTTTACGTTGCTCTTCTATGGAGTCCGGTGGTTCTTGCAGGAGCTGAAGTATTCCTCCTCTGTGGAAACCAGGGTTCAACGGAGCAGGCAAAAAAGTCAGGAAAAAAGTGATAAAAGCAAAGAGAAGAGTCCTGACGTGGTGCCTGCCATGATAGGAGTGGGCGCCGTTGCTCCCGAGGTGGAACGGTCCGTGCATTTGTCCCCCTTGCCCCCCCGCGGAGAGGGGAGTGGTGACGCCGTGGGAAGTGCCGTCGCCAAGGTGGCATGGGGGGAAGTCACTGATTCGTTGGGAGAAACTGTCGCCTCTGCCGTGGAAAAACGGGTGATCATGGCCGTTGACCAACTCCTGGCCGGGATGGCGGGAAAAGGAGTTCCGGCGCCGGTTGCGTCCCCTCCGGTGACGGGAAAAGGAGCGGCCGTAGCCGGGGTCCCGGAATGCGTCCACTGCGGTAAAAAGATGAGAGTCGGGACCGTCACCAGGGGGGGAAACGTCGGGAGAAAATTCTGGGTCTGTTCCGGTTATCCCTCCTGCAGGAATCTCCTTCCCTTTTCGCCCCCATCGCCGGCGGCGGAACATTAATCGGTCAGGACTTCCATCATCGCCTGGTTTGCCGCGACTGCGAGTGCCGGGTCGAAGAGGGTTCCCATGCCGGCGACCACCTTTTTGCTCACTCTGTATTTGGCGTCGTCTCCGGTCAACTGGGCGTAGTTGCTCTCGATAAAACTGGCCAGGTGGATTATCTGCCCTCCCAGGGAGATCTCACTTCCCGCCAGACCGTCGGGGAAGCCGCTGCCGTCAAACGCTTCGTGATGGTGACGGATGAGGAGTCCGATACCCTGCAGTTCTTCGAAGGTGTCAACGATCTCCTGCCCTCTGACGGGGTGAGAGCGGTACTCGGCCATGTCGGTGCCGCTTAAAAATTCCATGTTGTTGATAAGTAGACGATCGGATACTCCAATCAATCCTACATCATGAAGCAGCCCCGCCTGACTTATTTCCTCTTCCTGGGACGGCGTGAGCGCCAGTTGTCTCGCGAGCGCCGCCGCCAGGTCCGCCACGGTGCGGGAATGTGCGCTGAGCCGACGATGGCGCCGTTCCAGCAGGTCGGCCAGAAAAAAGACGATGTCTTCACGGCACTTCGGTTTGATGGCGTTCTGTCTTTGCGCCTCTTCGACTTTTTGCCGGACCAGAGCCGTTTGCTGGAGGAGTCGGTTCTTGAGGTTGCTGTTTCGTTCCGCCAGATATCCCTTTTCCCGACGATCCTTCCGCACCGCCTCGAACCGCAGCAGTCCGTCCCGTACGGAGTCCAGCAATTCGTCATCATTCCACGGTTTGGTCATGAAACAGACTGCCCCTCCATTGTTGATGGCCTCGATGACGTTGTTCATATCCGCATAGCCGGTGAGAATCATTCGGCACGAATCAGGGGCGACGGTGGCCGCGGCATGAAGAAATTCCACACCGGTCATCTCCGGCATCCGGTGATCGGAGAGGATCACCCCGATATTGTCGTTATTCTTCAGGATGGTCAGAGCCGCCGCTCCCGAAGTGGCCGTCAGTACGGTGAAAGGTTCTTTATGGAAGAGGCGTATTAGCGCCTTGATTACAAATTCCTCGTCATCTACGCAGAGAATGGAGAGCGGTTTCTCTACCTGAGTCTCACCGGATCTCGCCGACGAAGTAGCAATCCGACCCTCGTCCTCCTCACTGTTTTGACGGTTGCGGGCATTCAGCTGGTTTGCCTCCTCGATTTTTTGACGGACCAGCGCCGTCTGCTGCAGGACCCGATTCTTGAGATTGCCGTTCCATTCCGTCAGTTCCGAATTGGCGCGATGCAACGCCTTCATCCGGAGTTCCGTTTCCAAATGGTTTCTGAGGCGGGCAAGGAGCACCTCCCTGTTGATCGGTTTGTGGATGAAATCCACGGCGCCGGCGGCCAAGGCCTCCGTTTCGCTCTCGGTATCCGCTTTTCCGGTGATAAAGATCACCGGAATAGTGCTCGTGGTGGCGTCATGTTTAAGTGCGGCGTAGAGTTCGTACCCGCTCATGAGCGGCATCATCACATCCAGCAGGATCAAATCCGGTTTTTTCTCCTCTGTCAGCAGGGAGAGGGCCTGTTGTCCCGAGGTCGCCTGCTGCAGTTCGTAGTCGTCTTCCAGTATATTAAGAAGTATCTTGATGACTGTCGGGTCGTCATCGACGATGAGAATTGTCGATCGAGGGGGATACGTTGTTGTCATGGGGATCTCCTGTTGTCCTTGTCAATGAAAGAGCAACTATAAGTAGTTATGTTAATTATGTTTACATATGCTAAAATAGTATTAATAAGCCGTACAATACAATATTGCTCCGACTAAATCAAGGACTAAACTTTTTTAATTATAGGTTGGCTCATTGAATCCGAACTTCAGCCGCAGTGATCTCACCGGGATATCCGATTCCGTTCACGTTTGATTCGTGCTCACCTGCGGCAAACCCCCTTTACTTGCCGTGACGTATGAATTAAGATGGATTGGTATCAGTAGTAACTCATTTCCCGGACGGTCCATGACGCACATCGTTTTTTTTCGACAAAATTCCCAAGAGTCCCATGCCGCGTAGCGATCATGACGATTCTCGCGGGATGCGGGAATCTCTGGGAGAGGTTGAGGAGATCCTGGAGAATCTCGGCCGTGATCTGGCCATCCTCGTGGCCGTTGCCGGGAGTGGCCCGATCCCCCCCGATCTGATCAACGCCATCTTTCGCGATGCCCACTCCCTCAAGGGGGTTGCCGGGATGCTGGGTTATACGGCGGTCAGTACTCTGGCTCACAGCCTGGAGAGCCTCCTTGAACTGCTTCGACTGGGGAAGGCTCCCCTGGACGCCAAAATGGTGGAGGTTCTGGAGGGGGGAGTAGACCATCTCTCCCTGCTGGTTCGCAGTTCCAGCCAGAGGGCTGCTCCTCCCGACAGCACCCTTATCCTGGAACAGATTGCCGCCTGTTGCGCCAGAACCGTTCCCCCGCCGTCCATCCCCCCTCCAAAACCGCTTCTGCCGGAACGGATCGCCCGCTCTCTCACCGAGTTTGAGGAGCACCGTACCGCTGAGAACCTCCGGCAAGGGAAGCGGCTCTTTCTCCTTCATGCATCATTGCTTCTGGAAAGTTTCGACCGGGAAATAGAGAGCCTCATTGACCTGCTCAGGTCGCAGGGCGAGGTGCTGAGCACTATCCCCTCCCCGGGTTATGACCGTGAGGATGGCATCGATTTTGATATCCTGGTAGGCGCCGAACATCCCCCGGGGTTGCTATCCCCCTGCGTGACCTGTGAAGAGATTCCTGTGCAGCGAGTAGCGGTTCTTCCTCCTTCGGAGGAAGAGGGAGGGGGGAGTATTTCCACCTTCTCGACTCCTCCCCACGAACGAAGATCGGCGGAGCGGAGCGGCAGCGGGATGGTGCGAGTGGATATCCGGGCACTTGACGATCTCATTGCCCTCGTGGGGGAGTTGGTGGCGGCGCAGAGATCCCTGCGGTATGAGGTGGAGCAGATTGGAGCAGGAGGAGTCACTAACCCGGTTCCCCTGGTGAAACGTGCGGAGCGGATGGGGCAAAAACTGAAGGAGCTGCAACAGGAGATCATGGAGATTCGCCTGGTGCCGGTGCGGACTCTTTATGACAAGCTGATTCGCGTCGTCAGGAGAATCTCTGTGGACGAGGGGAGAAACCTGCAGCTGGAGCTGCAGGGGGGGGAGACGCGACTGGATAAACAGATCATTGAGGATATCTCCGATCCTCTCATGCATCTGGTCCGGAATGCCGTGGACCACGGCATCGAGGCGCCGGCAGAGCGGCGGGCGGCGGGTAAGCCGGAAACGGGGAGGATCACCATTACCGCCAGCCAGAAGGGAAACCGCGTGGTTATCGAGGTGGCCGATGATGGCCGGGGGATTGATCTGGTCAAGGTCCGTCGGCAGGCCATGGCGAGGGGGCTGCTCCGGACTCTCCATGGGGTGACGGATCGGGAGGCACTGGAGCTGATCTTCGAACCGGGGTTTTCCACCAGCGACGAGGTGAGCGGAATCTCCGGGCGGGGGGTGGGGATGGACGTAGTAAAGAGTGCCATCACGTCCCTTTCCGGCACTATTTCCGTAGATACCGAACCGGGGGGGGGGAGCCGCATTGGCATTGCCCTTCCCATTACCCTGGCGATCGTCAGGACCCTCATCATTGAGGCCGGGGGGGAGAGCTATGGTGTCCCGGTCTCAGCCATTCAGGAAACTTTGGCCGTGTCTCCGGAAGAGCTTCTACACCTGGAGGGAAACGAATTCCTGCAACTGCGGGAGTTGACTCTCCCTCTGGTCAGGCTTCACCGTTTCTTCGGCCGGAACTCTCCTGCGACGGGGGATTCCTTCGGTTACGCCGTTGTCGCCGTTGTGGGGGCGCGGCGGGTGGCGATCCTGGCCGACGGTATCCGGGGACAGCACGACCTGGTGCTGAAGCCGCTGGGGGAACTGTTCAGCGGGGTACGGGGGATCGCCGGTGCGGTGGAACTCAGTGACGAGGAGACGGTCCTGGTTCTGGATCCTCTGGCCATCATGGATGAGCTGCATCGGGGGGGTGACGGCCATGGCTTCTGATCTCCCCTCGTCGACAGTAATAACTCTCTTCGATCCGCTGGGGGTAATCCTGGCCGGACGGGAGTCGGTGCGTGCCGCTGAGAAGGTGGACGCCTCTTCGAAAAACTCCCCGAAAGAGGAGTTACGCGGTTTTCTCTGGTTCACCGTGGGGGGGGAGAGCTATGCCGTGGAGATTCATCGGGTGAAGGAGGTTCTTCGTCCCCGGCGGGTTACCACGGTCCCCCGCAGCCCCGAAGTGATCAGGGGAATAATCTCCCATCGCGGCGCCATCCTGGCTATCCTGGATCTGGCGGGAAGGCTCGGAGTGGAAAGCGTTTCCACCTCGGCTCTGCAGCGAATCATTGCCGTCAGGATGGGGGAGGGGTGCTGCGGTCTCCTGGTCAACCGGGTGGGGAGAGTTGTCATGCGCCCTCGTTCCGCCGTGGAACCTCCACCCCGGGATTTGCCGCCGGGGCAGTATCCCTTTGTTTCCGGTACCATTCGTTACAAGGGGGCGCAGCTCCTCCTCCTGGACCTTGACAAGATACTTGATATCGGGGGGAGCTCCACGTAGTATGGAGCCATATGAATGAAAGATCCCATGATGCTGATGTTCCCGTGACTGCGCTTCAAACGCTCTGTGGCGCCCTGTTTCGCCTTCATGACTACTGGTTTATTGTGGATGCCCTGCGGGTCAAAGAGATCATCCGTACTTCGACAGTGAGGTGGAGTGCGGGGTTCCCACCTTTTGTGGCGGGTATCATGACGTGCCGTGGGGTAGATCTCCCCGTGCTTAATCTGCGGGTTCGGTTGGGTCTCCCCGAGGGGGGGGCGTCCAGAATTCTGCTCCTGACCATGCCGGGTGCTACCCTGGGGATTCTCGTGGACGAGGTGGCCGAACTCCTTTCCCTACCCGTTGCCGACATCCGGCCGCCGCCGTCATTTCTTCCTCCGGGAATCGCCCCTTTTCTCATCGGAGTGGCGTCCGTCCGGGGGGAGTCCATCATGCTACTGGACATAGACCGGCTGATCTCCTCTGAAGATGAACTACCCTTGGTGGCGCTCCGGGGAGGGGCATAGTCGGCAGTTGCTAAATAAAAGTACTGGTTGCCGACGATTTTCGCGTATAATCAACCGACGATTTTATATGAAGAGTTCAGGAGGTTTCTCGTGCAGGAAAAATACATTCCACAGTCCGTGGAAGCAAAATGGCAGAAACGGTGGGAAGCGGAGAAGAGCTTCAAGGTAACGGAAGATCCGAAGAAAAAAAAATATTATCTTCTGGAGATGTTCCCCTATCCCTCGGGGAAGATCCATATGGGGCATGTCCGAAACTACTCCATCGGTGACGTGGTGGCCCGTTTCAAGCGGATGCGGGGATACAACGTCCTCCACCCCATGGGGTGGGATGCCTTCGGCATGCCGGCGGAAAATGCCGCCATCCAGAATAACTGCCATCCGGCCGCCTGGACCTATGAAAATATGGCCTATATGCGGGGGCAGCTGAAACGGATGGGGTTTTCCTACGACTGGGACCGGGAACTGGCGACCTGTGACGTGGAGTATTACCGGTGGGAGCAGAAGATCTTTCTCCAGATGTACGAACGGGGGCTGGCCTACAAGAAGACCTCCTACGTCAACTGGTGCCCAAAATGCGAGACCGTGCTGGCCAACGAGCAGGTGGAGGATGGTGGCTGCTGGCGCTGCGACAGCGATGTGAAGCAGAAGGAGCTGGATCAGTGGTTCTTCCGGATTACCGAGTATGCCGAAGAACTCCTTGACTGGACCCACCGCCTTCCCGGATGGCCGGAGCGGGTTCTGACCATGCAACGGAACTGGATCGGCAAGAGCTTCGGTTGCGAGATTACCTTCCCTCTGGAAGGATGCGAGGAGGGAGTCACCGTCTTTACCACCCGCCAGGATACGGTCTACGGCGCCACCTTCATGTCTCTGGCCCCGGAACATCCCCTGGCGGACCGGATCACGACTCCTGGCCAGCGGGAAGCGGTGGCGGCCTTCGTGGAGAAGATCGCCCGCACCGACCGGGTCCGGCGGACGGCCGACGATCTGGAGAAGGAGGGGGTC
>CAIUUR010000336.1 GCA_903902345.1 uncultured Geobacteraceae bacterium | reverse complement strand
TGGGAGAGCGGGCATCCTGCCCGCGTTTTGAGCGGTTTCATCTTTGAATCATTGTCATGTCATCAAAGGCTTTTCAAGCGCTACAGCCGCTTGAATACGGACAGGATGTCCGTGCTCCCAAGAAGGCCCAATAGATTCGATCGGTTGCTGGTATGTTCTTTGTCGCGAATCACCTAAGGAGAGGGGCGAGTCGGTTCTGATGGGGATGATTGCGCGGTTTGACTGCTAACGGTTCATCTTCCCCGGGCGGCAAGCAGGAGAACCATCTCTTGGGAGGAATAGACAGGAATCCGTGATTTTTTGAAATCCTTCTTGTTGCGCGTGACGATTGCCTCGGCACCCGCATATCGGCCGGCTTCGTAAATAACCGCATCTTCGAAATCGGAAAAATCAGCGGCAAGTGCCGATTCCAGTACCTGTCTGTTTACCGGGGCTATTTCAAAGAGGGAGAGTAATTTTCGGACCTCTTCCTCCGCTTTACCTGGTCCGACCACTTTGGAGGCGAGATAAAAGACCGTTGTTACGGACGTTCCGCAGAGGTATCCGGTGATGGCTCCCTGTTCAATCAACGAGAACAGTTCGACTGCGGCATCGACAAAGGGGGCGCGGTCCATCAACAGGTCAAGTACGATAGTGGTGTCCAGCAGTGCTTTCACCGGTGTTTTTCCTCCAGATGTTTTCGATAGTCGTTCTCATCGACCGTCGAGTCTTTCAGGAGTCCACGAAGCGATTGCGTTATCGGTGTTGCGGGGTGCGTCGTTACGCAGTTCTCAGAGGCGAGCATCTTGAAATAGTCGGCGACGAGTTGAGATAGCGATTTTCCCGCCGCCACAGCGTACTGCTTCGCCTGTTCAATCAGATGATCTTCGAGACGTAACGTGAGTTTGGTTTGCATGGCTTTCCTCATATGATGCTGACGTGCATTCCGTGAGTAAGTATACGTCAGCCCGGTCCCGCTGTCAACGGTTCACCTGAAATACGAAAAGGGCGGCCTTGCGGCCGCCCTTTCAATTCCAACTTATCTTCGCACCGTCCGGCGGCGCATCCCCCCCATGGCTTCCATCTGATGCTTCTGGATCGCCGCGACGCTTTCCAGATGGAACTGGAACCAGAGATCACCGTAGGCCCGCATCTTCATCTTCTTGCCGTTGGAGATCGCCTCCAGGTTGGCCGTTAACTTCTCATCTCCCGGCAGCTTCTTGAGCCCTCGATTGAGCACCTCCTGGGCCTTTTCGGTGTCTCCTCCCTCGGCCAGGCAGTAGGCGTAGAGATTCCAGAGGAGCCCCTCCTTGGGTGAGGCCTGCAACGCCTTCTCGAAGGTCTCCTTCATCTTGTCTTTTTTCTGCCGTTTCATGTAGGAGATCCCCAGCATCCCCATGGCCGCCCAGTTTTTGAAGAAGGCTTTCTCCAGGTAGGGGAAGGCGGCCGCAAAGTCGCGCTTCATGTAGTAGATCATCCCGATCTGGGCATTGAGCTGGCCGGTGACATAAATCTGCCAGGGGCCGTACTTCATGGCCGTCTGGAGGGTCTTGATCCCTTTTTCGATGCGTGGAGGATTAGCCTGCAAATCCTTGGAGGCGGACTCCATGATGGCCATCACCTTTTTCATGATGACCCGGGAAATGAGGTAAAAACATCCCGCAAAGATGACCAGTCCCGTAGGAAACGCGCCCCAGAGGGGGAGGTCGACGGCAAATTTGAGGAGAAGGAGGACGACGAGGCCGGCTGTGGCGGAGATGGAGAGATTATACATGGGGTGGAGGTCCTTTCAGAAACGGGAAGAGGCTGGAGTAGAATAGATATGACACACTAACTGTTTTCGCCGTCGGCGACCATGGCTCCTTTCTTCTCGACAAATTTCGCCACGACGATCCTCTTGCCCGGCTTGAGCGAGAAGTGCCCCTTCACGCTGTTCCACGCATGGAGAATGCCGGCGGGTACGTTGAATTTTTTCGAGACCGATGCCAGGGTGTCTCCCTTCTGGACGGTATAGTACTTTTTGAAGACCCCCTTCTCGGCGGAGGCAACCGTCGCAGGGCTTCGCTTGACTGATAGGGGGCGATCCAGGCTCGCCAGTGTCACCGGTACGGTGAGTCTCTTTCCGGAGATCCGCTGGCCCACCTTGATCTGGTTCAGTTCTGCCAGTGCCTCGGGGGTCGTCCCGTAACGACGAGCCAGCGAGGCGATGGTATCCCGCTTGGTGGCCCGATAACGGAGGTGGGCGACCTTTTCCACGTATCGCTGGTCTTCGGGAAGCCGGGCGAACTCGGCTTCGAACAGCTCCTTTTTCCCCTTGGGGATCTTGAGCTGGTAGTCGGGGTAGTCGGGAGGGGTGCACCAGCGGCGAAGTTCAGGGTTGAGATCGTGGAGGGTCTGGAGGGGGGAATCGCTGAGCCTTGCCACCAAATCCAGGTCCGTGCGGGAAGGGATGGTAACCGTATCGAACTCGATGGGTGGCAGATAGGCGATGTCGGCAAAACCGTACTTGGCCGGCTCTTTTGCGATGATGGCCGCGGCAAGGAGCTTGGGTACGTAGTCCTTGGTCTCGCGCTTCAGGTAACGTCCCTGGGATATCTGCCAGAAATCCCGGGTATTGTACATAGTTATGGCGCGGAGAATCTTGTTCTCGCCCGCATTGTAGCCGGCAGTAGCCAGATACCAGTCGTTATTGAACAAGGTGTAGAGTTCTTTCAGATAGAGGGCTGCGGCCACCGAGGATTTGAGCGGATCACGTCGTTCGTCGATCCAGGGATCAATACGGAGGGAGTATCGCTTGCCGGTGCCGGAAATGAACTGCCATGGTCCCACGGCGCTGGCGACGGAATAGGCGTGGGGCGAGAAGCCGCTCTCGATCATCGCCACGTAGACCAGGTCCTCGGGAAGCCCCTCTTTCTTGAGGACCTCTTTCATCATGGGGATATAGCGTTCGGAGCGGGAAAGCCAGGTGGCGAAGGACCTTCGGCCACTGGTCTGGAACAGGTTCAGCATATATTCAACTTTGTTGTTCAGCGTCAGAGGGATATCTGATGCAGGGAGCTCCTCCATGGGGAGTTGAAGTTCCAGCTCCTGCGCTTCCCGTTGCAGAGTGGGTTCGTCGAAGGCAAAGAGTTCCGAGGGGGGGAGTTCCAATTCCTGCCCCAGGCGACTCTCGGCGGAGCGTGGGACAGGTTTCTTGCCGGGGTATCCCAAGGTCACCATCGTGGCCGCAGCAGGAAATACGGATTCGGTCAGGTCATAGGGCGTTGTTGGTGTCGTTTCCGCAGCTATGGCGGACAGGGGGTACAGGCCGATAAGCGCCAGAAGCAGTATATGTTTCATAGAATCTCCTTCCTCATAGCCCTTGCTGGAGTTGTGGGAAGTGGTTGCCGGTTGGTTAGTATAAGAGATTCGTGAGTGACGTGTCAAGCCAAACCGCCCAGCCGCTTTGTTCGCTCTCTTCGCCAGGTACCGGGAAGAGCTCCAACAAATCCGTTGCTCGGGGAGAGTCGATGCTGTTATGCTGTCGAGGTAGGTGGAAACTGTCGTCGGAGCGGGCATTACCCTCGATTTCGTCGTTTCATCGCCATCTTCTCCGGAGGTTCACTGTGAATTATGTCGCTGCCCTCACCGGTGCAGCTCTTGTCCTCCTTTCTCTCTGGGAGGGTTTTGAGACCATCGTTCTTCCCCGTCGAGTCACCCGTCGTTTTCGACTTACCCAGCTCTTTTATCGGACCACCTGGCGTTTCTGGACGGCGGCGGTACGAACCCTTGGCGCCCGCCATCAGCAGGAGAACTATCTCGGCTTTTTCGGTCCTCTTTCGCTCCTCCTTCTCTTCGGTATTTGGGTGGGAGGAATCATTTTCGGTTTCGCCCTGCTCCACCTCTCCATTGGTACGACCTTCAGCACCCCCGAGGGGACGACGTACAATTTTTTTACCTGCATCTATTTCAGTGGTACGACCTTTTTCACCCTCGGCCTTGGCGACGTTGCACCGTTACTCCCTCCAGCCCGTTTCCTGACGGTCATGGAGTCGGGGATGGGGTTCGGCTTCCTGGCTCTGGTCATCGGGTACCTCCCGGCACTCAATCAATCTTTTGCCCGTCGTGAGGTGAGGATTGCCCTGCTGGATGCCCGGGGCGGTTCTCCTGCCACCGCCGCAGAGATTATCCGTCGCCATGGACGCGATCTGGCGCTGGAAGAGTTACGTCACCTGCTTCATGACTGGGAGTTGTGGACTTCCGAATTACTGGAAAGCCATCTCTCATACCCGGTGCTCGCCTATTTTCGCTCCCATCATGAAAACCAGTCATGGCTGGCGGCTCTGACCGCCATTCTTGATACCTGTGCCATCGTCATGGTTGGTCTGGAGGGAGCCTGCGAACGCCAGGCCGAGTTGACCTTCGCCATGGCCCGACATGCAGTTGTGGATCTGTCCCACGTCATTCAGGCTCGCCCTGACAGGAGTGGCGATGACCGGCTCCCGCCGGAGCAGTTGGCTGAGATGCGTCGGTTTCTCGCGGCGTCAGGGTTAAAACTCAGGTCCGACGACGAGGCCGATGAACGGCTCAACTCCCTCAGGTCCATGTACGAGCCGTATGTTGCTTCCATCGCCCGATATCTCCGATTGACCATACCTCCCTGGCATGACCCGGTCGACCACCTGGATAATTGGCAGGCCAGTGGCTGGGAGCACGCGTGATGTTCCCGGCGAGGCGCCACTTTTGTGGCGGGAGAGGGTAAAGGGTCCGGCAGTTGAAAAATAGGGGGATCGGATTGCAGGGAGGGGGAACTGATTGCGTGGTACCCGTGGCGCGACGGGAACCTGGGTCCATCGTGAAACAGCCCTTCGGCGGTTACAGCTTTTCCTTCATGCTCACCAGGGCAGGATTGAATCCTCTTCCTTTCTTGCAGATCATCATGGCGGCGGCGCTGGCGGGTGTTTCCAGCGCACTGACCTCCCAATAGGATTCATATTCAAGTCTGTCGGTCCTCCTCGTTGGTTTGTCAAATTCCACTGCTCTGACCATCTTGGTCTTTCCCGAGGAACAATCAAACGCGAAGAGAGTCTTGCTGTAGCTTCCCCCTTCCTTGAACCGTTTGATCCATGCTGAAATAATACCTTTTTCCTTGACCACGTTGTCCCGATCCAGGCAGATTATGTCGCCATCGACCTTGGCCCCCGGCACAATGACCCACTCGGTGGCATCGGAGCTTGTTCCAACCAGCAGCATAAGCGACAGAGTCGTCAGTATGGTTTTCATGTGTGCTCCACTCGGTTCGGCGAGCATCATACTAATAACGGCCATACCGTTCGGGTATGGCCGTTATTAGTATGTATCCTATGGATATCAGGTTATTTTTTCTCGACGGTAACGGCCTGGTTCATCTCCACGCGACGGTTCTTGTAGCGTCCGACTTCGGTTTTGTTGTCATATTTGAAGCTCTTGCCGTGACCGACTGCGGTGATGCGGGCAGGATCAATCTTATGCTTGTTGACAAGGTAGGACTTAACGGCGTTGGCACGTCTCTGGGAAAGATTCTTATTGTATTTGTCCGTTCCGATTTTGTCGGTCCAGCCTTCAACCGTGATTGATACCTTGTCATTTTTCGTCAAGAACGCTCCAACGGCATCGGCGTTGGGGTAGAACTCTTTCTTGATGACAGCCTTGTCAAAGTCGAACTCGATGAGCAGGTTTATTTTTTCTTCTTCCTTGCACGTCTGGACATTGCAGCTACGGCTCTCATTCAGTGAGGGGAGCTGAGCTCCGCCGTTAGCCGGTTGGGTAAGGACAGGACGGGTGCGGTTCTGGCTGCCGCTGCCGCAAGGTGCGGAACATGCACTCCAGTCGGACCATGCTCCAACCTTTCCGTCAACCGGTACGAGAACCGGAGCCGGCGGGGGAGTCGGTTCCGCTTTTTTGACAACCACGGTTTTGGCAGGTTCGACAACTATCGGCACCAGCGGTTTTTTCCCGCCGAAGAGGAACTGGACGCCGAGGGTGTACTCGTAGTTCATCCAGGTGTCACCACCGCCCTTGAAATCGATATTATGGTGAAACGACATGATAGCTCGGGTGTCCGCGCGAAGAGCTATGTCATCACCGATGAAGTACTTGATACCACCACCGACATCTGCTGTGCCGTCGTTGTTGCTTTTTTCTCCACCTGCCCGGTTGCTGATGGTGCTGCCGCCGCCGCCGATAGCTACGAACGGCACAAGCTTGTTCTGCGGCATAAAGTTGTAGATACCTTCAATCCGGTAGTTGTAAACGCTGAGGTTGCTGTTGGCGTTTGGTTTAATCTGTCCTCCGGGGGCTTTAGTGTTGTCCGTACTTTTTGTCGAGGCGTAATCAAAAGTAGCTTCGACTCCGAAGTTCTTGGTGATGTCGTACCCAAGTCTCAGTCCATACACTGGGCGCGTTTCCAGTCGCTCCACACCGTCAAACGTGTAACCGCCAACGAATGGCGAGAGCGAGAACGCTCCTGCCCTTTGTCCGGCTAACGCCGTTCCTGCTGTGGACAGCAGCAGAAGCGCAACTAATCCTGCCATTTCCTTCTTCATTCGGATATTCCTCCCTATGAGTTTTTTTGTTCAGTTCCACTGCTACCACCGAACTTTTTGGGTATCTCAGCCCTTGATTTCACACACTGCTTGGTAAATTTCCGACAACTATACTGCCATGCCTTATCGCTGTCAATAGTCTTCCTTATTGCACACTTCAAAATGCCTTAAATGAATATGAATTTATTGCTCGATGTCGGTCATTCAAAAATGGCATGATTTGCTTCGAGGTGTGGCTATCTCCTCCAGAGGGAAGCGCCCAGTGCTTTAAGGATAATATTGATTTTTTGCAGAGGAGTTGTCTGGTTATCATGTGTGGGGAGCAAACCCTGCATCAATTGCATCGCATGGTTAATTGTGGACAATTGTTGGCGCCAGTTTTACCTTAGCTGTGGGGCACAGGGTTATCGCTGCCAGGTCGGATGTTTCGTGTCCCGGATCGTTGCTTTTGACGATGCTGCCGGAAAATATTTTTCTTGACATTGACGTTGAGACAGGTTAAAAGGGTATTCCTTTGAGCGAAGTGGGTGCCGTTGTTCTGCATGGGAACACGACCCCCTAGCACTTGAAGGTACACATTCCCCATTAGCTCAGTCGGTAGAGCAGGTGACTGTTAATCACCTTGTCCGTGGTTCGAGTCCGCGATGGGGAGCCAACAAAAACAAGGGCTTAGGCGTTTTCGCTTAAGTCCTTTTTTGTGTCGTGTGGTCTCTGGTGTGGTCTACATGCCTGCCGCTACTCCCTGAAAAGCAATGAATCTGCTTGAATGTGACACGTCCCCTTGATTTAGGGAGTCGGTTTGTCTCCTATAGGTCCACTGTAGTGGGTACTGTGGTTGGATGAACTCGTCACCGTTGCTGGCAACCGCCGCAGGATGCCGCACAGGGGACGCAATCATACTGGAAGGGTAAGGGTCGGTTCGTCCGATTCGGTTAGTTCCCTGAGTAAAAGAGCCGCCCCCTCGAATGAAGGAGCGGCTCTTTTGGTTGGCGGCTTTATGTGCGCTCAAACTTCTCGACTGAAGCCATGATTTCGGAATGCCAAAACCTCACCGATTGGGGGCCTGTTTTAACCGGGCGCGGCAGGCGGCAGGTGGCGACGTCGCGGTAGATTGACGCTCTTGATCGTCCACCAATAATTATCCCGACTTCCTTGATGGTGATGAGCCGATCATTTATCGGTTCCATGCGGTCTCCTTTGTGTTAGATAAGTTCCTTTCCTGGTGGGTGGCGGCTCTTATGCTGCCAGCGGTTCGGCCTGCTCCATTGCTTCAATCGTAGTGTTCAATCCGATTCGGGCCAGTCCGCATATTGTTGTGTTATGGCCGTCGGCCTCCTGTTCAGTCATGGCAATGATTGCAGAAAGGATGGTGTGGACGGCGTGGTTGGCAACTGCGTTTTTCATGTTTTGCTCCAGTGTGTCATGTGATTTCAAGTGTATCTCAATTGATGTCTCATGATGCCATGTGTTTATCATGCGTGTCAAGAAAAAAGCTAATTAAATCAGTTGTTTGCCTCATCATGCAATGATTGCCATATCGTACATTTTTCCATTGTACAAAAAGTTTCTCGTAATGCTGTCGTCGATAAAGACCTTCGAAACTACCCCTGCCGCACTGCCAGTCATTCCGAATAACCAACAATAGTGCCTGTTGTTACGTGTTCTCGTGCATCACTCCGTGCGGGTATCTTTACTAGGGTATCGGGAGCAGAACATGAAAGGAGATAACCATGAATCCGGGACCGTATGGCTGGCTGACGGGAAAGTGGGAGAGAGAAGAGACCGAACAGATGTTTGCCGCCGACCTTGCCGTACTCGGCGTGACACGGGAGGAGTTTGAAAAGACCGCAGCTGAACAGAACGATGATGGCGACGATTTCTATGATCAAAGGTTGCTGGACGCTCTTACCTCCCTGGGGAAACGTCTCCGGGGGCAACGGGCGCTTTCCGTTGGAGAAAGGGAAGAACCGATAATCAACAGAGTCCTTGACCGGATGATCAAAGAGAATCGGGCGATGGTCAACGAAACTCGTCGCTTTATGAGGATATAGTTTTACAATGCACGCTTTATTAAGACTAATAGAACTAAATCATGGTATCTGTCTTTCACCGCACACACAGCATTAAAAGGAGAGGCTTTATGATCAAACGCGCCATTGAATTTGCAGCCAAGGCCCATCATGGGCAGTTCCGCAAGGGGACGGACATCCCCTATATCGCCCATCCATTCAACGTGGCCGCGATTCTTGCCAAGTCAGGAGTTGACGACGAACTGGTTGCCGCCGGTGCCCTACATGACACCGTGGAAGACGTGGAGACCGTTACCATTGTGGACATCCGCCGGGAGTTCGGCGACCGGGTAGCCGCCATCGTGGGCGGTTGTTCCGAGCCGGACAAGGGGGCGACTTGGCAGGAGAGGAAACAGCACACCATCAACTATCTGAAGAGTGCGCCGATGGATGTGAAATTTGTATCCTGCGCCGACAAGCTGGACAACATGACTTCCATTGCCAGGGACTACGAGGCGTATGGTGAAACCCTCTGGCAACGGTTCAAGGTCGGGATGGATGATCAAGCATGGTACTACTCCTCTCTGGTTGAGAGTTTCGATACACCGGGCTTCAACGAGACGGCGCTTTTCCGGGCATTCCAGCATCAGGTCGGCACGGTCTTCAATCCGGCGGGGTGTCCCTGATGCAGAAACGACAGACAAACGTCGTACAAGGAACGGACATCATCCAAAAAGTCGATGAAATGACGGGAGGTGTGCAGCATATCATCCTTTGTTCTCCATTTTTGACGCTTGAAGGGATCAAACCGTTACTGAAACGGTTCAAGCAAAGAGACCACATCAAGATGGACGTTATTTCCCGTTTCGATGAAATTGAATGGGCGACCGGTGTCACCGATCCGCAAGTCTTCGAAGAACTGTTCCGCCTGAATCAATACGATAAGTGGGAAATCGAAATCACCCTGGTGGAAGGGCTCCACGCCAAGGTGATCGTGTTGGGGAAGAAAGCCGCCATTGTCGGTTCGGCCAATATCACCAAGGGAGGCTTTGAAAACAACCTTGAACTGGGAATTCTTGTCACTGACCAGAAGGAAATTGAGACAATTTTGAAAATAGTGGATTCGTACAAGGAAGCCGGTGTGCCGCTATCTCCTGAAAGCCTCGCAGTTAAGCAATCACGCGTTAACGGAGACAAGGCAGGGGACATTAAACGGTTCCTTGCAGGTATCAGGGCTACATTCAAAAATCGAAAAGGGCCGGGCCTAACCGAGTTCACGCGTGAACGTGACCCGGATCTTGATTACTCACCGCACGTTTTCAATTTTCTGGGACTCTTCAACGGTAGAGAACCGATACCTACCGACCACCTCACCTCTTGGCTTGACGGTAGGGCATTGAATTCCGACAAACCCAAATCAAGTCTCAAGAGAGTTTATTTTCTTGAAGTACTCGGCATGATAGAGGAGGTACGACCTGACGTATGGGAGATTACTCCTCGGGGTAAAGATGTGGTTCGTGACGGCAAGCCACGGTTGTACTTCCGTTTGAAAAGCAGATGGAAATCGTTCGATGAGATTGAGGTCCTTTTGCATCGTGAGTATGGAAACAAGCCGTTCAACGCCGACATCCTCACAAAGCATTATCCCCCGGAGAAAAAAGAGTTCCTGAACAACCATCTCCGGTGGATGTTTTCCGTAGGGGTGATTAAAAAACTCACTGAAAGGGATAGCGGGGAAATCATGTACCGGCTTAACACCGCTGAACCATCCAATGCACCATCAAACCAGTAAGTTATATTTGCATGTAATGTTTGGATTTCAACCTAAGCCGAATACAAATATCTGATGATGAGCGGAGGAGGTATGCAGTCTGTTATTGTATCTTTGATGATGTTGACAACCGTAGGCGCAACCACTGTGTTCGGGGGAAAATTTGAGGATCTGACCGAATACTTCTCCATGAAAGCGGGGTCTGTATGGACGTATCAGATGGGCAAGGGTGTCGATGCGGTGCCAAGCTATCAGGTCAAGGTCACACAGTGTACAGATCGCGAAGAGATTGCTGGTTGTATCTTTAAAACGTCAATTGACCCTTCTCTCCCGCCTCGTCATGACGTGTATGCCATTCAGGGAGATGCTCTGCTGAACAAGGGGACGCTGGCTCCCTTTGGTCCACAAGAGTGGCAGTTACACGTCCCGCCCCAAATCGAACTACGTTCCCCGCTAAAAGTGGGGACGACTTGGGATCGGTACGACTCTGACCTTGAAAAAACTCGTTGCACAATTATTGAAAAAGGTAAGGTGACAGTGAAGGGTGGCAGTTTCGACAATGTGATTCAAATCCAGCTGGTTACTTTTGTTCGAGACACAAGCAAGGGGAAATGGAAAAAATATGACAGGGACAGCGCACTAATATTTAGGCACTACGCACCAAACGTCGGTTTGATCAAAGAAGAAATTTCGAAAAAACGTTTTGTCTATATTGAACTGGTCGAATACAAGGCCGGTGAGTGATTCCGAAAACAGGTCACGCTCAAATCTAAGGAGTGATTTTTTATAGGCTTGTAAGTCCTCTGTACCTCGCACCATTCAAGCATCCCATCCTCACTACCGAGGACATCGATTTTCTTGCCGTCTGGCTGGATAAACTGGTCCGAAACCTCCCCGTAGGTCATGCCTAAACTGACAGCGGGGGCAATGAAGGAGGGAACGTGCAATGAAAGAAAAACATCTGTTCGGTGTGGTAATGGTTACGAAACAAGGGAATAGCCCTGCTGAAATTTCCTTTCCGGAGCACAGGAGGTTAAAGGTCAGGGAAGCCGAGGACTTCTGGTCAGACTTGTTGAACGCCGTCTTGACCGCACGGCAACTGGATTACGATCCGCTGTGAGATTGGTCAGCGGGAATTCCCGTTGACCTGGAAAGTTCCGTCAAAAATGAAGTAGTTACGCTCAGCCGCGAGTAATCATGGAACTTTTTGCCCACAGCATTACACCTCGCGATGGCGTTCACGTAGCCGTCAATTCGTAACCGTCAACTGAGCCCATCTTGAACCCTTCTTTAGATCTCGCTACACTGGCCTCCTCATTCAAGAGGAGGACCGAAGATGTCGTTACACACCCCAGAATGGACAGACAAAATTGCAGCTTGGCGCAATAGCGGTCTCAGTATTGCCGCCTGGTGCCGAGAGAACTCCGTGGGTTATCACCGCTTCCTCTATTGGCGAGACCGTTTGCAACAACCGGAGCACCAGGAACCGGGGAAATTTGTGGCCGTGGGCCTTGCTACTACGCCCATTTCTCTGGAGTGCAACGGTATTTTTGTGCACGTCCCGGCAGGATTTGATCCCGGACTCCTCGGGGATATCCTCTCGCTACTCAGAAGAGGTTAAGCCCTTGCGCCCCTTCGGACTCAACCAGATTTACCTGTATGACCAGGCAGTCGACATGCGTAAGAGCTTTGAGGGATTAAGTCGACTCATCGAGAGCTCCCATCCTGGCAAGCTGTTGACCGGATCGCTTTTCCTGTTTCTCAACCAGCGTCGCAACCTGATAAAGATCCTCTATTGGGAGGGCGACGGTTTTGCCATCTGGTATAAACGCCTGGAACAAGGCACGTACTCCGGCTGTTTCCACGCACACAAAGAGTTGTCTCGGCAGCAGTTCACGATGCTCCTCGAAGGGGTCGTTCCACAGCGGTTAAATAAGCGATTTTCTTTGTCTAAATAGCTAGTTAACACTTTAAATCAAGCAGCTTTTGTGCTATTATCCGGCCATGTTAAACGCTCTTGAAACCACCGCCGTTGAACTCCGTTTCAGGGAAATACTCCATGAAAAGGACCAGCATATTACCATGCTGGAAGGGGAGATCGGTGTCCTCAAAGAGCAACTCGCCTGGCTAAAAAAACAGATTTTCGGCGCCAAAAGTGAACGGTTTATGGACTTGGACAGTCAGCCGCTCCTAGACTTTGGTTTAAGCAACCAGAGTCCCCAGCCTGAACCGGAGAAGCAAGAGGTCCGCTACAACCGAAAAAAGTCCTCTAAAAATCGCGGTAGCGACACAATCTCTTTTCCTGACAATCTTCCAGTGAGACGTGTTGAGCTCATCGTGCCGCTTGAAGATAGGATCTGTCCGGAGACGGGCCAGCCTTTGGTCTGCATTGGCAGTGATATCAGCCGAAAACTGGGGCGCACGGCTGAACAGTTCTTTATCATCGAATATGTTCGCCCCAAGTACGCCTCCAAGGCGGCTCCTGATCTTGGCGTAATAACTGCGCCCCTTCCCGATGCCGTTATTCCTCGCTGTCCGGCCGATGAGAGCCTCTTGGCCTATATCCTGACCTCAAAGTTCGCTGATCATCTCCCGCTCTATCGCCAAGTGGAAATCTTGCAGCGAGCCGACATCAAGATCAGCCGACAAACATTGTCAAAGTGGGTCTTGACCTTGGGAGCGGCTCTTTCACCCATTTACGACATGATGAGGGAGCAGGTTCTGGCAAGTGAGGCTATTTTCTCCGACGAAACCCCGATCTTGCTCCAGGTCAGAGGGAAAGGCCGCTGTCAAAAAGCATATATGTGGATTTACGTAGGTGGCGGTGGTGGTGATCCGCCGTACCGGTTCTTTGAATTTTGCCTGAACCGCAACCATGAACATCCACTAAAAACGTTGAAACATTATAAGGGTTTTCTTCACTCCGATAAATACGGTGCTTACGAAAAACTGGCGCTGGTAGAGGGAATTGTCTGGTGTCCCTGTATGGCCCACGTACGTCGCTATTTTATGGAGGCTGACGGTGGAGCCGACAAAGAGCTCCTTCGCCGCATCCTGCGGAAGATCCGGTATCTGTTTATGCTGGAGCGCGTGGCATGGGCGCGCCCTGCCGAAGAACGTCTCCGTATTCGCGATGAGATCGAAAAACCAATCCTTGAACAGTTAACCCAGATGGTGCAAGAGCGCATTCTCGCTGGTGGTCTGATACCCCGGTCAAGCCTTGCCAAAGCACTGAATTACTATCAGGGCTTGGCCCCCTATTTGCCGAACTACTTGAAGCATCCCGACGCCCGCCTCGACAATAACGTGTCGGAGCGTGGTATTCGTCCCCTCACTGTTGGCCGCAAAAACTGGTTATTTGTCGGCAGCGAGGATGGTGGCCGGGCCGCGGCTACGATTCTATCCCTCGTTCAAACGTGCCGCAATTTGAACATCAATCCCCAAGAATACCTCGAAGATGTGTTGCGACGCATCATGGGGCACCCCGCCAAGCGTCTCGCCGAACTCCTTCCCGATAAATGGCTTGCAGCCAGGAATGATGCCACGTTGCAAGCATCCCTTCAAGATGGGCTCAGTTGACGGTTACGTCAATTCCTCACAGGCTATCTGTCAGCGGTTGCCTACGGTCAATAAAAACAGACGCAAAAAAGCGGCCCCCCCGATATATCGAGAAGGCCGATTATGATTATTGCTTGATATTGTGTCTGATTTATATCGTAGTGGATGAGGTCAAATATCCGTTACGCGATCCTTGCCTCGCCTTGCCTTACTCCTTTGTTTCGTGTTGATGTTAAGAATGTTGCCAGGTAATACCTCTGAAATTCTTTTCCGGAGTAATCAGAGAAACACCCGATAGTCGATGTTCAAGGCCGTCGCCAGCTTCCGGGCCGTCTCCTTGCCGATTGTCCGTTTGCCGGTCTCTATTTCGGAGATATGCCGTTGCGGGATACTGGTCAAATCTGAAAGTTGTTTCTGGGTTAAACCTTCCCTTGTCCGTGATCCTCTGAGGCAGACCGCAGCTTCTGTTTCACCGGGGAAGTATTTCCCGAAAAATTCGTCAAGGGAAATGCTGCCCTCTTCGTCAACCGGTTCCACGGATTCGACAAACTTCTTGATCCGCTCCACATTGGCCGGGTGAACCATAAACTGGAGAGACACAAGGCCGTCGTCTATTGTCACGCCGTCAAAGAGAGTTCAATATTCAGCTTCTCGTAGGGGGCCATGATATGGTTCTTGGCGTCCCGCTCGATAAGTCCTGATTCCTCCAGTATGCGCACGTCCTGGTGAACGTTCTTGTAGTCGCGCTGGAGAAGTGCCGCAAGTCCCCGTATACTGAGCGCACCATTTGCATGAAGCGCCTGCAAGAGTGCTTGACGTTGCCGGGTGATAACGCGGGATAGGGCTTCAGCCGATTCAAAGTAAATTCTGGTAACTGGTAACGGTGCCGGTTCGCCCCGGTCGATCGCTACCCATGTCCGCTCAACATCCTTGATAAAATCCACAATGCTTTTAATGCCGATCTCTCCTGTCATGGTCACACCTCGTTTTCCTGTATAGCTTGTCCGAAATCCCGCATAAGGGTAGGAATGTCGATGAAAATGTACGGAGACTCAACACCCTGGATATGCTTGTGATCTCCCTTGCCTTGCTCATTGTCGAAACGGACAAGGCAAATACCATATCTACCGAAATAGAGCCGGTATTTGTACCGGTGGCGAGAAGCATTAAGCGGTATCGGCAAATCCCATACCACGATCTGAATGATGCTGCCGTCTGTGCGAGTGATCTTCTCGTTGATTACCAGTGTTGCCCATCGCCTCATTATGGTATCCTTTACCATCAAAAAATGCAAGAAACATCAAGCCGCTTTTATTCCCTTCGCCGTGCCGATACTCACCACGTTATCCTTGGCCTTGCCTGTAATGATGGCCTGTAACTTCCGCTCCCAGGCTTCAAGCGCCTGCTGCTTCTCCCGGTCGTAGCGGTTCAGGTTGTAGGTGGCAATGATACCCTTCTTTGCATGATTCAGAATGGCGTCAATCACTTCGTCATGTTCGCCCAACTGCGACATGAAGGTAGCCGCTGTTCTCCTCATGTCGTGCGGGGTGAACTGGTCAACTCCGATCTTGTTGACGGTGGCCTGTTTGCCGTCTTTGGTGTAGAGCGGTTGCCCCTTGTCGTCAGTCATTGGAAATTTCAGGTTGCGCCCGACGGCCACGGCAAGAGCGGTATCCCCCACGGGACGCTCCACGCCGTTGTGAGGAGTCGGGAAGATGTAACCCTTGCCGGTGGTATCACCGATCAATTCAAGGGCCGTAGCGGTCAGGTAGACACGGTGAGCGCGTTTGTTCTTCGATCTCTCAACGGGGATTGTCCACCATGAACCATTGATTTCGTCAACGTGCATCCCGGATACTTCCCCTGGCCGCTGTCCGGTCAGGAGGATGAGCTGTAATGCACGTTGCAGGTCCGGAGTGATGGCGCAAGAGGGGAGAATATCCCAGAAGGTTTTTATCTCGGATTCGGTCAACACTCTTTCCCGTGGTTTTTTCTCCGATGGCATTTTGACGCCGGCACAAGGAGTGCTTTGGAGAATGTCTTTCTCGACTGCGTAATTGAACATTTTCCGAATGACCGCGAAACAGTTATTCGCCATGATAGGCGCACCACGATCAACGATGGATTCCAGCACAAGGTTTACATCACGCTTGGTAATGTCCTTTGCCTTGCGTTTCCCCCAGGCCGGTATCACGTCGCGGTTCAGTATCGCCTCGTCTTTTGCCCAGGAGCGTTTTTTTACTTTGGCGTGTCGTTCGATGTATTCCGTTACCAGCTGCGCCACCGTGGGAGCAAGGATTCTTTCAAGCTTGGCTTGCTCCTGTTCGGCAAGGGGGTCTATCCCGTCATCAACCAGTTTTTTCTTTGCTGTGTACTCTTTGCGGAAAAAGGCCAGGGTGCCGCGTTCACCATTGGTGGCGGTGGGGTCATAATGCCCCAGGTTCAGAAACCGGCGTCGACTCTCAATGCGATAGATGAAAAAGAACGTCTTCACGCCGGATGGTAAAATCCGGATACCAAAACCTTCCCCTTCGCGGATGTCAACAATCTTTCCATCAGGTTTGAGGTTCAAGATGTAACGGTCCGTGAACTTCATCGCACTCTCCCTGTACTGAGCTTTCCGTGTGGTCTCTGTGTGGTCTCTATTGGTCTGGCTATGGGGGATTTCCCGTGAATGACCCTGATTTGCAGAATAGAGGATTAAGAATGAATTGTAAAGTGTTTTTGAAGTGTTACGTTATCGTCGTTGCTTTTCTCTGTTAATCATTTACGTCCAAAAACTAAGAGGACAAGGTAACTGTTAATCACCTTGTCCGTGGTTCGAGTCCGCGATGGGGAGCCAACAAAAACAAGGACTTAGGCGTTTTCGCTTAAGTCCTTTTTTGTCGTGCCGTAGCTGGTGCCGTAATAAAGTTCCTGCTTACAACTTGTTACGAAACTAAATAGAGTCCGTTACGCGTTGCGGTTGTCTCTTTCACCCCCTCCTCCCTAAGCCAATGTGAAAATAAATATTCCCAGGGGGACAGCCTCAACAGGGTGATTCTACCCCTTGCCTTACTCCTTTGCTTCGTGTTGATGTTAAGAATGTTGCCAGGTGATACCTCTGAAATTCTTTTCCGGAGTGATCAGAGAAACACCCGATAGTCGACATTCAAGGCCGTCGCCAGCTTCCGGGCCGTCTCCTTGCCGATAGGTCTCTTTCCGTTTTCCATTTCTGAGATATGGTGCTGAGAAATGCCGATCATATCGGCAAGCTGTTTCTGTGTCAGTCCTTCCTTGCCCCTGCCGCCACGAATGGAGACACCGCCGCTGTTCCATGACAGTTCCGGAGACACTTCTTCAGGATCGTACAGCTCCTTTTCCTCAAGTCCCCACTCGCTAACATCGTTGACCTTTAGTGCCCGCGCCATACGGCGCAATTTGACCATATTCGCATAGGAGCTCTTGAACCTGACTTCTACCTGATTTTCAGTAGGGCGCTTTTTCGTGAGTGTCTGCATATGTCACCTCCACCGTGATCGCTTCCTTCTCTTCGCTCCAAACTGCCACATAGGTCGGCATGCCCTTCTTCAGGTGACAGTGATGCTGGTTCCCGGTCAGTTTTCCGTAGTTCTGCCAATTACCGCGCGCCGGGCCTGTAATGCGAATTTCCATTATCAGGGTGTCTATAGAATCCCGAATGGGTTTGGGAAGTTTCGCATACTGCTTCGCCGCCTTGTTAGGTGATTCGCCACAAAAAATATCCTCTGGAAAATCTGTCGATCAGCTTTTCCAGGGAGAGCGGGCATCCTGCCCGCGTTTTGAGCGGTTTAATCTTAGAATCATTTAATATCATCAAAGGCTTTTCAAGCGCTATAGCCGCTTGAATACGGACAGGATGTCCAAAAGGCCCAATAGATTCGACCGGTTGCTGGTATGTTCTTTGTCGCGAATCACCTTAGTGAGTTTAACTGTCCATGCCAAAATTGTGTATATCCCAGTCAGTGGTATATTATCAATACGCTTCAAGCCGCTTTTATGCCCTTCGCCGCGCCGATATATGCCGTTGCGGGATACCGGTCAAATCTGCAAGTTGCTTCCGGGTTAAAGCAGTCCCCTGAAAAAGGTCGAGTACGACTGAAAAACCGGCTGGTTCTGTAGGCGCTGAATAAGGTGGCCGCTCTCCTCCTCAGGTCGCACGAAGTGCGTATTTGGTGTACACTGTAGAGGGAGGTGTGCCATGAAAAAGCTATTGCGGATGTTGCTGCTTACGGTCGCGTTGTTGATGGCGTTCACTTCTCCGGGGCAGGCTCGAGGGGGTGGCCACGGGGGTGGTTGGGGGTGGGGGCCAGCTCTGGGATTAGGATTGTTCGGGCTTGGCGTGTGGGAGTTGTCTCAGCCCCACTATTATTACCCGTACTATTCCTACCCGGCGCCCGTTATCCGGCACCCTGAGGAGGGGATATTTGTGCAACCGGGTCCGACATCGCCAGAGACAACCGGTTACTGGTATTACTGCCGGAATCCCGAAGGGTACTATCCTTATGTGAAACGGTGTCCTGACGGATGGTTGAGAGTTGTTCCTGCGCCACCGGAATAGGAGTTCCGGTTTGCTGGTCAGTGCATCGGTGGGGATGCGAGTTGTCCGGCTACGCTGTCGGGCAGGGGAGGGTGACGGTGAAGAGCGCCCCGGAGTCGGGGGGGCTTGCCGCTGAGAGGCTTCCCCCGTGATCCCGGACAATGCCGTAGGAGACGGAGAGGCCGAGTCCGGTTCCGCTCCTCTTCGTGGTGAAGAAGGGGTCGAAGAGCCGGGAGAGATGCTCCGGAGCGATGCCGCCACCGGTGTCCAACACGGTGACGGTGCAACTCGCCGCTTGGGGGTCAAACCGGGTCGCCACCGTGATGGTTCCGCCGTCCGGCATGGCCTGCACGGCATTGACGATGAGATTGGCAAAAAGTTGACGGAGTTGGTCACCATCGACTGTGATCTCCGGCAGGGTGAGGTCGTATTCCTTGACGAGAGATATCCCTTCAAGGGAAACCTGATGGCCGATGCTTCCCTGAACATCATCCAGGATTCGGTGGATATCCACCTGATCCAACCGTCGTTCCTCGTGGCGGGCAAAGCGGAGGAGCCCGGAGATTATCCGTTCCACTCGCCCCACCTGACGGGTGATGATCGCCACCTCTTCACGGCTGGGGGAGTCGGCGGGGAGTTCCATCTCCAACAACTCTGCATTTCCCCGAATGATGGCCAGCGGATTGTTTACTTCATGGGCTACCCCGGCGGCCAGCGCTCCCACTGCGGCCAGTTTCTCCGCCCGGTGCAGCTCTTCGCGGGTGTCGAGGAGTTGCTCCCCCTGTCGCTCCAGCTCCAGGGTTCGCTCCCGCACCTTGTCTTCCAACCCACGGTTGAGCCCCTGAATCTCTTCTTCTTGACGGGCAAGCGCCTCGGTCATGGCGGTGAACTCCAGGGCCAGATCACCGATCTCATCCCTTGACGAGGCATTGATGCTGATCCCCCGTTCGCCGGCTGCCACTCGTCTGACCAGCCGCTCCAGCTCGTGAATGGGGGCCGCCAACCGGGCGCTGAGAAGGTGCGAGACAATCAGCCCCAGAAGTGCTCCCATGAGAAGGACTCCACTGTAAAGGAGACCCATCTTCACCTTGACGACGGAATAAGGATGCTCCGGCATTCCCACGTAAAGGGCGCCGATGGGGACGCCAAAGGGTGAGAGGATCGGTTCATAGGCCGAAAAGAACCAGTCATTGACCACGAAGGCTCGGTCGAACCACTTCTCACGCTGCAGGAGAACCTTGGCGTAGACCTCCTCCGACATCCGGGTGCCGATGGCCCGTTTCCCGTCAGCAAGCTTCACGTTGGTGGCGATCCGGAGATCACCGAGGAAGATCGTCGCTCTTCCGGTTGCGTTTTCGCCGTCACTCCCGAAGACGATTCCCTTAATCCTGTCCACCAGCAGATTATTATTGTTCAGAAGAATCCCGGCGTAGAGTGCTCCCACTATGTTTCCGGCGGCGTCGCGCACCGGCGCGGCGGCCACCATGACCATGCCGCTCCGTTCCACTCCGTCCTGGCTGGAGCGGGCATGAGGCGTGGCGACGGGGGTAATGACGGCCCTGCGGGTCAGTTCATCCCCTTCGGTTCTCAGCCGCCGGAGAGGGACGACATCGGCGCCCACAAGGGTCTCTCCGGCCACTGCCCGGGCCACATAGGGGTTTTCCACTTGGCTGTCGCCGAATGCCTGGGGATTTGCCCCCCGGAAGATGACGGTGCCGGTGGCGTCCACTGCCGTGAAGATATCCAGCTGCTCCCCCTTCAGAAGCGGGGGAAGAATTGCCGCCAGGGCAACCCGATCGCCGTGCTCCAGGGCCCGTACCGTGGAAGGGGCGGACGCAGTGAACCGGACCACGTCCCGGATACTCTCCAGCTCGTGACGGTAGCTCTCATGGGCTGCGTTCAGGTCGTTGCGAACCGTACTCCGGGCCTCGGCCACGATCCGGGTGTTGAGTACGAAGACCCCCACCAGCCAGCAGGAGGCGATGGCAACAACCAGCGGAATGAGGGTGGCCAGGGCGAGCTTGGCCTTGATGGGGAAACGACGGGGCATCTGTCTCTAACCCCGTATGTCGTATTCGGCGATCTTTCTGTCCAGGGTCTTGCGGGAGATGCCGAGAATTTCGGCGCTTCGGGATTTGTGGAATCCGGTACGGTGCAGCACGTGACGAATATGATGTACTTCCACCGACTCCAGGGAGAGATCGCCGCCGACCGTAACCGGCTCGGCTGGTGGGGTCGTCAGTTTCAGGGGGAGCACCCCCGGCAGGATTTTGTCGCCCCGCGTCAGGATAACCCCCCGTTCCATCACGTTTTCCAGCTCACGCACGTTGCCGGGCCATGCATGGGCCTCCAGGATAGCCAGTGTCTCTTGGCTGATTCCGGTAATTCCCCGGTTCATCCGCCGGGCAAAGCGGTCAAGGAAGTGGTGGGCCAGGGGGGCCACGTCTTCTATCCGCTCCCGAAGGGGAGGGAGGTGGAGAGGGATGACGTTGAGTCGGTAGTAGAGATCCTCCCGAAACCGCCCGAGGCTGATCTCCGTCTCCAGATCCTTGTTGGTGGCCGCTACGAAACGGATATCCACACGGCAGGGGCGGGTTGCCCCCACGGGAAGAAACTCGCGGCTCTGGATGACCCGGAGGAGCTTTGCCTGGAGGGGGGGGCTCATGTCACCCACCTCGTCCAGAAAGAGGGTTCCGCCCCCCGCCTCCTCCAGGAGCCCCTTTCGGGTGGAGACCGCGCCAGTGAAGGCGCCCCGTAGATGGCCGAAGAGTTGGCTCTCCAGCAGGGTGTCGGTGAGGGCCGCGCAGTTGAGGGAGAGGAGCGGCCGCTCCCGTCGGGGACTATGACTATGGATGGCTGCGGCGATGAGTTCCTTGCCGGTTCCCGATTCGCCGGTAATGAGGACATTGGCGTTGCTGTCTGCCACCTGAAGCGTCAGATCGTAGAGTTCCCGGAACCGGGAACTCCGGAAGATGATGGGGGAAGCCGACGGGGTGCGTCCCAACTCTCCCCACAAAGCCCGGTTCTCTTCCCGAAGCCGGTTCTGCTCCAGGGCATTCCCCATGACAGTGAGGACTTTCTCCTTGGGGAACGGCTTGGTCAGGTAATCATAGGCCCCCAACCGGATGGCGGCCACGGCATTGTCAATGGTGCCGAAGGCGGTCATGACCACCACCGGCAGCTCCGGTCGGAGCACCCTGATCTTCTTCAACACTGTGATCCCGTCCATGTCCGGCATCCGGACGTCCTGGAGAAGCAGCCCCGGCTCTTCACCCGGTTCACCGAGGCGTCTCAGAAGCGCGGATCCCGAGGTGAAGGTCTCCACACCATACCCCTGGCTGGCGAGGATCTTGCCGAGATAGCGGAGGATTTCCTCCTCGTCATCGCAGATGAAT
>CAIUUR010000335.1 GCA_903902345.1 uncultured Geobacteraceae bacterium | reverse complement strand
TGATGGGTCAGGTCTCAGCTTTCTCGGGCTTATGGGTATGCTGGACCCTCCCCGTACGGAGGCCATGGCCGCCATCGGACTCTGTCACGGGGCCGGCATAACCGTCAAGATGATTACCGGCGACCATCCGCTTACGGCCGAGGCCATCGGCCGCCGGCTGGGTCTCCTGGGGGAGGGAGAGTCATCCTTGCAGGGACGGGAGCTGGACGATCTCTCACCCGGACAGCTTCGAGACGCCGTCATGAGCTGCCATGTCTTCGCCAGGGTGGCTCCGGAGCATAAGATCAAGTTGGTGGAGGCCCTTCAGGCAGGGGGAGAGGTGGTGGCCATGACCGGTGACGGGGTCAATGACGCTCCGGCCCTCAAGCAGGCGGATATCGGGATAGCCATGGGGATAACCGGTACGGCGGTGTCCCGGGAAGCAGCCAAGATCATCCTGGTGGACGATAATTTCGCGTCCATCGCCGCGGCGGTGGAAGAAGGGCGACGGGTCTACGACAACCTGATCAAGTCCCTGGCCTTCGTGCTCCCCACCAATCTGGGACTGGCCTGCATCCTCTCCGTCTCGCTCTTCTTCTTTCCCACGGTGCTGGTGGATGGTCTGCCGGTCCTGCTGCTGGCCATGTCGCCAACCCAGACCCTCTGGATCAATCTGGTGGCCAGCGTCACCCTCTCGATTCCCCTGGCTTTCGAGGTTCTGGAACCCGGCGCCATGCGACGCCCTCCGCGGTCGGCGGGCGAGCCGCTGTTTTCACGGTTCATCGTCCTGCGTTTGGTCCTGGTGGCGGGGCTCATGACTCTGGCAGGTTCCGGCCTCTTTCTCTGGGACTACTTCCGGGTCGTGGGGCACTTCCCTCTCACCCCCTTGCTACATGCCCGCGCCCTGGCTCATGCCCAGACTCTCTGCGTCACGGGCATTACCTTCTCCCAGTGCTTCTACCTGCTCAACTGCCGCTCTCTGCGCCATTCGTTTTTTACCCAGGGGGTACTCTCCAATCCGGCGATTTTCATCGGCATCGGTCTGTTGCTCCTGTTTCAGGCCGGCTTCATCTACCTGCCACCGCTGCAAAACCTGTTCAACTCCGGGCCGCTTACGGTGCAGGACTGTTTCAACGCACTGCTGGCAGGTGCCATAGTTCTACCGGTCATCTCCTGCGAGAAGTGGTTCAATGCCCGCCGGTAACGTCTTGGACGCCGTCGTCACAGGGCTCTGCCTTGTGGAGAATGTCCCCAGAGATAGTTATCAAAACACCCTTCCCGACTTCAAACGGGAAATGAACATCTGATTGAAACTATAAACCTTTTTGCCCCTCTTCTTGATGCAAGTCAACCCGGCATTCCCGGAGTATCCCTTCGATACCTTTCAGGGGAAGAGCGACCCAGTCGGGTCGATTATTGAGTTCATAGGCGAGTTCGTACAGGGCCTTGTCGAGAATAAACGCCCTGAGCAGAGTTTCTAAATCCCGCCGGTCCGATGGGACGAGAGAAGTCCCGGAGATCCGATCCAGATAGCCTTTCAGAAACCGGCAACCGACATGGTGGTAACATGCTTCCGCCCATGGTTCCAGTAAGGGAAGGTCCGTGGGGCGGCCGGCAACTTGATGAGCCAGGGCTGTATGGGCCACGTAATGAAAGGAACGGATCATCCCCGCCACATCCCGCAGGGGAGACTGTTTGAGTCGCCGTTCACTCAAACTCCTGGCCGGTTCGCCCTCGAAGTCGATGATCGCGAAATCGTTGCCCGTGAACAGTACCTGCCCCAAATGGAAATCACCATGAGTACGGGTTTTCATCGCAGCGATCCGGTGTCCGACAATGAGCTTCAGTCGGGCAATGATCTCTTCTTCGGCAGCGAGCACCCCATCGGCCAGCTTCTGATCCTCTCCGGAGAGTTTCTCCCGCTCCCGCGCCAGGAGCTGGAGAGTGCGTCGGGCTTGAGTGCGCTGGGATTGGTACAATGAGCGCTGGTAGGTAGTGGAGTACTTTTCCATCCGCCAGACCGGGTCATCTTCTCCGGCGGCGAAGGCCAGATGGAGTTCTGCGGTGCGCTGCCCCAGCAGACCGGCCATTTTCAGGTGGAAGCCCCCCATGAGTTCGACAATGATCTCCGGGACAGCGCACTGACTCCCTTCGAGAAGTCCCGGCGGATGGTTCGGCGGGGAGGCCAGGTCATCCGGACGCGACAGGATTCGTTCGAAATACCGGGCAAGCAGCCGCCGGGAGAGCTGCCAGGCGTTCCCCTTATTTTTCATATAGCCATGCAAGAGCGCCAGGGTATACGGCTGATCACCGGCTTTCCGAAGTTCGACAACCGCCTGGAAAGGGGGTGCGTGGGGAAAGAGCGCCTTTTCCGTAAGAAACCGTGAAATTTCCGCCTCGGGATTGATGCCGGGTTCCACCTTCCGGAAGAGTTTGAGTACGTGGCGAGAGCCATAGATGAGAGTGCTGTTGGTCTGTTCGCTGTTGAAGAGCTCAGACGGAAGATGCTCCGGTACCGCCGCGGATTCATGACGGAAAACTGCGGCATGGCCGGCACCGAGAATCCCCCCCTTCTCGCCATGAAGTTGACGCCGGCCGAGAATAAAGGCAAGAAGCGCTTCCCGGAATTTCCGGTCATGGACTGCGTCACAGAGGAAACCTTCTTCATCGCCGATGCTCAGGCACGCGATGACCGCGTGAGGAGATTCGGTGAACAGTTGGGCGGCATCCGAACCGGTCAAAAACGCCAGGGGGATCTGGTATATTTCCGGATCACCCTCCGGATACGTTACTTTCAGGAAAAAAACCGGGAATTCCGTACCCCCCTGCTTCAGAAGCACGGTTTCAACCAGCTCCAATCCGCTAATGATCCGGGCTTTGCTCTGAAACCAGCGGCAACCCTGGAGATAGGTAATCACCTGTTCCAGGTGCGAAGTTCCTCGCATCGCCGGCAAGCTCTCCCACCACGGGAATCCTTTCCTAAGCCTGATCCTCGGCAAACCGCCAAGGGGAGCGTTGTCTGAAAATGGGGTCTTGCGTGCCATTATCTTCTCCCGCAGGCCTCACCATGCTGATCGCCGGTTGACCTGCCCTGCTTCAAGCATCCGGAGTACCGGTTTCACCCCCTCCTGAAGAGAGAAAAACTGCTCATCCGGCAACTGCTGTCGTCAATATGGTCGGAGTTGCTTGCCGCTGCCGATGTGCCAGTGGAGGTGTTTGGAAGACTGATACTCTCCCAGGTTGGTGTAGACACGGGCGGCCCCGAAGCGGCTCATGAAATCCCCGGCGATCTTCTTCGCCGCCCCGATCAGTTCCAGGAGCAGGTCATTGTCCGCCTCCTCCAGGGTCAAAAGCGATTCGATATGCTTTTTGGGGAGCAGAACGACGTGCTGTTCCCAAAGAGGGTTGGTGTGTCGAAAGGCAAGGAGCCGTTCGTTCTCGAAGCAGACCGGTACGACCTGAAGACCGGTCAGGATCTTGCCGCAATAGAAATCACAGACAGTTTCGGTCATGATTGGATTCTTCCTCTACAGCCGTTTTTAAATGCCCATATGGGCGACTATACACCAGAGGTCCGGTTTTTGCGAAGCCGGAATGGAACTACAACCGAAAAATCAAACTGCATGACCTGTTACGTTCCCAAGCTGGAGCTTGGGAACGAGAAAAATTCCTGTTATTTCGATCCAATTCATTGTGGCTGCAAGGCTTGACTGATGTTTATCGTCTGCGTCGCGGCATTCACCCCCCGTGTATTCCTCAAAAATATCCCGGAACGACAGGTGATGTTCCATAAACGAGGCAAAAATAACCGGGTCAAAATGCTCCGGCATGGTGCGGCCATCGCCGCGGCGGTGGAAGAAGGGCGACGGGTCTACGACAACCTGATCAAGTTCCTGGCCTTCGTGCTCCCCACCAACCTGGGACTGGCCTGCATCCTTTCCGTCTCGCTCTTCTTCTTTCCCTCGGTGCTTCCGGACGGTCTGCCGGTTCTGTTGCTGGCCATGTCGCCAACCCAGACTCTCTGGATCAACCTGGTGGCCAGCGTCACCCTCTCGATCCCCCTGGCCTTTGAGGTTCTGGAACCCGGCGCCATGCGCCGTCCTCCCCGGGCGCAGAACGAGTCGCTGTTTTCAGCGTTCATTCTCCTGCGAGAAGTTGTTCCAGACCCGCCGGTAATGTCTTGGATGCTGTCGTCACAGGTTACGGTACCGTTACATGTGACGAGTTATTATTGACGGATTCTCCTTCCCCCTCCTGCCTGCATACCAATATACACTCATATAACCGGATAGTTGCGTTGATATACGTCGTGTTGTTTTTCCGGCACGTTATCTGCGTTAGCTGAACTGCAGAGTAATATTCGGCGGGCGAAACGTAAGCAATCACCGGGGGGGGGGGCGTTTACGCCTCAGCAATCCAGGCAAGGTCGGGCGTGACGCCCTTGAAGTGCGAATCGATGGCGTGAACTAAAACGGGGAAGGTTTTTTTGGATTTCAGGCGACAGGTCTGCCTGACGGAAAGTATCCGCTCTGTCCAACGGAGTCCTTTCTCGCTGACATTGCCATAGCTTCGTTTCCGCCAGCAAACGGCGTAGCGCAACATACGTTCAGCATGGTTATTCGTTGGCGACACCCCGGATTCCTCCAGAAAGAGCCAAAGTGAATCGATCTCTCGAAAGAGTCTGGCCGCGAACCTGCCGGCGTCATTCTTTTTTTCGCGGTTCCGAGTTATCAGTGAGATGAACCGGGCATAAAAGGCGCGCCACTCACCGATGTTTGGTTTTTCATGGGCCATATGACAGAGCCTTCTCAACTCGGCGAGTGCATGTTTACCAAATTTTGCTATTTCTTCGTCTTTGCTTTCGGAAAGTTTTTTGGCGTCCCGGATGAGGTGTGCCAGGCAGGTCTGACGTAGACCGACCCATTTTGTGTAGAGTCGATAGCCGTCACTGACAAGAACACCTTCCCAATCTTTCACCAGTTCCAGGAAAGCGGCTTTGGATCTGTTCTTATGAATCATGAAAAATGACACGGAAGTACTGGTCAGTACCCACAGCCAGT
>CAIUUR010000334.1 GCA_903902345.1 uncultured Geobacteraceae bacterium | reverse complement strand
TGAAGGGTCACCAACTCTGTGTCAGCGTGACTGAACTCCCGCGAGCCGGTCGGGCGACCGACCATATGGTACGATTCCTGGCGGATGAATTCGGAGTGTCACCCGACGACATACAGGTTGTGTTTGGACGGATGAATGTTAATAAACAATTGAGGATTATGTCGCCGACACGGTTACCGCCGGTCATCGGGCAACAGGAATTCGACCTCTGAGCCTCAATGGGTTTAGTTACGTGCAAGAAGGTTTTTCCCATGAAGCTCTTACCCTTGCTGGCCTTTGCCCGAATCCCCGGCAACGCCTTTTCTTTTTGGCTCCGACGAAACGTGCGCTGTTCCTGGGGGATGCCGACACTACACCAGGAATCCAAAGATGACCTCTTCGCCTATTTGCACGAAGATCGTGGAGAGGCCGAGGAACGAGCCGCCGCACTCCATGACCGTTATCAGCTTGAACCTCTCGCCCGACTTTCTTCCGCGTCCCTGTACCGCAAGAACCTGTATCTGCTTGACATCCTGGAAAAAGCGACGCAAGCTCTTCCCGTGCCATTTCCAGACAGTAGCTCTGTCAGGGGAGTGGATGTCGGTTCAAAGGATTGGTATTATCTCTTTGCACAGGAACGATGGTTGCGGTGGCATAACCGGAAAAAGGATAAACCGGTTGCGCTTACCGGCATTGAGCTGGATGGTTATGAGATCCATGCCGGTTTTCATTCTCGACAGGGATACGCACGGGCTTATCTGGAGCAAACCGGGAATCCGGAGGTATGTTACCGGATAGGCGATTTCCTGGAATGGAAGGATGGGGAGCAGGACATCATTTTCATTTTTTATCCCCTGCTTCTGCGCTATCATCTGCTGCTCTGGGGATTGCCCCTGCGCTACTTTGCACCGGAAAAAATCCTCGCCAAGGCGGCGGCGCTGACACGACCCGGCGGCTGGCTGATCGTGCTCTGTCATACCCGCCGTGAGCACGAACTGCTCCTGGGATTCGGCCGGGCGACAGGGGAGTATGAACTGCTGCGTGAAGGGGAGGTGTCCAGTAACCTCGTTGATTTTCAGGGCGCTGTAGATGAAACCTGTTTTTCCGTATGGGAAAAAAAGAAGCCGGACCGTCCATGTTAAAGGGTTAACTGGCGTTTTTTGAGAGCAGATTGACTAGAATTTGTGCAGCGTACCGAGTTACTGAATGGAACGCACCGATATGAGGAGAGATCATGAAGAAATCTGTAGGAGCAAAAACGTTGCTTTTTCCCACTCCGGTACTGATGGTCGGCAGCTACGACCAGGCCGGCAAACCGAACCTGATGAATGCGGCCTGGGGGGGGATCTGCTGTTCCGATCCACCTTGTGTCACCGTTTCCCTGCGCAAGTCCCGGCACTCCTACGACGCCATCGTTCAACGGAACTCCTTCACCGTCGGGATCGCCTGTGAAAGCAGGGTGGCCGAGGCTGATTACTGTGGCATCGTGTCGGGGAGCACTGTCGACAAGTTTTCCGTTGCCGGCCTGACCCCCGTCAGGAGCGACCTTGTGGATGCCCCCTATGCCCAGGAGTTCCCGGTGGTACTGGAGTGCCGCCTGCTGCAAACGGTGGAGATCGGCATCCACACCCAGTTTATCGGTGAGATCGTGGATGTGAAGGGAGATCCGGAACTGTTCGGCGATGACGGCTTATTGGATATCATGAAAATCAAGCCGCTGGTCTACGATCCCTCCCACAAAGGGTATCATGGTGTCGGTCCCTGTCTCGCCAAGGCCTTCTCCATCGGGAAAGAGGTGATCAGTGGGGAGGGATAATGTCTTTACTCTACACCGGTCGCCGGCGAGAATCTGTGAACTATGAAAGGAGAGATCATGACATTGAAAACGGTACTCGCTTCTGGTATCCTGCTGTTGATGTTTTCAGCTGCAGGCGCCGGGGTCTCCCCCCCGACGCCCGACATCGTACAACTCCAAAACGAGCGCTTCACCGGCACGGTTGAACTGTATGTCACAAGCTGGTGCGGCTACTGCAAAAAAGCTCTTAACTACGTCAAGAGTAAAGGTATCAGCTATGTGGCATACGATATCGAAAAAGACAGCGCCGCTCACAAACGATACCAGGAGCTCGGCGGGCATGGCGTGCCACTGATTATCGTCGGAAAACAGAGGATGTCGGGTTATTCCCAGGAGACCCTGGAAAACTACCTGAATAACCCTGTCAAATAGAGAACTCAACCTTTCCAGGAGCATACCGTTGACTCGAAGGAGATTCACCGTCTCGGCCTGGCTCGCCATGGCCAGCGCCTACGCCACCGTCCCCATGGCGTATCTGGCTTTCATGCTGGAAGGGCGGGGGGATACCGTTGGAACCGCCATGCAGGTGGGGTTACAGGTCGTCGGAACCTTACTCTTCGTGGCTGTCACCCTCATTCTGAAACGGGTTCTGGACCGGCTTTTCTCGTTCCATGATACGGACCGGAACATTGATCTTATGGTCATGGCCACTGTTGGCGCCGGGGGATTCCTTATGGGAGGACTCTTTTTTCCGGGCATACGGGGTAGCACGGAGATCGCCGCAGTGGTACTCCTGGTTTTTCAGGGGGTAGTACAACTCCAGTTCGGGTACAAGCTCCTCAAGTTGCGGAACAATCTTGGCGGTATGCTCAAGCCTTTCTGTCTTTTGAATATGGCGACAGGACTCTGCATCTCGTCCATCATGCTGATTTTGCCGGGCATACTGCTCGGCGCTCTTTCCGACCTGATGCTCGCCACGATCTATTTTGAAATTGCCAAAGAGCTGAAAGAGGTGGAACATAATCGGCTCGGATAGAGATATATGCTGATTTTTCCCCGGATGCCGCGGATCAGGGGGGGCGTACCCCTCTGGATCTTCTTTATGGCCCTCCTCTTCCTCTGGGGGTGCGTCGGGGCGCCGGTGCGCGATCCGATGGCACGCCCGTCAAACATCTTCTCCGGAGAGCGGCTTCGACGTGCCGCCGATTACGCCCGCCGCCATTATGGCGTTGACGGCTACGAACTGCGGGACCCGGAGATGATTGTGCTCCATTACACCGCCTTTCCCACCCTGGACGAATCCCTCCGCTTCTTTTCACCACCGCTCCTGGACACCGACTTTCGCAAGGATATCAGCGCCGGCGGCACCGTGAATGTATCGGTTCACTACCTCGTGGATACCGATGGCACTCTGTACCAGACGGCGGAGGAGAATGTCATCTGCCGCCATACCATCGGTTTCAATCATGTCGCCCTGGGAATCGAGAACGTGGGGAGCGGGGCGGAGCAGTTGACCGAGGCGCAGGCCGAGGCGGACGCGGCG
>CAIUUR010000333.1 GCA_903902345.1 uncultured Geobacteraceae bacterium | reverse complement strand
TGCCGAAACTGGAATCGACCAACGGTGGTCTGCCTGAACCCGCAAAAATCGACTCAGAACGGTACGACAATTCAAAACAAGGCTGCATAGGAAATGCGACAACTTCCTTGACAACGACCGCCTTCCAGGGAGGCAGTGGCCAATGCCTGCAATTCCGAAGGGGTTACGTGATGTTCGATAAAATCCACGCCAAAAAGTTCCTTGAGCGCCGACAGGGTAGCTTCAGGGATGAGGCTTACCATGGGCAACACCAATTGAACCCGGCTAGGCTGATCGTAACAATCCAGTTTGGGCGCTCGCCAGTGATGGTGGCGCCATCCGGTCCTGATCTTGTCGGCCCCTGATCCGGCCTGCTCCCCACGACCTATCAGGGCAAACATCTTTTGTAACGCCTTATTGCGGCATTCACTGACCCCGCCGCGATGATACTGCTCAAGAGATATCAGCAGGAAACCTGGATTTTCCAGGGTAAAGCGGTCCGGATAACGCTCGATGACTATCCCTCCGACGCCATGAAAGTCCGCATGGATGAGGGCATTGATGAATGCCTCGCGAAGTGCTTCATGAGCAGGGGTTTCGTCTCTCCGTTCAGCGCCTTCCAGACGAAACGGCTGCGGCAGACCGGCTGCAAGCTTCGGCCAGACCCTTTGATAGAATTGGAAAAGATTCGGTTCCCAGGTCCCGTCGGGGCAAACCCGGTCGGTCCAGCGGACGAAAGAATCGAGTTTTTCGCGGTAATCAACGAAATATCCCGGCAGGGCTTCAGCGTCGCGGAGGGCGTCTTCCCTGCCGAACATGAGCAACCCAGCCAAGGTCACACCATGGCGATTGCCCGTTCGTTCCTGTCGCCACCCGCCGATTTTCTTCAGAAATTCCGTATCGGGCAGAGTCAGCCAGGGATGATCGGACTTGAGAGAAGCGAGGCGTTGCCGATACTGGTCCTCGTCCGTTCAATTGGGACTTTACTGCTCTTGAGGCGGTCTGTAACAGTTGACACAAATGACCGTTCTTTAAACCCGTTTGCTTCCGCCTCCTCAACTAAAGATACTGCATCATCAGAAAATGCCAGAGAGATGCAGGCACCAATTTCACGAGCAGCAAGTCTTAAAATATTCGTTTTCCAGCCTCTGACCCATTTATCTGAATCTGTAGAATCGAGTTCCGGAGAAATAGATGAAGCTGCAATGGATATAACTAAAGACGATTGCTCTTGTTTCCGCAACTTAATTTCTACGAGCCTTAGTAATGCTGATAATTTCGTTGAAACTCTTGTTTTCAAGGAAGACTGACGGGAGAAAGAATTTGTCGGCCATCTCCTGACTCCACTGCTTGCGCAGGTTGGCTGGCACGATAACGAGCAGGCGGCGCTTGCGCTCTGCCCACTTTTGAGCAAGTAAGAGACCGGCCTCGATGGTCTTACCCAAACCGACTTCATCGGCCAGGATAGCCCCTCTGGAAAATGGATTGCGAAACGCAAAAAGTGCAGCCTCTACCTGGTGCGGGTTCAGGTCTACCTGGGCATCGGCCAGGACCGAGGCGAGTTTCTCAACACTGTCGGATGCGCAGCGCTTTGTCAGCTCATGGGCGTAGTACGTAGCGTGAAAATCTGTCAAATTCATCGGAATTTCATCTTGGGAGGATGACAGGAGTTGTGCTCCATGGAGCCGTCGCCCTTGGAACTATAGCTAAAGGGAGTGTTGAACATATCGGCAGGGATGAGCGCCTTGTGCATGCCGTCGCTATTGGTGTGGTTGTCGACCTTAGCTTGGATTACGGCGACAGGATGATTGGGCTTGTGATAAAGGAGGTTGTCGGCGTGATTCTTTGGACTGCGAGTGTGGGTATTGCCTCGGACGATGATTTTCCCGGCAGTGAACAAAACCTCTTCACAAACCTCTCGGTGCGACTCCCAGTCGGCAGGGGCAATTGCGGGCGTGAGGTACGGGGTAGGGATATCGCGTTCGATAAACGGGTTTTTCACGTACTCTCACAAACGGGGAAGCGAATTTCATGAAATAAGTACGGTTTTATGTAGCAGAACCCCTCCAGGAATACAACCTTATACTGAAAGACAGAGACTGCTGTCGTAACGGTAACATGAGAACGCTAGTTACTGCTGCCGGGAATGACCTGCGCCCTACTTTCCGTACCTATGCAGTCATCGCGACAGAGGAGACCTATCTGCAAACCTTGTCGTGAAGAGCCAGATCGCTGGGCTCCTGAATATCCTTCAGCTGGTTCCCTTTTTCCGCACTGTCTCGCGCCCCGCTCTTCGTCGTTTTCAGCGTCTGGGCATCCAACTCCATATAGGCAAAGGTGTCTATGCTTTTTTCCGGGCAATTGAGCGCATTGGCGAAGAGGACGATGTTTGAGTCCCCCAGAAACCAGGCGGTATTGATCATTTTCCGAGACTCACTCCCCCCGTCATCAGGAGCCCGATACAACAGCTGATCCCTGCCATGGCTATAGTAGGGCGCCCACCCCTTTGACATAAAGAGTTTAATATTCTCCGCCGTCCGTTTCTGGACTCCGCTGAAAGTCTCGCTGTTCGACATCTCCGGGGAATGAGAACCAAGCGGTTTTTGCGGCACCGGCATGGCTACGTTCAAGGGCGCAGTCAGATGCTTCTCCCTGGCGAGAGGTCTGGGGTTCAATTTCTTAAGTAAATAGGGAGAGAGTACTCTTCTTTTTTTCATGGCAATCGAGTCCAGCGGGGAGAAAGGCTTCATCTCGGCAGCAGAGTCGACGTAAGGCTTGGGCACATGACCCATTTTTGCAGAGGTTGAGTTCCCGAAGTGACCATCATGCTCCGCCTTGGGCGGTTTTACCGCACTCTGGCGAGCCGCAGTCATTATCTTGTGCAGTTCCTTTTTATACGGCTCCTGCTGGCCACCTTCCACGCTCTTGTGCTGGCTCCTATGCCCAACCGGCTCCTTCTTGGCCGGCATGTTATACAGAATAACGGAAACAGCTATCACGATAAGAGTCCCGGCTGATATCATATACAGTTGCGCCTTGGTTGGTTTGATCTTCCATTTTCTGGCCGGAGGAGATCCTTTGCCATCTTGCAGTACACCGTTTTCGTCCTCGTTGGCATCTGACATGATCTGACTCCTCAACAGTCGAGAGGGTGACGGAATCGGGCCTTCACCCGGTGGTATTTGAGTTGAAAATTTTCAGATTACTTCACGGTATAACTGACAACCACATTGTCGGAACAGGTATAATCCAGTTCCTTCGTTACCATGCGGGAAATCCTGCTGGTCCCGGTATTTATTTTTTTAACAAAAATCAACAATTTGTTACCGGAAAGATAGTTATACGTCCCAACCACCGCTTCGTCCTGTTGGTACTCGTCGTTTTTTATTTCACTGGATTGACGGGTCAAGGAAACCAGCCCGTTTTCCGACAGTTTGAAATAGGCGGCGAACTCGGCTTGAACAATCTTGTAATGGCAAACGCTGCTCAGAGCACCGCGCATCAATTCGCCCATGATAAGGCCTGTCTGCTTTGGGATGAACGAGTTGAGATCAACAAAATCCGTCACCAGGACAGTCGTCGGCCTCGCTCCTTCTTTCTCCGCGCAAAGATCTGTCGTATGTCCACCGCCGGCAGCTCCTGGCTGACAACCGATGAAGTTGTCGGCACAGATATCAACGGCAACCTCTTTGAAAAGACTCTTCAGATCGGTGGCCTTCAGCATTTCCTGGCTACTGCAGGCCGAACCGGATGACGCAGGATACGTTCGGGGCTGATGGCCACAACCAGCCATCAAACAGAGAAGCAGGAGGAGCACTCCCTTGAGGTAGTTCATCTCGTTATATCTTCTATCTTGATCCATTTCGATGATTCCAGTTCCGAACCCGCCCCTTTTGCCCTCCCCCGGGAAGGAGAGTCTCCTACGATTTTCATCACCTTCTGCCTCTCTTCATTGGCAGTGAGCAGCGATTCCGTAAACCAGTCCACCGGCATCCGAATCTGCCCGGATGAGGCAATAATACCGCTGTTTATATCCACAACTCTCACGTTTATGATTATATTACCCTCGGCGATGGAGTATGTCCCCGCGACTATTCCGCCTATTTTATAAACATCACGAATTTTCTGGATATCCCTGCTCAACGAAAACTCACCGGTATTATTTACGATGATATCCTTGGTAAGCCGGACCTCGAAAACCTTCCACTTGCGAACCTGCAGCTCATGTATCAGATTTTCGGAAAGGAGCCTACCGAAGCTTGTCGTCTCGGAGAGGTTATTCAAGTTGGTAATACTGGTTACCACAAACGTATTGTCAAGACTTTTACGATCGGCGTTTCTTTCAATCTGGTCAGCTAAAAAAATCACCTCCGAGTTGAACCTGCCAACCGGGGTTTGACTCCGTTGAATGCCGAGAGGCTCCTCGACCATATACCTTTGGTAAGCTTCGAGCCGATCCACTTCATTGGCAGCAGCCGACAAAGGAGAGGTTACGCCACCCACCGCGGCCAGAGTCGCCAAACCAAGAGTAAATCGCTGAATCCTGTGACGGATCATTTCACACCTCCGCAATCGCCATTGCAGTTTTTAGTCGGTTCCGGAACCAGCATGTATTCTGTTTGTTTTGCCCGATAGGATACGGGATAATCCTGACAGTAATTGCGACATCCCGTCCCGGTATCCCAGACAACGCTATAGGTGTCACGCACGCAAAGGGTGTCATTCACACAAGGGGAAACCGTCTGCCGATGAGACCCATTCTCCACAAGCGTAGCTGTTGCACATCCGGACACCGAATATGCAAGAACAAAAACTGATAACAATCTCTTCATCGCGCGTCTCCTTATTCGTTGTCGCCCAAACATAGCTCTGGTCATTTAGTACTATTATCGGCTGGAAAGGGAAACTCTTTAGCGCGATGTGGGGAGGTTAACGCCGGGCGGCGGTCACCGGCAACGTAGTTCCGGATGATGAAGTAAAAACGTGGGGTAGGTATGACAAAGGCGGCCCCCAACCATGGGCCGCCTTCATGTGCGATGACGCTACGTTGGGAATCAGGCGCTATTTGCCGACAAGTCCCGCTTTGACTGCGCTTTCCAGCGCCTGCTCGATCTCTTCTGAAATCCCCATAAACTTTTCCACGACCACCCCTTTCCGGTTGATAAGGAAAATCGTCGGCACGGAACGGACACCGTAGGCTTCCTGCAGAGCGACGTTTGCCAGGGCTACCGGATAGGAGATCTTCTTTTCCGAAACGAACGCCTTCACGACTCGCTCCCCGGACTCATCAATACTGAGTCCGAGAACCTGAAAACCCTGCTTCCCGTACTTTTTTTTCAAGCGTAAAATAGCGGGAATAGATTCCCGGCAGGGGTCACACCAGGTGGCGAAAAACTCCAGAAGAAGCAGCTGACCGGCATAATTTGCGTTGGTAATCCGCTGCCCGGAGATGGAGGTCACCTGCAGCGGCGGCGCCTGTTGCCCTCTCTGAAGCCCCGTCGCCAGAGCCGGGAGCAACAGGAAAGAAACCAGCAGAGTTCCTGCCAGGCGAAGCCGGCGATGGTGCATGAAGACGCTCCTTGAGGTCTAGAGCGCTTTCTTGACGAGAGCTTCCAGTTGCGACTTGGGTACCGCGCCAACCACCTGGTCTACGATGACTCCATCCTTGAAGAGGATGATGGTGGGGATGCCGCGAACACCATACTTGCCCGGGGTTGCGGGGCTGTCGTCCACGTTGACCTTGCCGACGGTAATCTGTCCGTCATACTCTTCGGCAATGGCATCCAGCACCGGGGCAATGGCCTTGCAGGGAGCACACCAGGTGGCCCAGAAGTCCACGAGAACCGGCTTGCCGGAGTTGATGACATCCGCGTCAAAGGTGTCGTCGGTAATGGTGAGAACTTTTTCGCTTGCCATGTTTATATCTCTCCTTGTGCGGGGGGATGATGGGAAAAATCCAGACCACTATAATCAACCGCATGAAAAATGCAAGCAGAAATAACCTTCATTCAGGGGATGACTCGAAAAATCAGAGAGTTACGGATCAATGACCTCTTGCATGTCCCGGCATTTTGGGATAACGTGATTTTTTTACACCTTTCGCACAGACAATCGTGACATGACATGAATATCGGCATCTTCGGTGGAACCTTCAACCCCATCCATAACGCCCATCTCCGGATAGCGGAGGAGTCGCGGGACCAGTACGACCTTTCCTCGGTAATCTTCGTCCCGGCGGCCGATCCACCTCACAAACCACGGCATCGGCAGCTCGATTTTTCCCATCGCCTCGCCATGGTGTCCCTGGCTATTAAAAATAATCCACTATTCACCGTCTCGTCCCTGGAAGGAGAACGATCGGGCAAGTCATACTCCATCGACACCCTCCGCACGCTCCATGACAGCTATCCCGACGACCGACTCTTCTTCATCATGGGAAGCGACTCCTTTTCCGAGATCGGCGCCTGGCACGAATACCAATCCATTTTTCCCCTCACCAGTATCATCGTAGTCGGTCGTCCCGGCTCCGTGGGGCTCTGTCTGGCGTCATCCCTGCCTGTTGCCATCGCCGGGCAATTCTGTTATGATGTTGCGGTCAATCGCCTGACCCACAGCTCCGGGACGTCCGTATCCTACCTCGACGGGATCCCGCTGCCCATCTCATCCAGTTCCATCCGTGAGTTACTACGGTGCGGCCGATCCGTCCGTTACCTGGTACCAGACGGAGTGGAACATTACCTCAAGGAACATACGCTCTATGCCCGAAGTAACCCTGACCTCCCTTGAACGGGCGCTAAAATGCGCCGAGTGTGCCCTCGACAAGAAGGGTGTTGATGTCAAGATCATGGAAATAGCAAAGATCTCGACCATTGCCGATTACCTGGTTATCGCCACCGGGATGTCCGACAAACAGGTGCAGGCCATCGCTGACTCTGTCCGGAAGGGGCTCAAAAAATTCGGCAAGGCCAACGACATCGAAGGCGTACGGGAAGGAAAGTGGGTCGTCATGGACTACGGTGATGTGCTGGTGCATATCTTCGTTGATGAACTTCGTCGCTATTACGACCTGGACGAACTCTGGGGCGACGCTCCGCTGATCGACCTTCCGGAACCTCCCCCACTCATCCCACCCAGATGAGACTCCGCCTCCTCTGGGTGGGAAAGAGCCAGGAAGAGTGGCTGCGGGACGGCGTCGAAGAGTACCGCCGGAGGATCGGACGCTACTTCCCCCTGGAGATCAGCGAGGTTCGGGAGGAGAAAGGAGCCGAGGCCGAGATCATGCGGGAGAAGGAGTGCCAGCGGCTGGAAAAATCCCTGGTGAAGGGAAGCAGGCTTATTACCTTGGACGAACGGGGAGAAGAGCTTACATCACTCCAGTTTGCCGACCTGCTCGGCAGGAGTCGGGACGGTGGAACGCAGGAACTGGCCTTTGCCATCGGCGGAGCCTACGGTTTTTCCCGGGAATTCCGGGGTCGAGCTCACCGGACTATCGCCCTCTCCCGGATGACCTTCACCCACCAGATGGTCCGGCTCTTCCTCGTCGAGCAGCTTTACCGGGGATGTACCATCCTGAACAATGAATCCTATCACCACTAAACAGTAAAGCAAGCCACTGATTTCACTGATTTCACTGAATAAACCTTGAAGATAAAAACTGATCCACTAATTCATCGATGTACTCTGAGACTCAAAAGACGGGTGTTTGGCGTCAAGAAGAATCATCATTCATGTTTTAAATCATAAAATTCAGTGTACTCGGTGTACTCAGTGGATAAAGAATTTAATCTGTGGATTAAGGATTGGAGACCGACATGCCGAAACAGCCGTTACTGCTGATGATTCTGGACGGATGGGGTAACAATCCCAATCCCGAGAACAACGCCGTGGCTCTGGCAGAGACCCCCACCATGACCCGCCTCTGCCGCGACTACCCCTGCACCGAGATCGGCACCTCCGGCATGGCGGTAGGACTCCCCGAGGGGCAGATGGGGAACTCCGAGGTGGGACACCTGAACATCGGTGCGGGTCGGACCGTTTACCAGGATCTGACCCGGGTTAGCAAGGCGATCATGGACGGTGACTTCTATCGCAACCCGGTCCTCCTGGAATGCATGGAAAAGGTCAAGGCCGCCGGCGGACGGCTCCACCTCTCGGGACTCCTCTCCGACGGCGGGGTACACTCCCACAACAGCCATCTCTACGCCCTGGTGGAGATGGCCACGAGGGCAGGTGTCAAGGAACTCTTCATTCATTGCCTCCTGGACGGCCGCGACACCCCCCCCAAGAGCGGCGCCGGTTACCTGATCCAACTGGAAGCGGAGCTGCAGCGAATCGGCTATGGGAAGGTGGCGTCGGTCATGGGGCGCTACTACGCCATGGACCGGGACAATCGCTGGGAGCGGGTAGAAAAGGCGTACCGCGCCATCGTCTCCGGTGAAGGAAACCGGGCGACCGGTTCCGCCGAGGCAATCCAGTGGAGCTACGGCGAGAACGTTAACGACGAGTTCGTCATCCCGGCGGTGGTCACCGGAGTTGAGGGGAGAGTGCAGGACGGCGACGGTTTCATCTTTTTCAACTTCCGCTCCGATCGGGCCCGTGAGATCACCCGGGCGCTGGCCCTGGACGACTTCAACGGCTTTCCCCGGGAAAACCGCCCCCGACTTGCGGCCTACGTCTGCATGACCGAATACGACGCCACCTTCGGACTCCCCATCGCCTTCGGTCCCGAAGAGCTGACCAACATCCTCGGCGATGTTATCAGCCGTGCGGGGCTGACCCAGCTCCGGATCGCCGAGACAGAGAAGTATGCCCACGTTACCTTCTTCTTCAACGGCGGGAGCGAGATCCCCTTCCCCGGCGAAGATCGGGCGCTCATCCCCTCCCCCAAGGAGGTTGCCACCTATGACCAGAAACCGGAGATGAGCGCCTACCTAGTTACCGATGAGCTCCTCTCCCGGCTGGACTCCGGGAGCTACGATCTGATTGTCCTCAACCTGGCCAACGCCGACATGGTGGGACACACCGGCATTCTTCCCGCGGCCATCAAGGCCATCGAGACGGTGGATGACTGCGTCGGGCGACTCACCCGGAAGGTTCTCGCTCTGGGGGGACGTATCCTCATCACTGCCGATCACGGCAATGCGGAGACCATGGTGGACGACAACGGAAGCCCGCAGACAGCGCATACCTGTAACCCGGTGCCGTTTATCCTGGTGGATGACAGCCGGAAAGCGGCCAAGCTCAGGACCGGCGGCATTCTGGCCGACCTGGCGCCGACGGTGCTCCAGATCCTCGGCATCCCCCAACCGAAAGAGATGACCGGCAAGAGCCTCATCGCCTGACACACCAATGGCGCCCGCGACCAACCCCGCGTTCCTCCACTTTGCGGGGATCATTCTGGCGGCGACCCTGGGCGCCCTGCAGGGGCGAGCCGACCGGGTTGGGCCGTTCTGGCAAATCATCGTCCGGCTCCCCGGGACCCTGCTTCATGAGGTTGCCCATCTGCTCGTAGCCTTCCTCACCGGCGGGAAACCCGCCGGATTCACGGTCATCCCTCACCGAACCGTCGGCGTCACCGCTGGCGGTTCGCTGCGTCAGGTCTGGGTACTCGGCTCGGTGACGATTACCAACCCCTCTCCCCTTGCCGCCTTCCCCTCCGGATGCGCCCCTCTCCTCCTCCTCCCCCTGGCCTGGTTCCTCTATTCCAACTGGTTTTCCTGGTTCCCGTTGGACCTCCTCCATACCCTACTTATGTATGTCGCTGTGGTGATCTGTTGCGGCGGTTCACTCCCTTCGTCCCGTGACCTGAACGTGGCGTTTTCTCGCCCTGCGGGGGTGCTGCTCTACGCTGCTGCCTGCTTCTCACTCTGGCTGATGTGGCGCCATGCACGGCACTGAAGAATGCTCCCGGCTCCTATCCCTACATCCTTCACCGATTTACCCGGTGACCCGCCCGGAAATCATTAAAATAGACACACACATATCGCCAACTGCTTCCTCCGACAACGCATCGAACTTTTCGCAAACAGCTAGTTAAGCCATGAATATCAAGCAGTTGCAATCTCAACAACCATGGATTGATACCGATACTGCCAAGGCCGGGGGGACCAGCATCTCGAATCCGTCTTCACCCCTGTTTTTTACAGATTGACAATGGCAGGCAACTGCATATAAATAGGCAGCAATTCAGTATAGTTGGAACAAAGAAAGAGGAAACGTCCACTGTGGTCACACCTTTATTCCTGAAAAAGACAGCACTCTCCCTTCTCCTGGCCACCACTGCCAGCCTCTGCGGTACACACCCCGGTGAAGCGGCGGACAAGAAAAAAACAACCCAAACGGTTAAAGCCGCGACGGTCGCCACCACTCCGCCACCGGCGCCCCCCGCCCCCCTTGCCGCCACTCCCTCCACAGTTGCGCCAACTGCGATACAAACATCAGTAAACAGCATTACCCAGAGCATGGTCAAGGGGGGAGTCCTGGCGTGTACCAGTCGAATCAACCAGGTTGCCAACTTCCTCACGGGAGGGAATAAGGGGGTCGGCGCGTTTCTCTTTTTACCCCCCACCGATCAGGACCAGCGGCTGGTTTCATTTTCCGTGGAAATACCGGCGGCAACCGGACCGGTGGCTTATGCCAGCGCCAGCTTTGCGCCTAATCAGGCCAACGGTTGCGGAGGAATGTATGAAACGGTGTCATACTGGCCCCAGGGATGCTCAGCGGTGGCAACCGGCACCTACGGCTCCCTGAAGCAGAACGCTGTCCTGGCCAAGGATATCATGGTTCTGGACGGAGGCTCCATGACCCGAATCTTTTTACTCCCCGCCGGTACCGGCTGTGTTTCCATCAAAAAAGAGATTGTCCTGTAGTCAGGCCCATGGCCCATGTGAGGAGTTACCTATGAAGCCGCACGTAAGCACCCCGCCACCCAACAGGCTGCTCCGGCAGTTTCCCCGCACAGTTGCCGCAGTTGCTTTCGCTCTCACTGTCTTCGGTATGCCGGTGATCACCATGGCTGCCAGCAGCGTCGAGACAGACATCCTCAACGTTTCCACAGGAAGCACGCTCAACGGTTCAGCAACAGTTAACGGCACCGCTGTGGTTACCGGTGTTACGACAATCAATACAACCGGCGACAAAACAACAACTATCGGCAACATGAACAACGCTACGGTTCTCAATGGAGCGGTCCGGATAAATGCGGACGCTCCCGCAACCACTACCATCGGCGCTGCGGGGGGGATCAACAATCTCAACGGAACCACGACTATCAGCGGGCTGACCAATAACGGCAGCACGAATCTCAACGGCGCCACATCAATTAACGGAGACCTTACCGTCAGCGGTAATCTCACGACCTCCAGCCTCTCCTATATGACCATCGGTTCGATCACGACCACGGGAGGAATTGCCGGCGGCGCTCTCACCACTGACGGTGCGTTGTCCGCCGCGTCGGCCACCATCTCCGGGGCGCTGTCTGCCGCTTCCGGCAGCATCAGCGCCCTCAATTCGGGGACAGCCAACATCAGCGGCGCCCTAAACGCCGGTACACTTGGCGTCACCGGGAGCAGCAGCACCAGCGGGATCGTCAACAACGGTGACCTCTCCTCCACGGGAACGATTTCCGCCGGCTCCCTCTCCACCTCCGGGGCGCTGACCGCCGGATCGGCCAGCATCTCCGGCACGCTGGCGGCAGGGGAGCTGAGTGTCACCGGCGGCATTACCGCGTCAGCAATCACTGCTACCACCGGCGCCATCCGGACCATCAATTCCGGCACGATTGTCAACAGCGGCGCCCTTACAACCGGATCACTGGAGGTCACCGGAAGCAGCAGCACCAACGGGATCGTCAACAGCGGTGAACTCACGAGCACCGGCGCCACCACCCTCACCGGGGTAACAACTATCAATACCACGGGGACGGCCGCCACAACCATCGGCAACAGCACAGCGGCCACCGTTGTAACCATGCGCGGCGGAGCAGGAAGTGTCGTCGTAGCAAACGATGCGACGACCATCGTCGGGGCCACTACCAACATGACGGTGAACAGTAGTGGGGTAACTTTCAGGAACAGTGCCAACGGTGGTGGAGCGGTCAGGATCACCGGAGTAGCTGACGGCGCCTCCGGGTATGATGCGGCCAATATGCGCCAACTCCAGTCAGTAGAGGCCCGGCTGAACAACTCGCTGAAAGTACAGGAGGCGATGCTCTCCCGGGGTGTCGCCATGGCGGCAGGGCTTGCCGCCATTCCTCAGGTGGATCAGAACAAGAGCTATTCACTGGGAATCGGGACAGGGATCTTTAATGGTGAGGCGTCGTTGGCCATCGGGGCGAGTATGCGGTTTACCGAAAATGCGGTCGTGAAGGCCGGGGTGAGCTTCTCTCCGGGTGGCGAGGCGCCCATGGGGAACGTGGGGATGGGGCTGTCATGGTGACAGCCCATCCCCGTAGGTAATCAGACATTGAAGCGGAAGTGCATGACATCACCATCCTGAACGACATACTCCTTCCCTTCCAGCCGCATGAGCCCCTTCTCCTTGGCCCCTGACTCCCCGCCGGCGTTAAGGTAGCTGTCATAGGCGATGACCTCAGCCCGAATGAACCCTTTTTCGAAGTCCGTGTGGATCACCCCGGCGGCCTGAGGCGCCTTGGCCCCGCGGGGGATGGTCCAGGCACGAACCTCCTTGACCCCGGCAGTGAAGTAGGTGATGAGCCCCAGCAGTTCGTACCCGGCGCGGATGAGCGCATCCAGCCCCGACTCAGCCAGCCCCATCTCCTGGAGAAAGAGCTGCTTTTCTTCCCCGTCAAGCTCGGAGATCTCGGCCTCGATCTTCCCGCAGATGGTAACTACCCCCCCCTTTTCACGGCTCACCAGCTCCCGAAGCTCCCCCACGAAAGGATGAGTCCCCTCCAGATCATCTTCCGCCACGTTGGCCACATAGAGCACCGGCTTGCCGGTGAGAAGGTGGAGGTCACGTTGCCAGATCAACTCGTCGTCACCCACCGCAAGATTCCGGGGTGATAGTCCCGACTCCAGGGCGTTCTTGACCCGTGCATAGAAATCGGCCTCATCCTTCAATTTCCGGTCACCGCTTCGGGAAAGCTTCTCGGCCCGCTGCAGTTTTTTCTCCACCGTATCCAGATCAGCCAGGGCCAGTTCGGTCTGAATGATCTCAACATCACGCACCGGGTTGACACTCCCGTCCACGTGAACCACATTCTGGTCGTCGAAACAGCGAACGACGTGAACAATGGCGTCCACGGAGCGGATATGCCCCAGAAACTTGTTCCCCAGACCCTCGCCACGGCTGGCCCCCTTGACGAGGCCGGCAATGTCAAGAAACTCGATGGTGGTGGGGAGGGTCCGTTGGGGATTAACGATCTTCGCCAATTCCACCATGCGGGGATCGGGTACCGGAACGATTCCCACGTTGGGGTCGATGGTGCAAAAGGGGTAGTTGGCCGCTTCGGCGCCGGCGGAGGTGAGAGCGTTGAAAATGGTGGACTTCCCCACGTTGGGGAGGCCGACGATACCGCAGGTGAAACCCATGATAGTGTATCCTTTTAGGGTATGAGGAAGGATGGAGAGTTACGGCCCCTGCGTCAACTCCTTGCGATTGTAGAGGCTCATGGCCTTGGGAACCCCTTCCCTCAGGAGAGCCCCCAGCAGATCGCAGACACCGTCGCAGAGACGCGGCAGAAGGGGGCTTTCGTCCCGACTGAAAGAGCCGAGCACATACTTTACCGGGTCACCCTTGGCTGGACGACCGATACCCACCCGGACCCGGAGAAAATCACCGCTCCCCAGTTCCGCCATGAGAGAGCGGAGACCGTTGTGACCGCCATGCCCCCCCCCCTCCTTGATCTTGGCCTGTCCGAAGGGGATATCCAGCTCATCGTGAATAACAATAAGCTCCGCCGGGGAAAGCTTATAGTAGCGAAGTGCCGCCGCTACCGACCGTCCCGAGAGATTCATGAAGGTCAGTGGCTTGAGGAGGAGCAACCGCTCCCCCTGCCAACCCCCTTCTCCGACAATTCCCGAAAATCCTTTCCGGCTCAGGGAGATCCCCGCCAGATCGGCCAAGCGGTCAAGAACCATGAAACCCGCGTTATGGCGGGTTTCATGGTACTCCGGACCGGGGTTCCCCAGTCCGGCTATGAGATGAACAGACATCTGCCGCCGTCCCCCCTGTTACTCGGCACTCCCCGGCTTGGGAAGGACGGTAACCAGTGACGCCTTGGGTTCAGCAATAACCTTGACTCCCTCGGGGAGGACCAGATCGCTAACGTGAAAGGAGTCCCCCACGGCAAGGTTTCTCACAATGACTTCGATATGCTCGGGGATGTTACCGGGAAGGCACTCAACTTCCAGCTCATGCATCAGCGGATCAAGAAGCCCGCCGGTTTTGACCCCGATGGAGGTCCCCACAAAAGCGATGGGAACCGTGACCCGAAGCTTTTCAGTCATGTTGATCTTGAGCAGATCCGCATGGGTTGGGGTCCCTTTGAGGCAATCCTTCTGGAGATCGGTGACGATAACCGTAAGACCTTCAAGGCAACCACCCCCCGTCAAGGTAATGAGGCGATTAACCCCCCCTTCCCCGGCTATGGCGGCGCTCAGTTCCTTGGGGCTCATGGTAACGGAGGTGGACTCCATCCCCTTGCCGTAGACCACACCGGGAATCTTCCCGGCGCTTCTGAGTTTACGGCACACCCCTTTACCCGCTTTTTCCCTGAGTTCAATGCTGAGAACCTGCTGCGACATGTCTGCCTCCCTGATCTGAATATGGTTTATTACGAGATACTCTGTACGTGGTGATGGATTGTGGCCGGCAAGGATACCGGTTAAAAGAAGAGTGAGCTCACCGATTCATCCTCATGGATACGCCGGATAGCCTCGGCGAGAAGCGGAGCCACGGAGAGGAGTCGGATCTTGGAGGTCTGCTCGGCCTTGTCACCCAACTGGATCGTGTTGGTCAGCACCACCTGAGTGATGTCCGAGTCATTGATCCGCTCTATGGCAGGCCCGGAAAGGACGCCATGGGTGGCGCAGGCGTAGATTTTGCTGGCGCCGTGCTGCTTCAGCGCCTTGGCGCCATGAGTGAGGGTGCCGGCCGTATCGATCATGTCATCCAGCAGGATGCAGACTTTGTCCCGGACATCCCCGATGACGTGCATGACCTCAGCCACATTGGGGGCGCTTCGCCGCTTGTCGATGACTGCCAGCGTGCAACCGATCCGCTTGGCAAAGGCCCGGGCCCGCTCGGTCCCCCCGGCATCGGGAGAAACCATAATAATATTCTGGCCGTCGAACTCTTTCTTGATATACTCCACGATCACCGGAGCCGCATAGAGGTTGTCCACCGGAATATTGAAGAAGCCCTGAATCTGCCCGGCATGGAGATCCACGGTCACCACCCGGTCTGCCCCGGCGGTGGTAATCAGATCGGCCACCAGCTTGGAGGTGATGGGGGTACGGGGAGCGGCCTTCCTGTCCTGACGGGCATAACCGTAATAGGGGATAACGGCGGTGATCTTGGCTGCGGAGGCCCGTTTGAGGGCATCCATCATGATCAGCATCTCCATGAGGTTATTGTTGGTGGGGGCACAAGTCGACTGAACGATGTACGCATCCCGGCCACGGACGTTTTCACAGATTTCCACGCGAATCTCGCCGTCGGAAAAGGTCCGGACCAGGGATTCCGACAGGGGAAGGCCCAGTTTATCGCAGATTTCCTGCGCCAGTTGCGGATTTGAGTTGCCGCAGAAGATCTTTATCTTGTCAAGCATACAGGTCCCTCGTACGTTCGGCTGCCATCAGGTCGTGAGTCGGTCGCGGAAGCGGTATCCACCTCCGGCTCACCCATGAAAAGAGATTTTGTACAGCATTGGGGGGATAAAGTCAACAGGAAAACAGGATGTTGTCAGGAGGTGAGGGTGCTGCTCCCCCCGGAAACCGCCCGACCGTGAACAGACCGGGTGGTTCCCGGGATATTCACGGCCGGAGTCAGGGGTGGTTCAGGAAAGGACGAAATCGGCAATGGTACGGGCAATGCGCAGATTCTTGACCTTGCCGTTATTAATCAACAAGTGATAGTGAAGCGGGTCATGGTGATCGGCGTCCAGCAACGTCCGGATAATCCGGTCCCGCTCTTTCTGCTTTTCCACGATGAGCAACTCGGCGTCCTGACGGGGGATATCCAGCCGCCGGGCAATGGAGCGAATCTTGAACTCCACGTCGGCCACCAGACGGAAGTGACTGCAATTTTTCAGTAATTTGGTAATAATTGCCGCTCCCCCTCCCACGAAGATGGCGTTACCGGCCATGGCGAGGGTCGCGACTTCATTGCAGATCAGTTCATAATAGCTCGCCTGACTTTTCCAACCGGGAGAAAGGGTGGCAAACATCTCGTCCAGCCAGACGGGCTTCTGTCCCAGTCCGTGAAGAATCTCCTCCGCCAGACGATGGTCCTTGGCCACGGCGGTAAGGAGCGATTTGTCCACCAAGACCCACTGCTCTCCGGTCCGCTCCTGGACCAGCCGCAGCAACTCTTCGGCTACGGGAAACGCCTCGCATCCGAACTCACGGGAGATGGTAATGGTCGGTTTGGAAAGGGTGTCGGGCTTGAGTAACCTGGCTCGTCGCATGACTTCGTTAAAAGCCCCCATCCTCTGTTCAACTGACGGGGGAAGGACATTCACGGGCATAGAGATCCTCCTTGGGTAGGGATGCCGCAGAGTTGCTCTGGACGGCGGTGTAAAGGTGGCAAAAGTACAACTGCACGAAGCTGGCAATTCAACACCACAACTAATACAATGAAATTTAACTCTTGGCAAGACGTCTTAGGGCGCAATCCCTCCTATCAAAGTTTTTTTTTACAATACCCGTATATCCGGGTATACTCCCACCATGTCTCCGCGCCCTTCCACACCAAAGCACACAACACCGTCCCCGGGGCTAAAGCCTCTGCTGGAAAGCCTCTATGCGACCCGCTCCACGGATCACCTGAGTAACGACCCCCTCTCCCGCAGCCGGAGTTTCACCGTGAGCGAGGATCGTGAGATCGCCGCGCTCATCGCCGCATCCTTCGCCTACGGGAACGTCAAGATCATCCTCAGGAGTCTCGATTTCATCTTCTCCCAAATGGGTCAATCTCCGCGCCGTTACGTGGAGCGGTTCGACCCGGAAGAGGGAATGCGACGTTTTGCCGGGTTCAAACACCGTTTCAATGACACCCGGGACCTCTGCGCCCTCCTCCTGGCGCTGCGAAGAATGCTGGAGACGGCGGGAAGTATTGAGGCTTTTTTCTGTCGTAACCACCTGCCGGCAGCCCCCGACATTACGGAATCCCTGACGGCCTTCAGCGCAGAGGTGCTCAGCCTGGAGTACGGTCCCCTCCTGGGCGAGGCAGGGATTCCCCGCGACTCTTACTTTTCCTTCCTCTTCCCCTCTCCCGCCTCGGGGAGCGCCTGCAAACGTCTCTGTATGTTTCTCCGGTGGGTCGTCCGCCCCGATGACGGTATTGACCTCGGTCTCTGGAAAGGGATCTCCCCCTCACAACTGGTCATTCCGGTGGACCTCCATATCCGCCGGATCGCCCGCTATCTGGGTCTCACCGGCAGAAATCAGGCCGACTGGAAAATGGCCCGCGAGATTACCGCCCGACTGAGAGAATTTGACCCGGACGATCCGGTAAAATATGATTTTTCCCTCTGCCACCTGGGGATATCCCAGGGATGTGACGGTAAAAACCTCGAAGTATGCAGCAATTGCGCCGTAGCTCCGCTCTGCAGTCGCACCACATAAGGAGGTTAACAATGAAGCAGTTCGGCTTTCTCGGTCTCGGCATCATGGGGACGGCAATGGCGCGCAACCTGGTGAAAGCAGGGTATCCGGTAACCGTATGGAACCGCTCCCCGGGGAAAACGGAGGAACTGGAGCAGCTGGGCGCACGCCGGGCAATCTCCCCCGCCGCAGCCATGGCGGAGTGCGACATCACCTTTGCCATGCTGGCCGACCCGGCGGCGGCGCGGGAGGTCTGTTTCGGCGCCGACGGAGTTCTCTCAGCCACAACGACAGGCAAGGGATATGTGGACTTTTCCACCGTGGATGCGACGACAAGTCTGGAGATCAGTTGTGCAGTGACCGCCCGGGGGGGGCGTTTCCTGGAGGCGCCGGTCTCGGGGAGCAAGAAACCGGCAGAGGAGGGAACGCTCATCATCCTCACCGCCGGCGACCGGACCCTTTACGATGAACTGCTCCCCCCCCTGGAGAAGCTGGGAAAGAAGATCCTTTATCTGGGGGAGGTGGGGAACGGCGCCCGGATGAAGATCGTGATAAACATGATCATGGGGGGGATGATGGCGGCGCTCTGTGAGGGGATTGCCCTGGGAGAAAAAGGGGACCTCAACGTGTCGGATATTCTTCAGGTCCTGGACGCGGGAGCCCTGGCCAACCCCCTGTTCCGGCTCAAAGGGGGGGGGATCATGGCAGACTCCTACACCACGGCCTTCCCGCTGAAACATATGCAGAAAGACCTCAGGCTCGCCCTGGAACTGGGTGATAAAATGGTTCAGCCCCTCCCCTGCACGGCGGCGGTAAATGAGCTTTTCAAGGGGGCAAAACAGGCGGGTCTTGGCGAGGAAGATTTTTCAGCACTCTTCAAGGTGGTACGGCAACCCTGACGTTATGGTTTCCCTCCTTGACAGGGGAACCTCTTTTTCTGTATAAGCATGAAAAAACAGTAACCGATTTTGAGGAATCCATGATCCTACTCGCCAATCTGCTCCTTGTCTTCGCCAAGATCACCGATATCCTGCTGACCCTCTATACCTACGTCATCATCGGCCGGGCCATCATCTCGTGGGTCAACCCCGATCCGTACAATCCCATCGTGAGCTTTCTCTATCGGGCCACCGAGCCGGTTCTACACCGGGTTCGCTCCTTCCTGCCGGATCTGGGAGGGATCGACCTTTCTCCGCTGGTCGTCCTCCTGGCCGTCCAGTTTTTGCAGCGGTTCGCCGTCACCTCGGTTTACGGACTGGCCTGGTCGCTGAAGACAGGCACGGGAGTCTTTCCATGAATATCACTCCGCTGGACATCCTACAGCAACAATTCAAGGGAAGGATCTTCGGAGGGCTCGATCCCGACGAGGTGGACGGTTTTCTCCAACAGGTCAGTTCGGAGATGGAACAGCTCATCCGGGAGAACAACGACCTGAAAGAGCAGAACCGGAAAGCACTCTCCGAGTTGGAAGATATGAACGGCCGGGAAAAGGCCCTTCGCGAGACCATGTTGGCCGCGCACCGGATCACCGAAGATATGAAAAGCAACGCCCAGAAAGAGGCAAACCTCATCATCACCGAGGCGGAACTGCAGGGGGAGAAGCTCCTCTCCACCGCCGAGGCGCGACTGGTGGAATTGCGCGCCGAAATCCAGGAGTTACGCCGCCAGAAACAGCAGTTCGAGGCGACGTTCAAGTCGCTCCTGGATTCCCATAGCAAGATGCTCGCCACCACCGGTGAATGAACCGTTGGAGTTGATCTCCGTCAGGGAGAGCGCTGACGGTGTCACCTTTGCCGTCCATGTCCAGCCGCGGGCGTCAAAGTGCGGAGTCACCGGCATCGTGAACGGAGCGGTGAAGATTCGGCTCACCTCTCCCCCGGTGGATGGTGCGGCGAACGAACAGTGCATAAAACTCTTTGCCGAGCTCCTCAAGGTCCGGCGACAGGATGTCGTCATCGTCACGGGGGAGAGCTCCCGCCACAAGGTCATCAGGATCTCCGGAATTACCGCACGGCAGCTTCAGGAGATCATGGCGGAGAAGATTCCCTGATGGCCATTCCAGCGCTGAAAGAGGAGCCGGGACGTTTTTCCCTTGACTCCCTTTCCGTTTAGTGATAATTAGTCTGCTTTCGTAACGAATTACTTTTACCCCTACCTGGAGGTGCAGTTTTGGCAAATCATAAGTCGGCAATCAAGCGGATCAAGCAAAACCAGAAAAAAAACGAGCGTAACACCCATATCAAATCCACCCTCAAGACCTATATCAAACGGGTCAGAGAGGCCGCCGCTGCCAAGGACGTTGCCGCCGCCAAGGAAGCTCTCACCGCAGCGATTCCCATTGTTGACGGCGCCGCCACCAAGGGGGTTATTCACCGCTCCACCGCATCCCGTAACGTCTCCCGTCTGACCAGGCTGGTAAACTCCCTGGCCTGAACCGGGACGACCGTCGCGAATAGACAAAAGCCCCTCCGGAATTTCCGGCGGGGTTTTTGGTGTGCCCTCAGTTCTCCTCACCCGACTGCCTCAGAAACATCCAGCCGGTCTTATCCAGGTCCTTGAATCCCCAACGTCCAGAGAACGAAATAAGCCTATCATGACCGGGCATCAGGGCAATGTAGCGTATGGGCGCCCGATCGTTAATTTCTCTGGCCGTATTGATGGCAAAGTCGACCAGTTACTCAGATATCTTCATGCCCAGGTCGTCAAATGAAATCCCCCGGTGCTCTTTGGAAGTGAAAAGGTAATCTACGACAAGACAGGATTGGTCAAGCAGGTGGGAGATGGACAGGGCGGTAAAACCACAAGGAATGTTGGCCTCGTTGGCAAGCAGGTGTATCCGGGTTTTGCGATTTAAAGCCAGCCTTGCCACCTGCCGTACATACTGACGTTCGTTATCATCGGAGTACATGAACTTTTTCAGAAATGTTCCAGGATGTAGAAAACTCTCTGCCGGCCTGACCAGTTTAAAGCCCAACTTCCGCGCCGTCAACTACCGGCAATTTTACCGCTGCGTTAGCCCTCTTGAACGCCTTTTGTGATGGTTTGGCAGATGCCAGCATAAGCTTGGCCGCCGGGCTGAGTTTTTGGGGGGGGCGAGCGCCAATCACATATTTACTTTGGATGTTTTCCATGCTGGGCTCCTTTCCTTGTTTGATTCAAATTGTACGGGGATTTCAAGAAGTCGGCAAGTTAAATCAGGGACACCCTATTTTTGCAGTGTCAGGTGAAGGGTCAGAACGGGCGGGGGCCAGGGGAGTGCCTCGCAGCGCGTTGCAGAGTTTTTCATCACCGGTAACGGTTCATCGCAGGTCGGCAAGGATTCCTTTTTGCGGATAATGCTTCACATTCCGGGTCGCCACCTGGAACCCCTTCTCCAGCGCCGTGTCGGCAATCAGGCAGTCCAACGGCGCCAGAGTAACTCCCCGGGAGCGATACTCCCGGTACAGATCGCCCCCCCTCGCGGCGATCTCGGGGCTCAGTTCCAAAATTCTGCAGGCGGCGATGAAGTTCTTGGTAGCCGATTTTTCCCGTTCTCTCATCCCGGCGGTCAATTCATACACCGTAAGAACGCTCAGGGCCGCGCACCTCTCCCGCCAAAGGCGATGCATCACCGACAGGAGAGCCTCTTCTCCACGCAGGTAGTCTATGGCGATATCGGTGTCAATCAACACCTGCGGCATGATCGCGCCCTCCCTCGCTTCGCATCCGATTCACCATGTCGACCCCGTTTTCGTCATGCTCCTCCCAAGCACCGAAGCTTTTCATCGCCTTTTCCATCTTACGCTGTCGCAGGTATTCCGTCAGCGCCTCGGCCACCAGACTGCTCAGATTTTTCGAGAAGAGCCGCGCTTCATGGAGCAGTTCGTCGGGGATGGTTATGGATGTTTTGGTTAGTCCCATATCAACCTCCTTGAGCGGTAGGATGATTTTATGCTACCATCCAGAAGGACAAATAACAACCAATCGATTTTTAAAGATTCGCGTTTTAATCCTTTCACTCCCCTATGATCTTCACCAGAACCCGCTTACGCCGCTTCCCGTCAAACTCCCCGTAAAAGATCTGCTCCCACGGCCCCAGGTCAAGCTCCCCCCCGGTCACCGCCACCACCACTTCACGCCCCATGATCGTCCGCTTCAGATGGGCGTCGGCATTATCCTCATACCCGTTGTGCCGGTAGCGGGCATATGGCTTCTCCGGCGCCAACCCTTCCAGCCAGAGCTCCAGATCCTGATGAAGCCCCGACTCGTCGTCGTTAATGAAGACACTGGCGGTGATATGCATGGCATTGCAAAGAAGGAGCCCTTCCTTGATGCCACTATCCTCCAGACAGCGCTGTACATCGCTGGTAATGTTCAGGAATTGCCGCCGCTGCTTTGTCTCGAACCAGAGTTCCTTTCGATGCTGTTTCATAGGGGCTCCTGGGGGATCAGACCCGCAATGCGAAAAAAATTACAGAGCAAGACGCGGGCCGAGGCAAGGTACTCTTCCTGAGCACGCAGAAAGAGGGGAAGAAACCGGCTGTTTTGGGCCGCGTCGCCGCTCCATGACGCCACAATGGCGGCGGTCACCTCCGGGTGAAATTGAACGCCGTACACGACCTCTCCGTGGCAAATCGCCTGCGCCGGACAGATCTCCGACGAGGCGAGAAGCCGACAGCCGGCGGGAAGATCAAAGCTGTCGTTATGCCACTGATAGGCCAGAAAATGAGGGGAAATCCCCCGGAAGAGGGGATCTGCCGCTCCCAGGGAAGACAGGGAGACCTGGCAGAGCCCCTTTTCCCCACGACTTCCCGTAGCAACGGTTGTCCCGAGGACCTCCGAGAGGAGCTGCCCGCCAAGGCAGATCCCCAAAAAGGGGATATTCCGGGTGACACACCCCCGGATCATCCCCTTTATCTCTCGAAGGAAGGGGTACTGCTCGTCATCAGAGGCCCCCATGGCCCCACCCAGGACGATGACGGCCGCCGCTTCTCCCGGCTCGGGGAGCGGCTCTTTGTCATGGGCGCGGATCAACCGGAAGGGAACTCCCCACTCGTTGAGCAGCTCTGCCAGAAGCCCCGGTGGGACCTGTGGGTCACATTGGATGATAACCGGTTTTTCCATCTGAACTCCCCCTACCTTGACAAATTAAGATATTCCCCAACCTATTGCAACCCATTACTTCCCCCGGCAGCTCCCTCTTGCACCTTCCGCCGGTAATCGTGTATACTAATTGTCATGAACGACACTTTTCTTATTAGTCACACTCCACTTCTCCGTTCCCCCTCCACTGCTCCCACCTCTCACCGGATCGTCACCGGGCCGGGGAACCTTGGGTCGATATGAGACTCTTCACCGGCAAGAGAATTCTTTTCGTCTTTTTTTCGGTTTTACTTCTCCTGGGAGGCGCAGCACTCTATCTGGAGCAGTTCCTCCGCCTGGATACGTACAAGGAGCGGATCGTCACTGAACTGAGTTCGCTTCTCCACCGGAAGGTCTCCTACCGGACCGGGGAGTTCACCCTTCGTTACGGCCCCTCATTCACCTTCACCGGTATAACGGTGAGTGAGCGGGACGGCGTCTCCCCGTTTCTCCAGACCGACCGGTTGACCCTGCACATCGCCTTCCTCCCCCTGCTGGAGAAAAAAATCATCATCAAGGAGCTCGATCTGGAGACCCCCCAGGTGAGGGTCTCCCGTAACCGGGATGGAACCTATTCCATCTCCGATCTGCTGGAGCAACAGCCTTCATCGGTAAACCTGCAGATTGACGGGATCAGCATCCGCAGAGGAACCATCACCTTCACCGACCGGGGGAGCCCGGATGAACCGCTCACCATGATCCTGAACAAAACGGATCTTACGCTCAACCATCTCGCCCGCGGGAAGAAAGGGAGCGTCTCCTTCACCACCACCCTGGGGGATGGACACCGGTCTTGGGGCTCACTCTCCCTCAAGGGAAAGGTGCACCCCCCCCCGTCGGGGATCTCCCTGCTCCAGACTCAGCTGGATCTGGCCGTCGATACGGTGGAGTTGGATGCCGCCCCCTTCTGGCCCTACTACCGCACCCATGTCCCGTTCAAAAAAATCCTGGGACGACTCTCCACCCAGAGCAGCTTTAAGGGAGAAATTACCCGTTTCACGGCAAAGGGGTCCTTCAAGATCGCCGGCGGCCGACTGGACTACCAGCCGACCTTCCACCGCGTCCTGGAACCGAAGAACCTGGCCGCCACCTACACTCTGGGCGTCTCCCGGGACGAAGTGAATGTCTCCTCCCTGGACGCCACCGTGGACGGCGTCCGGATCAAGGGGAGCTGCGACATCCGCGAGCTCACGTCGGGAGATCCCCGCATCGTCGCCCGGGCCACTTCCACCCCGATCCCCCTGGAGGAGTTCTCCCGCTACATCCCCTACGGGGTCATCGTCCGGGAGCCGTCGGAATTCATCGAGCAGAAGATCAAGGGGGGGATGGTTCGAATCAACGCCGGAACGCTGCTGGATGGCAAAGTCAGCCAGATTCTCACCATGGAAAAGGGAACCAACTACAACATCCTTGCCGTCAGGGGGACCATTGAGAAGGGGATCGTCGACTGGGGGGACGGAGTACCCCGCTTCACTGATGTCAAGGGAGAGCTGGAGCTTGCCGGCAAGGATTTCAATCTGAAAAAGATGTCGGGACGGTTCGGCGCCTCCCCTTTCACCCTGGATGGCGCCCTGAGGGATTACCCCGTGGAAAGCCCCACCCTCTACCACTTCACCATGGCCATGACCCCCTCTCCGACGGATGCGGCCTGGCTCTTCCGGACCGGAAAGGGTGCTCAAGCCGGACTCAGCGGCAGTAGCACGCTGAAACTGGCGGGAGATGGTCCGACGAAAAACTACACCCTCGCCGGATCGTGGGATCTCGGTCCTGCCACCTATACGATTCCCGGCATCCTGGCCAAACCGGCGGGAATGGCGAACTCGGCCTCCTTCCGGGTGGAATTCACCCCAGAGAGGACGTCACTTAAGGAAGCTCAGTACAATCTCCCCCCCCTTGCCGCCAAAGGGTCGGGAGAGTATCGCCATGGAGGGAACCAAGGGATCAGTTTTACGGTTACCACCAATCAGTTCCCCCTGGGGAGTCTGGCGCCCCTGGCCCCCCGGATCAGCAGCTATCAGCCCAGGGGAACCGCTCAGGTCACGCTGCACGGAGTCCGGCCGTCCCCCTCCCGGCCGATCTCGACCTCGGGAAGCGTCACCCTTGCCGGTGGATCGCTCCTCCCGGTGGAAGGGATGAAGCCGCTGACGGAGCTCAACGGCACCCTGACCTTCACCGACAATCACCTGGAAACATCCCTGGTCTCGGCGAAGCTGGGGACAACGGCGCTCTACGGCAAGGGAACGGTGCGTGATTTTACCAACCCCATCGTGACGGTCGCCTTTTCTTCGCCGCTGGTGGATCCCTCCGACCTGGGGCTAAAGAGTTCCGACAGGGGATTTCGTCCCAGTCGGGTTCAGGGAAGCATCACGATCCATGAACAATCCCTCCGGATCTCATCTTTTTCCACCCAGATCAACAATACCCATCTGGCCATCACCGGAACGATACAGGACCTGCGCCACCCACGCGCCGACCTGATCATCACCTCTCCCCATCTGGAACTGGATGATCTCCTGGCCCTCACCGCACTGGAACGGGAAAAAAACGGCGCCGGATCCGGGTGGAGACCGCTCCTGAAGGCCTCGCTGAAGGCGGAAACAGGAAAGGTGAAAGAGATCGTCTTCGACAAACTCGCCACGGACATCATCTACGAAGACGGCATCCTCTATCTGCAACCGCTGGAATTCCAGTCCCTGGGGGGGACCATCGCCGCGAAAATCAGGATGGACACGACGTCCGGCCAGGCGCCACGGTACCAGGTGAGTTATGAACTCCGCCGAATCTCATCCCAGGGACTCCTGAAGGGAGTAGGAGCGAAGAAGCAGGAACTCTGGGGAACATTGTCGGCCCAGGGGGAGCTGAACGCCCAGGGAGGGTCCACGGATGAGATAAAAAAATCACTCCTGGGATCCCTCTCCTTCCACATCGACAACGGCTCCATCAGACGCTTTGCCTCCCTGGCAAAGATCTTCTCCATCCTCAACGTCTCCCAGCTCCTCAAGATGCGACTCCCCGAGATGACGTCCGGCGGCATGCCGTTCAGTGAAATAACCGGTTCCGTGGCGATCAAGGACGGTGTCCTCTCCACCTCCGACCTCTTCGTCAAAAGCGAGGCGATGAATATCTCTGCGGTGGGGTCGATGAATCTCCCCCGGAACACCCTCAACGTCATCGTAGGGGTTCAACCGCTACAGTCATTCGACAAGGTTATCAACCGGATACCCGTTGTCGGCTGGATACTTGCCGGCAAGGACAAGTCCTGGATCACCTCTTATTTTGAGGTCGCCGGCAAGCTGGACGACCCCCAGGTATCGGTAAAAACCGTCTCATCCATGGCCACCGGGGTGGTCAATATCTTTAAACGGCTCTTTCAGCTCCCGGCAAAACTATTCACCGATACCGGGGCGGTCATCCTGGGACAATAGTTTTTCTGTTGATTTTTGGTAAAGAAATGAAGTATAAAGGGATGTTTTTCGTCACAGTCACACAATCAACAGGGAGGATTCACGTGAAAAAGACATTATTTGTACTGTTTTTATGCCTGGCCGTAACGGCTGCCGGCTGCAAGAAAAAGGACGAGGCATCCAAGGGAGCCCCTGCTACGGCAGCCAAACCCGGCATGCCCGCAGACGGCACTCATGGCGGCGATCCCCATGCCGGCCTGAAGCCCATGGAAGTACCCAGCGCCGCCAACAATCATAAAGGGGCGGTTCTTGAAACCATGAACGCCGCCGGTTACACCTACATCCAGGTGGATGAAAAGGGTCAGAAACTTTGGGTTGCCGTCATGGAGACCAAGGTCAAGGTCGGCGATACCGTGGAATTCCCCGACTCCCCCCCCATGGTCAACTTCCAGAGCAAGAGTCTCAACCGGACCTTCGACAAGATCATCTTCGCTCCGGGAATCAAGAACGAAAGCGCGAAATAGTAGATCCTCGTTTCAGCTGAAAAAGGCGCTGCCCCCCGGGGCGGCGCCTTTTTTTTGAACCCAAGTCGGCACGCAGGGTGCAGTTGAAACGGGGGCGGCTCTTTTTGAACCCGATTAGGCGAGCAGGCCGGTTTGCAAAGATCCGCCGGGTATGATATAAATGACGCCAACTTACCCCACGGAGCAACCGAATGAACCGGGAAACCGCTCAAGACCGCATCGTCAAATTGGTGGGCGAGATCGAACACCACAACCGCCTCTATTACCAGGAAGACCGACCGGAACTGACCGATACGGAATACGACCTGCTGTTTCGGGAACTGCAGGAACTGGAACAGCGCTTCCCCGACCTGGCGACGCCCGAATCCCCCACCGGACGGGTTGGCGGGGCGCCTCTGGAACGGTTCACCCCGGTCCGGCATCGACGCCCCATGCTTTCCCTGGAAAATGCCCTCACCGAGCAGGATCTCCTGGAATTCGACGAACGGATCAAACGTTTTCTCGGCATGACCTCCGGCGAAATTGAGTACGTCTGCGAACCGAAGATGGATGGTCTCGCCGTGGAACTGGTCTATGAACGAGGGATACTTTCCCTGGCAACTACCCGTGGTGACGGGATCACCGGCGAAGATGTGACCAGAAATCTGAAGACGGTGAGAGACATTCCCCTCCGCCTTCCCACCCCCGACCCTCCCCCCCTTCTGGAACTGCGGGGTGAAGCCTACCTCCCCCTTGCTCCCTTCCAACGGCTCAATCAGGAACGGGAAGAGAACGGCGAAGCCCCCTTCGCCAACCCCCGCAACGCCGCCGCGGGCGCCATCCGCCAGCTGGATTCCCGGATCACCGCCCGCCGACCACTCGCCCTCTTCTGTTATGCTCCGGGCGAGGTAGAAGGGCAGACCTTCATCTCTCAGACCGATTTTCTCACGACGGTTGCAGGGTGGGGGCTCCCGGTAAACCCTCTGACACGGCAAGCGGTCGGCACGGCAAGGGTCGTGGAATATTTCCGGGAACTGGGCGCCACCCGGGAGTCGCTCCCCTACGAAATCGACGGCGTTGTCATCAAGGTAAACTCCTATCCTCTCCAGGAAGAACTGGGAGAAAAAGCCCGTTCTCCCCGCTGGGCCATTGCCTGGAAATTTCCGCCACGCCAGGCGACAACCAGGGTGGAGGCCATCGTAGCCTCGGTGGGAAGAACCGGCGTCGTAACCCCGGTTGCCAATCTCAAACCGGTGGAACTCTCCGGAGTGACGGTTTCCCGGGCCACCCTGCATAACTGGGAAGAACTGGAGAAAAAAGATATCCGTGTGGGGGATACGGTAATCGTGGAGCGTGCCGGCGACGTCATTCCGGCGGTGGTCCGCGTGTTAACTCAGCACCGCACCGGGAGTGAAAAACCGGCGACTCCGCCTCAAGCCTGCCCCGAGTGCGGCTCGGAGATCGCCCGGATCACCGGTGAAGTGGCTCTCCGCTGCCTCAACCTTTCCTGTCCTGCCCAGGTTCGTCAATCGATCATCCATTTCGCTTCCCGCACAGCCATGGACATCGACGGAATGGGAAACCGATATGTGGACCAACTCCTCCGACTCAATCTTGTCGGAACGGTGGCGGACCTCTACACTCTCACCAGGGATGATTTCATGCAGTTCGATCGGATGGGGGATAAACTGGCGGACAACCTCCTGACAGCCATCCAGGGAAGTAAAGAACGGGAACTGGGCCGGTTTATCTACGCCCTGGGAATCCGACATGTGGGAGAACAGACGGCAAAACTCCTCGCTGCCGCCTTCGGCACCGTGGAGAACCTCTCCGGAGCAACGGAGGAGGAGCTTCTCACCGTCCGGGAGGTTGGCCCCCAGGTGGCGGAGAGCATCCGTTCTTTTTTCGAAAACCCCCGAAACCGTGAAATCATCGCCCGCCTTCGCACCGCCGGGGTCTCCCCCACAGCATCGGAACGACAGTTGGGGGGAAGATTCACCGGCGTAACCTTTGTCTTCACCGGCACACTGACCCGGTTCAACCGTGAAGCGGCCAAGGAACTCGTCGAACAGGAAGGAGGTCATGCCGCCGGCTCGGTCTCCAAAAAGACCGGCTATCTGGTGGCAGGGGATGACGCGGGGAGTAAACTGGAGAAGGCACGGAGCCTGGGAGTAAGGGTTTTGAGCGAAGAGGAATTTCTTACCCTGATGGAAGGAGCGGAAAAACCATGATGGTCAGGATGCTGGTAACCGTCACGGGACGGGTTCAGGGGGTCTGCTTCCGGTACTTCACCGGACAGCAGGCTCAGACGCTGGGGGTAACCGGCTGGGTCAAAAACCTCCCCAACGGCGCCGTAGAGGGATGCTTCGAAGGGGAGGAGAGCGCCGTGGCCGCCCTGGTGGAGTGGTGCGGTCATGGGCCTGAAGAGGCCCGGGTTGAGCAGGTCACCGTGGTCCATGAGGATTTCGTCGGCGAATTTCAGGGATTCATCATCACGGGATGATTCCCGACGGTGAGCTGCCAGGCAACTCAGCTCCTCCTGGAATCACGACGACGCCTTCTTTTCCGTGGTTTGGCACTGCGCCAGAGCAGTTTTATCTGACTACCCAGAGAGGGGCTCCGGCCTTCTTTCCGGGGGGCAACCGTCCCCCACCACTGCTGCAGTTGCTGCGACAGACGTGGGACCGGAGCCCCACCTTTGGCCTCGTGTGAAGAGAGTCTGCGACGCCCCGCCAGTAGAACCATAAAAAGGCACGAAACCACCAACGCGACCTGGGTGACGGGAATCTCGTACCGTTGGGCAAGGAGCGTGAGGAGAACGCTGAGGAGATAGACCCCCATCGACGCCACCAGAAACAGGGCATTCTGCTCCACCCACCACCGGACAAATCCCCAGACGGACTTGTTACGGGCGGTCAGCAGGTAGAAGTAGCGGGCAGTGCAGAGATCAAAGGAGAGATAGAGTACCGGAAGCAGGGTTAGCACAACGAGCAAAAGGGGTATCGACATGGACTCTCCGGACAGGGCGTTGCAAAAAAACGGTTATCAAAACATACGAAACCATCAACAAACGTAACGCTAATGAATTTACGCCAGAACAGCTACTGCAACTTGAGTGCCAACCGATTGTGCCGCAACGGTCGTCATCCGGGCCTTTTTTCCGGTGGTTAGTGTAAAGAAACCCGACAGTCACCGCCGGACCCTGTAAAGAATCCCGACAGAGCCCGATGTGTGAAAATTAATCCAGCGTCCCGACAGGACCATGGATTATGAGTTGATTAAAACCATATCAGTGCTTTATAACTGTTACCCTGAACCGGCGGTAGTTCATACGATATCGCCGAGGGTAACCTGTGCCTCAGCATCACGTCCACTACATGAAAAGGACAAACAATGACTGAAAAACCGCACAAATTAATGAAAGACAATGGAGCATGGACATTGATGAATTCACCACTGTCTCGCCTGCTCATCGGAATCGTCCTCATCGCCGTCGTAGGTACGATGTTGGTCCATTGGTACCAGGACCGGAATCTGGAGAAACAGAGGCAATTCGAAGTAATGAAGCGGCGCCTGGATGAAGGACAGAATTTCCTTGAGGAGTTATCCGAAGTCACGAATCTGCGCATGGCGCAGTTACGTCACGTGGAGGCTCTCCTGGGTTCCCAGGACAAGGAATCCCGCCAGGAGGCGCTGAAAGCCTGGGGCGAAGCGTCAGCCAGTCGTCAGCGATGGAATGTAAAATTGGGTATTTACCAGAACAAGGCCATGCGCCTGATCTCCCCCGGCACCGGAACGAAACTCAACAACTACGAAACGGACAATGTGGCGATAACCAACCCGGCCAGCCTCCATGGACATTTTTTCGTCTGCAACCGGGCGTTTGCCGAGGTGATACGCTGCCTGAGGGAGCCGGATTGCCAGCCTTCAGAGGCGGAGCTCAAGGAGGTCCACGAAAGATTGGATCAACTGGATAATGCCGTCGACTCATTCATTGATGAAGCCTCCAGTGTGCTTCTGGGTAGCAAGAAAACAGAATAATCCACCCTCCACACCATAGTCATTCTGCCCATCAGCGGGAGCATTCATGCAGATCATCCACGCCATAACGAAGGAAAAGCCGTTCATCTCCCTGGAATTTTTCCCTCCCAAGGAGCGAACGGAATGGCCGACCTTCTTCCAGACCGTTGACCGGCTTGCCGGCATCCACCCCCTCTTCGCTTCGGTTACCTACGGGGCTGGTGGGAGCACCCACGGCAACAGCCTGGAGATCGTCACCCGCCTCAAGCGGGATCACGGCATGGAGAGCATGGCCCACCTGACCTGCATCGGCTCGGAATGCTCTGAGGTGGAGCGATTTTTGGGTGACCTGACCTCCGCGGGGGTCACCAATGTCCTGGCGCTCCGGGGGGACCTTCCCCAGGGTAGCACCGCGACGACAGCGACAGCCACCGCCCCCCCCTTCCGGTATGCGTCGGACCTGGTGTCGTTCATCCGCGCCGGCCATCCGGAGATGGGGATTGGGGTCGCCGGTTACCCGGAGACTCATCCGGAGGCCGTCTCCCCGGATGCGGATCTCCAGGCGCTTCGCACCAAACTGGATCAGGGCGCCGATTTTATCGTAACCCAACTCTTTTTCGACAACGCCCTTTACCGGGAGTTCGTCCGGCGGGCTCGCGCCCTGGGGATTCAGAAACCGATCATCCCCGGCATCCTCCCGGTGGTTAATCTCAAGGTGATCAACCGGATTATCTCTCTCTGCGGCGCAGCCATCCCACCGGCCTATATGGCGGAATTACAGGAGGCTGACCGCTCCGGCGGCGCAGCGGCGGTGCAACAGGTGGGGGTGGCCTATGCCCGGCGACAGGCGGCGGAACTCCTGGCCTGCGGCGCACCCGGAGTCCATCTCTACACCCTCAACCGTGCCGACGCGGTGCTGGGAATCGTAGACGGGCTGCTCCAAAAATGACATACCCCACACATAAGGAGTCACCCTTGTCTCACTCCATACTGCAGGCCCTTGAGAACCGCATCCTCGTCATCGACGGCGCCATGGGAACCCAACTCCAGGAACGCCATCTCACCGCCGCCGATTTCGGAGGAGCGGAGTACGAGGGGTGCAATGAGCAGCTGGTACTGACCCGGCCCGATGTCATTGCCGATGTCCACCGGGCCTACCTTGAGGCCGGAGCTGACATCATCGAGACCGACAGTTTCGGCGCCACCGACATCGTCCTGGCCGAGTACGGCCTCCAGGAGCAGGTTTTTGAGATCAACCGCCGTGCCGCGGAGATCGCCCGGACCGCCTGCGACGCCATAGCGACTCCGGATAGACCCCGCTGGGTTGCCGGCTCCATGGGACCCACCACCCGGACCATCTCGGTTACGGGAGGGGTCACCTTCGACCAGCTGGTAACCGCCTTTCATGGTCAGACCCTGGGTCTTCTGGCCGGGGGGGTGGACCTCCTCCTCCTGGAGACGGCCCAGGACACGCTGAACCTGAAGGCCGCCGGAGAAGGAATCCGCCGGGCCTTCGAAGAAAGCGGCCGGAGCGTACCGCTCATGATCTCCGGGACCATCGAGGCCACGGGAACCATGTTGGCGGGGCAGGGAGTCGAAGCCCTCTACGCCAGTGTCTGCCACCTGGAAGACTCTCTGGGGCTCATGAGCATCGGCATCAACTGCGCCACCGGTCCGGAGTTCATGACCGACCATCTCCGCGCCCTCTCCGAGCTGGCCACCTGCGGCGTCTCGGTCTACCCCAACGCCGGACTCCCCGACGAAAACGGTCACTATGCCGAGACCCCCGACTCCCTGGCGAAGAAGCTGTCACGCTTTGTGGACGAAGGATGGCTCAACGTGGTGGGTGGGTGCTGCGGCACCACGCCGGCCCATATCGCGGCCATCGCCCGGATGGTGGCAGGGAAGCCCCCCCGGAAGCCGGCGGCGGCCCGCCGCAAGATCATCTCGGGGATCGAGCCGCTCTTCATCGAGGATGACGCCCGACCGGTGCTGGTGGGGGAACGGACCAACGTCATCGGCTCCCGCAAGTTCAAGAATCTCATCATCGCCGGCAAATTCGAGGAGGGGAGCGAGATCGCCCGAACCCAGGTGAAGGGGGGCGCCCAGGTCATCGACGTCTGCGTGGCCAATCCGGACCGGGATGAAAGCGATGACATGACGGAGCTCCTGAAGTACCTCCCCCGAAAAGTCCGCGCTCCCCTCATGATCGACAGCACCGATGGGGCGGTCATGGAACTGGCTTTCCAGCGACTCCAAGGGAAGAGTGTTCTCAACTCCATCAATCTGGAGGATGGTGAGGAGCGGTTTGCCCAGGCGGCGGATCTCCTCCGGCGCTACGGCGGGGCAGTTGTGGTGGGGTGCATCGACGAGGATCGGGAGCACGGTATGGCGGTGACCCGGGAGCGAAAGCTGGCCGTGGCCCGACGCTCCTACGAACTCCTGGTGAACAAATACGGCCTTCGCCCCGAGGAGCTGATCTTTGACCCGCTGGTCTTCCCCGCGGGAAGCGGCGACGACAACTACAACGGCTCCGGCCTGGAGACCATCGAAGGGGTGCGGCTTATCACCCGGGAGTTCCCCCGCTGCAGCACGATCCTGGGGATATCCAACGTCTCCTTCGGCCTCCCACCGGCAGGAAGGGAGATCCTCAACTCGGTCTTTCTCCACCACTGCGTCAAGGCCGGCCTCACCTACGCCATCGTCAACACCGAGAAACTTGAGCGGTACGCGGGGATCCATGAGGAAGAGCTTCGCCTGGCCGAAGATCTCATCTTCTGGCGGGGGAGCGACCCCATCGCCGCCTTTGCCGCGGCCTTCCGCGACCGGGCGCCGGTCTCCCACATCCCCCCCGCCGACCTCCCCCTGGAGGAGCGACTCCCCCGCTATATCATCGAGGGGATCAAGGACGGCCTCACCGCCGACCTGGACGAATCCCTGGCCCGTGGCGACCGCCCCCTGGAAATCATCAACGGCCCTCTCATGGCGGGAATGGCGGAGGTGGGGAGACTCTTCAACGATAACCAGCTCATCGTGGCGGAAGTGCTCCAGTCGGCGGAAGCGATGAAGGCCGCGGTGGCCTATCTCCAGCAGTTCCTGGAAAAGTCGGAAAGCACCACCAAGGGGAAGATGCTTCTGGCCACAGTGAAGGGGGACGTACACGACATCGGCAAAAATCTGGTGGAGATTATCCTCTCCAACAACGGCTACGAGGTGGTGAACCTGGGGATCAAGGTGCCGCCGGAGGAGCTCATCGCCGCGGCCCGACGGGAGAATCCGGACTTCATCGGCCTCTCGGGGCTCCTGGTGAAGAGCGCTCAGCAGATGGCCATCACCGCAGGAGATCTGAAGGCCGCCGGTATCCACGTCCCGCTCATGGTGGGTGGAGCGGCCCTCTCCAAAAAATTCGCGGATACCCGCATCGCCCCTCTCTACGGCGGGCCGGTCCTTTACGCCAAGGAGGCCATGTCCGGCCTGGAGCTGGCCAACAGGCTTTCCGATCCGCTCCTTCGACAGGAACTCCTCCGGCAGACCGCGGAGCAGCAGCATGCGGCCCAACAGCTACCGGCCCGGCCGGCGGCGCTCCCCGACAGCAACGCCCCCGGCCGTTCGGCGGTGAGAAGCGACCTTCCCCTCCCCCCTTCGCCGGAATTCACCCCCCATATTCTCCGGGATATTCCTCTGGCCCACGTGACCCCCTACCTGAACCGGCAGATGCTCTACAGCAAACATCTGGGACTCATCGGAGTGGTGGATCGGCTTCTGGCTGCCGGCGACGACAAGGCGGTGAAGGTCCATCAGGCGGTGGAAGCGCTCCTGGCCCAGGCGCGGGAGGAGCTCCTCATTCGCCCCCAGGCGCTGTATCGTTTCTTCCCCGCCGCCGCTGACGGCGACGACCTGATCCTATTCGACCCGGAAGGCTCCGGCGCCGAAGTCGTCCGGTTCACTTTCCCCCGTCAGGCAGGGGGAGAGCGACTCTGCCTTCCCGACTTCGCCCGCCCCCTGGCATCGGGAGAACGTGACAGTGTCGCCCTCTTCGTCGTCACTTGCGGCCAGGGAGTACGGGGTAAGGCGGAACAGCTCAAGGAGGCGGGGGAGTACCTCAATTCCCACATCCTCCAGGCCCTTGCCTTGGAGCTGGCCGAGGCCACTGCAGAGTTCGTCCACAAGCGGATCCGCGACGCCTGGGGGATCACCGACCCGGCGGAACTCACCATGAAACAGCTCTACAACGCCGAGTACCACGGGATCAGGGTCTCCTTCGGCTACCCCGCCTGCCCGGAGATCAGCGACCAGGCAAAACTCTTTGCCCTGCTCCAGCCGGAGCAGATCGGGGTTCAGCTCACGGAAGGATTCATGATGGATCCCGAGGCCAGCGTCTCGGCCCTGGTCTTCCATCATCCGGAGGGGAAGTATTTCGCAGTCTGACCCTGCTTGCCGGCGACACCATACCAAGAGGGGCGGAGATTTCTCTCCGCCCCTCTTGAACCTTTTCCCAGCTACTCAACCACGTAACTTTCAATTGTAGCGACAATTTCATCCAGATCATCGGGAGAAACCTGGGGAAACCATACCTTCTGCGGGTAAATCAGGACATTGGCCCCCTTGTCGCAAAGCCCCATGCAACCCGAGGTGGAAATCCTGACCTTTCCCTTCCACCCTTTCTCGCCGGCAACATCCTTTAGCTTAGACTTAACAAGCTGACTGTTATTGTCCGCGCATGATTTCCTTGCTCCCCCACGGTCATTGGTACAAACAAAAACATGAGCAGCGTAAGGTACGTCGTTTTGTTTCGGCATACGCGAATATCTCCGGAATGAATTATTTCGTCCGCCTGGGTCGGACTTAACCTACCGGTTCTGCTAACCAACATACGTAACCGGCTCCCGCCGGCAGATCCGGACTATATCATTTACATTTCACGACAATCAATTTAAATGTACCCCCATTGCTCTTTGCCACATCCCCTTGAGGGCGCCGGATAGTTTCGAGAACTTCGGAGTAACCGCATGGGGACAATGTGGTATAGTTACGTCCGATTCTGGACATAGTGAACAGTACCGGAGAGAAGATGACAGACCCCTACCTGCGCCGCGCCGGAATTACCTCCCCCTGGAAGATTGACTCCCCCGTAGCCGGTTCCTACGCCGGCGCCGTGGTCATTCCGGCCCTGGCGGAAGCAGACAACCTTATGCTGACACTACAGTCGCTGGCGGCCAATCCGTCGGAACTGTTGGCGCAGTTCCTCCTGCTGGTGGTGGTGAACCAGCGGGGCGACGCCGGTGAAACCGAGCGGAGTGATAATGCGGCAACGCTGGCGGCGCTCCCCCTCTGGCGACAACAGTATGGTCTGGATCATCTGAGATGGGTCGACGCGGCATCACCGGCCCTGGAACTTCCCCCTAAACAGGGGGTCGGTCTGGCGCGCAAGATCGGAATGGATCTGGCTCTGCCGCACCTGGAATACTCCGCCCACGATCCGCTCCTCCTCTGTCTGGACGCCGATACCCTGGTGCAGCCCGACTACCTGGCCGCCGTCACCCGGCACTTTGCCGACGCCACCAGCGGCGGAGCCAGCATCCCCTATCGTCACCGCCCCGCCACCGATGTCGCCGGCCAGGAAGCCATCGATCGCTATGAACTATTTCTCCGGAGTTACGTCCTGGGATTGGAACTGGCCGGCTCCCCCTACGCCTTTCATACGGTGGGAAGCGCCATGGCCTGCACGGTTTCGGCCTACATAGCCGCAGGGGGGATGAATCGCCGGCAAGCGGGGGAGGATTTTTATTTCCTGCAGCAGATCCGGAAGACGACGGGGGTGGATTCCATGGTGGGAACGGTGGTGCACCCTTCCCCCCGAGCCTCCCATCGCGTCCCCTTCGGCACCGGACGGGCGGTGGGAGATATGCTCTCCGCGGGGACCGGCAGGCTCCTCTTTTACCAACCGGAACTGTTTTCACTGCTGGGGGAGTGGCTGCAACTGGTGGCGCAAGGAGGAGACCGCGACGGGAGTGAGCTGGTGTCGGCAGCGGGGGAGATCTCCCCCCACCTTCAAAATTTTCTGGCGACGGCCGGTTTCAGCGCTACCTGGGACAATCTGAAACGCCATAATCCCGGTGCAGACAAACGGAAGACGGCATTCCACGTCTGGTTCGACGCCTTCCGCACCATGCGTCTGTTGCACCATCTGACTGACGCCGCCTACCCGCGGGTCACCCCCGAACAGGCTGTGGTCCCGCTTCTGGCCCGGGCCGGACACCACTCTGCATCCGGTATCAGCGACCAACTGGAACTGCTGCGCCGGTTACAGGGGGGGGATGGCGTCACCCCGCCCGGGTGACGGTTACAGCTTGAACTGCCGCACTATCCCCTGCAGCACCTCGGCATTGCCGCTCAGTTGCGCCGCGGCCGTGGCGGACTGCTGAGCACAATTGGCGGTATCCTGGACGACATCGGTAATCCTCATCATGTTACTGGATATCTCACTGGTTGTGGCGGTCTGTTGTTCGGCTGCGGTGGCGATCTGGTTAACCTGCAGGGAAACATCGTCGATCTGCTGCAGGATGTCCCGCAACGCTTCTCCGGATTTCGCCGCCTCCTTTGTTCCCGCCTCCACCTGCTGCACCCCCTGCTCCATGGCCGCCACGGCCCCTCTTGTTTCCTTCTGAATGGCCTTGATCATCTCTCCGATCTCTTTGGTGGCACGGGTAGTCCGTTCCGCCAGAGCACGAACCTCATCGGCGACAACGGCAAAACCTCTTCCCTGTTCTCCGGCCCTGGCCGCTTCTATGGCGGCATTAAGCGCCAACAGATTGGTCTGGTCGGCGATATCTTCAATCGTGCCGATGATGGCGCCAATCTGTTCGCTCCGCGCCCCCAGAGATTCCACCGTTTGCGCCGACTCCTGCACCTTGCAAGCGATCTGGCCCATGACCGCAATGGTTGCCTCCACAACCAGGGCGCCGTTCTTGGCTGTTTCCGAAGCCCGTTGAGCCCCCTCGGCCGCCATGAGACAATTTCGGGCAATATCTCTGGAGGTGGTGGACATCTCTTCTCCCGAGATGGCAACGGTGGTCGCCTGACTGACGACATCCTCCGCCCCGGTGGCGATCCGTTTGGCACTGCTGTTAACCCAATCCGCCGCCGCGGAAACTTCCTGGGAGGAACGACTGATTTTCTCCAGTAACCCCTTCAGAGCGGACGCCATGCGACGAATTCCCCTGGAAAGGAATTCGACCTCGTCGACGGATTTCACCATCTCGCACTCGCCTGCGGGGATCGTCCTGAAATCCCCCGACGCCAGGAGTTCCGTCAAGGCAACGGCATGGTGGAGTGGTTGCGAAACCCAACGCTTCACCATGACCATGAACAGAATGACTAAAATGACGACTACGAGCAGTGTGGCGACCAGCATGGCATGGTGCAACAGCGTCGCTTCGGAAAATATTTCATTCAGATAGGCGCCGCCCGCAACTATCCAGTTCCACTCCTTGAACTCTCGATAGGCGACTACTTTTACCCGAGGTGACGACTCTCCAAGCTCCTTGTTAATCCAGGGATAATAGATGACCCCGTTTTTGCGGCTCAACATCTCCTTCACAAATTCGCGACCGTCGGAATCCTTCACGTCAACAACAGATGTTCCCTCCCGGGCGGGATGAATCTGCAGCTTTCCCGGTTCTGTCCCCTCTTGTGCGTCAAGTGCGTAGAAATAACCGGAGTCCGCAATCTTGATCCCTCTGATCTTGTCCTTCAAAGCCTTCAGACCGTCGGTAAAATCAATGCCGACGAACAAAACGGCAATGACTTCACCATCTTCGTTCTTTACCGGCAGGTAGTTGGTCATGTACTCCTTGCCGAACAGGGTGGCCTTTCCCACATACGCCACCCCTCTGAGCAGCCGTTCATGTGCGGGATGTCCCCGGTCAAGAACCGTCCCATTGGCGCGGCTGCCGTCAGGCTTTTTCAACGAGGTCGACACACGGATAAAATCATCCCCCGACCGGACAAAGACCGTCGCCACTCCCTTCGTCACCTGGGTGAATCTGTCCACGATGGCCGTATTCAGGTTGAGTGTCGTGGCGCCATTCTTGAGAGTAGGTGTCGACATTGCTTCGACGATTACTTTTCGTGAGGGGTTCAGGGAAAATTCACCGGGAAAATAGCTCAGAAACACGGCGCCGAGCTTGCCGGCACTCTCCGTGAGAGCCGAGTGGTATGACGACATGGAGTTAAGCACCAGCAATACCTGCTGTTCCAGCTCTTTTTCGGCACGGTGCTCCAACTGCCTGGTGATAACTGTGGAGATGACGTTGGTGAAGATCACCATTACGACAATAATGGTGACCGCCTGAACCAATGACAGTCGCACTCCCAGTGACAATCTCGACAAACGCTTCATTCCTTACTTCCTCTCATTTTTCATGTCGTAACCCGGCATACTGCAGTCACGAGCGTTCTCAGCAGATATCCACCACACTCACCCGGTTTCTGCCGGCTCTCTTTGCCGCATACAGCTCTGCATCGGCTGCATCCAAAAGGACGGAGGGAAGCATCTCCGCCATGGGCCGGCAGATCCCGGCGCCGATGCTCACCGTCACCCAGGGAGAAACCGACGAAGCCGAGTGGGGAATCCGGAGCGCTTCGACCCTGGCGCGAAGTTTCTCCCCCACGCACTCCAGCCCTTTGACCCCCACCCCGATGAACAGACAGATGAATTCTTCACCTCCGTAGCGGGCGACAAAATCTCCCCCACGGTTGAGCCCATCCGCCAGGATGCCGGCCACCTGTCGCAGGCAGGCGTCGCCAGCCGGATGACCGTAGGTATCATTGTATCCCTTGAAATGGTCGATATCTATCATTGCCGCGGCCAGCGGCTCCTGGCCGCGGATGGCGCGTCGCCACTCCCGGTCCAGCTGTTCGTCGAAGTCTCTCCGGTTGGGAATTCCGGTGAGTCCATCCAGGCGACAGAGCCGGTCAAGCAGGTCCCGCTGGCGCTTGAGCTCCAGATGGGTCCTGACCCGAAGCCGAACGATCGCCTCCTTGAACGGTTTGGTAATATAGTCCACCGCCCCCATGGAGAGGCCGCGGGTTTCGTCCTCGGCGTCGGCCAAGGCGGTGATGAAGATGACCGGTATGGCCGAGAGGAGCGGATTGTCCCTCAACGCCTGGCAGACCTCATAGCCGTCCATCTCCGGCATCATGATATCCAGCAGGATCAGGTCCGGCTTGCAGCTTTCCACAAGCTCCAGCGCCTCACGGCCACCGGTTGCCGCAGAGAGCTGGTGCCCCTCTTCGGCAAGCATCCTGCTGAGAACCCGGATATTGTCCGGCACATCATCCACAATGAGTATCCGCATGACTTGCTCCATATTCTCGTTTCTACTCCTGCAGTACGCCACCACCCAGCGTAAAATAAAACGTTGACCCTGCACCCGGCACGGCTTCGGCCCAGACTGCGCCGTCATGGCGCAAGATAATCCGTTGCACCGTGGCCAGGCCGATTCCCAGACCCTTCTGACCATCACATCCAGCCAGACGCTGGAACGGCAGGAAGATCTTCTCCGCAGCGGCAGGATCGAAACCGGGACCGTTGTCCCTGACAAAAAAGGCCGCTCCCCCTGCCCGCTCCATCACCCCGAACTCGATAACCGCAACCTGCCGGTCAGCGGTATATTTCCAGGCATTACCCAGAAGATTTTGCAACACCACGAGAAGGAGCTGCCGGTCGGCAACAACCGTTACCCCCTCCACGATCCGGAAGACGACCTGTCGGCTCTGATCGGATTTGACCAGATCGGCCGCCACAATCCGGGCGATCTCACCAGGATCGACCCGCTCCCGCTGCAGAAGGTCGTGGGAGAGCCGCGAGAAGCGGAGGAGGGCGGTAATGATCTGCTCCATCCGGACCACCCCCTGGGAAATTTCCTCCAGGTACAGGCGGGAGCGATCATCAAGACGGTGGGCATTCTGCTTCAGGACGACCCGACTGTACCCCCCTATCCACTGAAGCGGGCCATGCAGATCGTGGGCAACGGTATAATTACACGCCTCCAGCTCCCGGTTGGCAGCCTCCAGGTCCGCGGCACGAGCCGCCAGCTCGGCGTTGAGTCCCTGAATGGCGGTTTCGGCCTCTTTCCTGCCGGAAATATCTTCCGAAACCGCCACAAAATTTACAACCTCTCCGGCTTCACCCCGCAGGGGGAAGATTGAAACCGACTCCCAGTAGAAGCTGCCGTTTTTGTGCCGGTTCAGTAATTCGCCACGCCACTCCCCGCCGGAAGTCAGGCAATTTCGAAGCTCATCGTACACCCCGGCCGGCATGGCATCCGACTTGAGGAAACGCGGGTGCCGCCCGATGGCCTCCTCCTCGGAGTAACCGGTGAGCAGGGAAAAACGGGGATTAACGTAGGTGATGTTCCCCTCGACATCGGTGATGACCACCGAACTGGGACTTTCAGCCACAACCCGGGAGAGAAGGCGGATGTGAGCGCTCTGGGCCTGGACCTGCTGTTTCAACCGGTGAAGTACCCGGCATTTGTCGATGACGGCGAAGAGTTTTCGGTAGTCCACCGGTTTCAGCACATAATGGTTGAAGCCGATTTCGATGGCATTCAACAGCTGGTCGGTATCACTGTGAGCGGTAACGGCGATGATGAAGGTGTCCGGATTCTGCGCTCGGATTGCCGAAGCCATCCGAAGACCATCCATGACCGGCATCCGTATGTCGGTGATGACGATCTCCGGCTGCCGCTGGGTGAACAGCTCAAGTCCGCTACGGCCATCGCCGGCCACGAACAGCCGGAGTCCCGGATAGTTCTTTTTGAGCATGCCGCTCACCAGCTCCCGAACGTCGGCCTCGTCTTCCACATACAGCAGCGAACTACCCCTGTCGCCGCACTCTCCCTTATCCATATCAGACCTCGATCCTGAATTCCGCGCCATCCTCCCTGTTGATCGCGATGAGGCTCCCTCCCATGTTGCTCTCGATAATGGTCTTGGCCATGAAGAGACCGAGTCCGGTCCCTTGTTCCGGTCCCTTGGTCGTAAAATAGGGATCGAAGATCTTGTCCAGAATCTCCTCGGGAATTCCTCCGGCGTTGTCCCTCACCGTTACGATGGTCCGCCCCTCCGCTTCATCCAGGCGTATCCGGATGACCGGCTCACCGATGGCACGCTCCACCAGGGCATCGCGGGCGTTATTGAGGATATTGAGGAGAACCTGGGAGAATTCATTGGGGTAGCCGATAATGGTCGGATCGGTACCATGCTCGATCTCCACCCTGATCTGGAAATTCCCGAAGCTCCCCCCGATGAGGGACAAGGTATTATCGATGACCCCACTGACCTTGAAGGGCACCTTCTGCCTGTCCGGCCGAAAGAAACTCCGAAAATCGTCGATAGTCCGGGACATATGATTGATCACCTGCATGGATTTCTCCACCCGGGCATCCAGGAGCTCCTTGGAAAATTCCCCCAGCTCGTAGGAGAGGGCGAGATCCTGAACCGCCAGTCCCAAGGTATTCAACGGTTGACGCCACTGGTGGGCGATGTTGCCGATCATCTCCCCCATGGCCGCCAGACGGTTCTGATGCATGAGCAGATGATCTTTTTCGCGGATCTCCTTCAGCGCCCGGAGACGCCGGTCGGTCTCCTGCTGCAGAGCCTGCTCCGTATCCCGCCGACGGGCTTCCCGATCGAAATTGTCCAGGGCGTAGGATACATCGCCGGCCATCTGCAGGAGAAGTTCCACCAGGGGCTGATCGAAATAATCCGGTTCTCCGGCATAGAGCGTAAAGGCGCCCACCGTCCGGCCGTTTTGCTGCAGGACAAAGGCTGCTGAGGAACAGAATCCATGGGCCGCTGCCGCGGCGTGCCAGGGGGCTGTGGAGGGATCGTTCAAAAAATCGTTGCAGACATGGCAGGAACTTTCCCTGATGGCGCTCCCCGTGGGACCGAACCCCCTGGGCTCCTCCCTGATGGAGACGCTGACGGTTTCCAGATAGTCCACCTCATCACCAAAAGAGGCCACCGGACGTACGGCTCCGGATTCGTCCACCAAGCCGATCCAGGCCAGCAAAAACCCGCCATGGTCGATGGCGATACGACAAAATTCGCGAAACAGCTGTTCCTGGTCGGAGCAATGAACGATGGCCTTGTTGGTTTCACTCAGTGCGGTATAGAGCCTATTGAGGCGATGAACCCGATGTTCCACCAGACGGCGCTCCGTGATGTCGTGGAGCGTGGAACGACTCATGAGGTACCGGCCGTCCCCATCGGTAACCGTCGTGGCGCTGAGCGACACCGGCAGAAGGGTGCCGTCCTTGCGCCGCAGGTCAAACTCAAGGTTACTGACCCGGCCGCTTACCTTGAAGCGGGGGAAATTCTCCTGGAACGTCCGGATACTACCCTCTGTGAGGAGGTCGGAAAATTTCAGCCGGCCGACGACCTCGTCCCGTTGGTACCCCAACCACTGGAGTTCGGTATCATTAATCCTGATAAAATACCCCTCATGATCCAGCGAATGGTACCCGCATGGGGCGCGCTCATAAAGATCCTGCACTTCAGCCACGGATTTTGCCAGCTCGTCCACCTTACGCCGGAGTTCACGGTTTCGGCTCTCCTCCGCTTCCCGGTAGCGGCTCACATCGTGAACCACCGAAAACAGGTACCTGCAACCATCCACCTCCAGGAGGCCGGAGTTAATCTCCAGATCCCGCAGCGAACCGTCGGCCAGGCGATGTCGGGCGACGGTTCGGCAGCTGTCGCCGGCGTCCCTCCGAAGCAGCCGGAAGGGAGCAGCTTCTTCCCCCGCAGCGTCGAGATCGGCGAAGTTCAAGGTCCTCAACAGCTCCGGCGGATAGCCGTAAAACGTGCAGGCCGCACCGTTGGCGTCCCGTATCGCCCCTGTCTCCGGATCGACAAGGAGCATGATGGTGTGAGCGTTGTGAAAGAGAGTTTCGGAGCAGGTATCCATCTCGTAATGTCCGTTCTTGCCAAGGGGATGGTCCCGATCCCCTTGGCGGAGAAAACGGCACCTGCGGCGCTATTCACCACATTATGTACAGAAATATTTAACTGTCAACTCCAATAACCTGCGAACCGTACAGCAGGGGTGCGGGAGTCCCCCCATATTGCCCCTGCGGACTCTTTTTGCAAACATCCCACCCCAAACATGATATAATGCTCACCAGGAGCTGCCGCCTTGGTTTTACACGGAACGCCCTTCGCGTCACGACATTAGGAGGAACACCATGACATCTGCCGTTTATTTTGCCGATCTCCGGACAGGAGCGAAAGAGAACCTGTTCCACAAGATCGGCCGACTCATGCAACTCTGCGGCTTGGAGCAATGTATCGCCCCCGGAGAGCTGGTGGCGGTCAAACTTCATTTCGGAGAGCGGGGGAACCACAGCTTCATCAGGCCGGTCTTCCTCCGGCGGGTAGTTGATGAGTTGCACGGTCGGGGCGCGTTCCCCTTTCTCACCGACTCCTCCACGCTCTATCCGGGAGAGCGCAAGGAGGCGGTCTCGGCGCTTCGCTGCGCCATCGAAAACGGCTTCGCCTATGCCACCGTCAATGCCCCCCTGGTCATGCTGGACGGCCTCCGGGGTCATACCACCGTTGAGGTTCCCGTACCCGGGGAACTGCTGCAAAAAGTCTCCATCGGCGCCGCCATCGTGGAAGCCGACGCCCTGGTAACGGTCTCCCACTTCAAATGCCACGAGCTGACCGGGTTCGGCGGCGCCCTTAAAAACCTGGGGATGGGGTGCGCCAGTCGGGAAGGGAAGATGCAACAGCACTCCACCGTAGGCCCCACGGTCTTTCCCAAACGGTGCACCGCCTGCGGCCGCTGCGTCACTTCCTGCGCCCACGACGCCATCTCCTTTCCCTCAGGAACCGCCGTCATCGATGAAGAGCGATGCGTAGGGTGCGCCCACTGCGTCACCGCCTGCCCGGAAAAGGCAATCAACATCCAGTGGAACGAAGCCAGCGACCTGGTCATGAAGAAAATGGCCGAATATGCCCTGGGGGCACTCGCCGGGAAAAGGGGGAAAACCCTCCATATCAACTTCATCACCCAGGTCTCCCCCGCCTGCGACTGCTACGGGTACAGCGATGCTCCCATTGTCAACGATATCGGCGTCTGCGCCTCCGTCGATCCGGTTGCCCTGGACCAGGCCTGCGCCGACCTGGTGAATGGCGCAAGAGGGAATAACGATACCGCGCTGAGAAGCGGTTTTGACCCGGGGGGAGACAAATTTCGCGGAGTACATCCCAACATCCATTGGGAAGTCCAGCTGGAGCATGGGGAAAAAATCGGGCTCGGCACGAGGAGCTATGAACTGATCAAGATCTGACGACCGGTAAGCCTGCTCCCGATCTTCATGCGCCAAAGGCCGGAGGGTTCCCTCCGGCCTTTGGCGTACCAACTGTTATGATGAACCGTTATGGCTACGGTATGGGCGCGATGGCCGGATGACGATCCAGTTCCTGTCCCTTGGCGTGCCCCTTGACCGCCCGCATCAACGCCTTGACCTCTTCCGGCATATCCTTGCCGCTCTGCATGGCAGCCTTCATCTGTCCCGCCAGATACGAGTGGTTGATAAAAATATCCAACACCGACAACATGAACTCCTGCTTCCAGGGGGTCAGTTCGTGCAGGTGTTTAAATTTATGCATATAAAACTTCTGCGCCGCCTTTCCCAGCTCCATTTCCAGCTCTGCCACCGTCATGTTTTTCGGTTTTATGACCGGTTCCACCAGATTGTATTTACTGTAATCCTTCGTAAACACGTACGGTTCAAGCTGCGGGTAAAGGTCCGCGTAAGGCCAGGGAGCAATAGCCAGGAAGAAGGCCATGTCAGGGTTGTAATGCATGGCAAGTTCCACGGTCTGGGCAATTGATTCCGAGGTATCGTCGGGAAGGCCGAGAACAAGAGAGGTCTCCGAAACGATGTCGGCGGCATTGATGATGTCAATGGCCTGTTTGGAATGGGACACTTCCGTATCCTTGTTGAAGAGATCCAGTGTTTCCTGCGATCCGGCTTCAACCCCCACATAGATATGCTCGACACCGGCCTTCTTGTATTTCCACATGATGTCGGCGTCGCGAAGAATATCATCCACACGGGTTTCCATGAGCAGCTTGACCGGGACCTGACGCTGGATCATCAGATCCAGTATTTTCACCCAGCGATCACGATCGAACGTCGGCAACTCGTCCGCAAGCATGGCGACTTCCACGCCATAGCTCTTGCTCAGCATCTCGATCTCATCGACAACGTTTTCGGCGGAGCGGGCGCGCCACGTCTGGGCCCAGAAGAGCTGTTGCGAACAGAAGGAACACTGGGATTTGCAACCGCGAGCCGTGGAGATGATTGCCAACCGGGCATTATTCTTGGCGCGATAGGTGTAAATCGGCCACTCCACCAGATCCCAGGCCGTGGGAAGACTGTCCAGATCATGAATATAGGCAGCCTTGGGGGTAACGGTCACCGCATTATCCCGCCAGAAGGCAATGCCATTCACCGAAGCAGGATCACCGGCAGCATTGAGGCAATCCAGCAATTCGACCAAGGTTACCTCACCTTCGCCACGGACGATGTAGTCGAGAACTGCGTTACTCTCCTGGAGAAGTTCATCATAGCAGAAGGCGGCATGAACATTACCCAGCACCGTCACGACGGAGGGGTTTATCTGTTTGGCAAGATCGCACAACTCCAGCGCCTTGCAGACGGAGGCGGTATAGGCTGTGGTCGCAATGACATCCGGCTTGAATGCCTCAATGCGACTCTTTATCTCCGGCCACTTGTGCCAGAGCGACATGGCGTCGTAATAGTCCACCTCGTATCCGGCGGCACGCAGTGAACCGGCAATATAGACGAACCCCACATTGAGCCAGGTACCGGCCGACTCCACGACTCCGGAATGGTACGGAGGGGTAATGAGGGCTACTCTTTTGATCTTGTTCATTTCTATCCCCTTGGAGCCTCACGCCGCCGAGAACACGGGCAGCTATCACCACTCTTCGCGTTTTCATGAGGAGTATAAACTCGGTCATGTTAAAGTAAATAAAAGGGTAAGTCCAGAAAAAAGGGGAGAACTCTCCGGTGAGGGATCAAACTAAAAACAGAATTTTGACAAATGTCAAGAACGACGAAACCCGCGGGGAAAGCTCCCGCGGGTTTCGTCGGCAGAGTTCCGGTCGGCTACCGGACGTTTCCACGTCTCCGTCGCCCCAGGAGCCCCAGACCGGCAATACCGGCGCCAGTAAGGAGGAGTGTGGAAGGTTCAGGAACCGGGGTGTAGGGAGTCCCCACGAATCCGATATAGCCCAGGGCTTCATCATAGACGGAGCCCGTAATGACCCCCTGATCATTGATCCCTTCGCCGTAACTATACAAGTAGGCACCGGGAGCGAAGAGGAGAGTCGGCACCCCGTTGGGGCCGTCCAGGTAAAAGGCGGTATTGCCCCGGCCGTTAACGTCCAGATATCCGACGGCCTGCAGAAATTCGTTCATTCGTTCCAGTTCCATCTCGGTACTGCCGGCCGGCAACGTGAGATTAAACTTGGTGCCATCGCTGAGATAAATAAAGGCCCGGGTCAGATCACCATCCATATAGTGACCGGACATATCGTACTTATTCGTCAACTTGTCCAGATCGGTACTGTACGTTCCACGGGCATCGGAAGCGTTCATTTCCGTGAAGACTCCGTTCTTCACATAGAAGCCGTGGTTCAGATCATCGGTGGAGAGCATGAAATGTCCGCTGAAATCACCATGATCGTTAATGGACTCGATGGTCGTACCGGTCACGTTGGCGACAGGAGCATCATACGTGGTGTAGGCTGCGGTTTTGCGGTCATAGAAAAAGCCCTGATAACCGCTATCGACAATGGAAAATCCGACGACCGTATCCTTGTTGATCCCCTCGGCCCAAGTCTGGACAGAGTTGGGAGCGACCAGGTAGTTGCTTATGACGCCATGGGAGTCGCTGATGAAACCTTTATTTTCACCGTTGACGGAGATCCCTCCGACAATCTCCCCGCTGTTGGTGATGGCAAACGGTTGCATATTGGGTGTGTTGAAGAACTCAAAATTGTATGCCCCCCATGCGGGAGATGATCCGATACAACCAGCGACAACCAGAGCCATCCCCACCAGCAATTTCCCAAGCACTTTCATCTCTTTCATTGAACCTCTCCCCCTGTAGTGCACTACGGTTTGTATAACCGTTCACAACTGTAAAGTATTCCGACACTCTTCGAAGGCGGTGTAAAGTTTTTCGACAGTACGACGACCATCCTGACAACGGTTAGAACCATAAATCAGCTTGTTATGATACGATTCGTACTTTCAACGGCCTATAACAGGTGAGCACTCCTCAAAGCAAGTTCGCTGATGCAAGAGACGTTCCCGAACGAAGGTTGCCACAACCGTACACGACAAAACAGAAGGAAAGTTCCAACTAAAAAACAAGTTAACGTCAGACCAGGACACCTGTTCAGGTCAATTCCTCGACGGTATTCCGAAGCTGTCCACTTCGGCATCAATGCTACATGGCCGGGTTTCCCGGTGGGTTCGGAAACACCGGAGGGGACGCTGAGAAAACACCGGAGGGCAGAGTAGGGAGCAGGTGTTACCTTCCCGAGTAGCGAAAGCCGGGACAAGCGAAAGCCGGGACAGATTTATTTTACGCTAACGCGAAAGCCGCGAAAGCCGGGACAGATTTATTTTACGC
>CAIUUR010000332.1 GCA_903902345.1 uncultured Geobacteraceae bacterium | reverse complement strand
TGCGCCGCGTAGAAAACATGCATCATGGTACGTCCACTATTCCCGTTCATGGCCGACACCTCCGTGGTTTAATCCGTTTACCGTTTACCGTTCACCGTTTACCGTTCGCCGTTCACCGTTTACCGTTATCCGTTCACCCTTCGCTCAGGGCGCCGCCCTTCACTCTTCACCATTTTCCACTTCTTCCTCCATCCCCAGCGGCAGCTCCTGCTGCTCCTCATCCGGAGGGCGTTCTCCCAACGCCTGAACCTCCTTCAGGGTGGGAAGGCTCGCCAGGTCGCGGAGGCTGAACAGCTCCAGAAACTCCTTGGTCGTGCCGTAGATGAGCGGCCTCCCCGGAACATCCTTTTTCCCCAGAATCCGGACCAGCCGTTTTTCCAGGCAGCTCTTGAGCACCCCGCCGCAGTCCACCCCCCGGAGATATTCCACCTCGGCGCGGGTTATGGGCTGCCGGTAGGCCACGATGGCCAGGGTCTCCAGAGCCGATTGACTGAACTTGGGGGGCCTGCTCTTGGTGAGACGCTTGAGATACTCGGCGTATTCCGGCAGGGTCCGGAACTGATACCCTCCCCCCACCTCCGCCAGGATTATTGCTCCCCCCCGCAGTCGATAGTCGGCGGTGAGCGCCATGAGCGCCTCGCGGATCTCCCCCCGCTCGTACTCCTCCAGAAGAACGCAGATCCGATCCAGGAATAGGGGGGCATCGGAGACGAAGATCAGACTTTCCACGATCTGCTTCAGGTCAACCATTGAGTTCAACTCCTTCCGGGTCGTCAGGTTCCGCTATCACTGCGGGAGTGAGCAGGATGGAACCATACCGCTCATCCTGAACAATGTTGATCATCCGGAGCTTGCAGAGTTCCAGAATCGCCAGGAAAGTCACCACCAGGAGTTCCCGGTTGCACCCTTCGTCAAACAGTTCGTCGAAGAGCGCCGTACCCCGATCAACGATGAAGGCCAGGACCTGGGTGATCCGGTCGGCGATGCTCATGGTGTCGGCCGCCACCTGATGGATCGCCGCCTCCGGCATCTTTGCCAGGAGCTTCCGAAACGCATCAATGAGCTGAAAAAGCTCCAGCTCCAGCGGACCCTCGTCGGGGGCCAGGTCGATCAGGTCGGGAGGATCGAACTTCCGGGCAAAGGTCTCCCTCCCCAGGAGATCCCGTTCCCGCAGGAGGAGCGACGCCGCCTTGTACCGTTGGTACTCCAGAAGCCGCCGGACCAGTTCGGCGCGCGGGTCTTCCTCCTCCTCGTTCCCCTCCTCGTCCGACGCCGTGGGAAGGAGGAGCCGGGACTTGATCTGGAGGAGGGTGGAGGCCATGACGAGAAACTCCCCCGCCACCTCCAGGTTCAGCTCCTCCATGAGCTGGATATACTCCAGATACTGGCGGGTGATGTCGGCAATGGGGATATCGTAGATGTTCAGCTCATTCTTCCGGATGAGGTGCAACAGGAGGTCCAGCGGCCCCTCGAAACTCTCCAGCTTGACGCTGTAGAGGGAACGGTCGTCAAAGAGAAGTCCGGTGGGCTCTTCGGTGAGTCGAGTCGTCATGGGAACCTCCGGAGCCGGTTACCTTTCCCCCCAGTCACCGGGCCATTACCTTCGTCATCAGTTGCTCGAAAACCCACCCGGTTTTCGGACCGGCCAGGATATCAATCCCCACGGAGAGAGCCGGCCGGAGAATCGTGGAGAAAACATTGGTAAAAAAGACCAACACCACGATGAGGATCATGCCGTAGGGCTCTACCCTTGCCAGAAACTGCGCCGGCCGCGGCGGAAGGAGTCCGACCATAACCCGGCCGCCGTCCAGCGGCGGCACCGGGATGAGGTTGAAAATAGCCAGGAGAAGATTGATATAAACCGAAAAGGCCAGCATGAGAAGGATCGGAACGAGTACCGACGCCACCAGAGGTGAATTGTTCATGACTTCGGCAAGGATGACCCCACCCCGGAGAGCCAGCGCCGACAGGCAGGCCAGGGTAAAGTTGGTTATCGGTCCCGCCGCCGCCACCCAGACCATATCCCGCGGGGGATTGCGCAGATTGCTGAAATTCACCGGCACCGGCTTGGCCCAGCCGATACCCACCACGAACACCATGAGGGTACCGAGGATGTCCAGGTGTTTGAGGGGATTGAGGGTCAACCGACCCAGGGAACGGGCGGTGCCGTCCCCCAAACGGTTGGCCATGTAGCCGTGGGAGACCTCATGGCAGGTGATGGCCATGAGTCCCGGCGCCAGCATTATCGAAAGTTTGAGAAAAAACGACTCCATAGAACTCCGTTGGGCAGGAAATGTCCAGCGCCGTTTTTGTAGCAGATTGAAGGGGGCAAGTCAACGACGGTGGCCCCCTACCGTAAACCTTTCCCTTGCGCAGCGTGGGAATCTCCATTACCATGGCTCACTGTCGCAACGTTCAACAACGTCATCTCCTTCGAAATCGGGACACAAACCATGGCTACCATCCGCCAGACCATCCTCTGCCCTGCCTGCCGCCGGCTCATCAGCCGGGACGAGACGACCTGCCCCTGGTGCGGGACAAACCACCCGGGCGCCTGGTGGCGGCGCAGCTTGGACATTTTCAACGGCGACAACCCCCTGTTGGCCATGAAGATCATCATCAGCATCAACGTCGGGATGTACCTGCTCTCGCTCCTGCTCAACCCGGGGATGCCGGGAGACGCCCGGGGGCTCTTCACTTCGCTGACCCCCGACCAGAACAGCCTGATGGCCCTGGGCGCCACGGGAACTCTCCCCGTGCTCCAGCTCGGACGGCTCTGGTCGCTCATCAACGCCGGCTATCTCCATGGCGGTGTCATGCATCTCCTGTTCAACATGATGGCCGTCTACCAGATTTTTCCCATGGCGGCCCGTGAATACGGGACCTCGCGGACCATCACCATCTACTGTTTCGGAGGACTGGCCGGCTTCGTCCTCTCGGTTCTGGCCGGAATCCCCATGACCATCGGCGCCTCAGCACCGGTCTGCGGCCTCATCGGGGCGCTTCTCTACTACGGGAAGAGCCGGGGGGGACGGTGGGGTGAAGCGGTCTCCCGGGAGGTCATGGGATGGATCATCAGCCTCGCCCTGTTCGGGTTCATCTTCCCCGGCATCAACAACTGGGGTCACGCCGGAGGGATCGCCGGCGGAGCGGCCGCCGCCTTCGTCCTCCGCTACCGTGATCGGCAGCCGGAGAGTGCGGGGCACCAGCTCCTGGCCGCAGTTTGCGCCGGGGTGACCCTCCTGTCACTGGGGTGGGGGCTCACCGAAGCCGCCGTGGCCTTCCTCTGGGGCGGAATATGAAGGGAGTCATCCAGCGGGTGACCTCCGCCCACGTGGAGGTGGCGGGAGAGATCGTGGGGGCCATCGGCCCGGGAATCCTCCTGCTGCTGGGGGTTGAAAAAGGGGATGACGGGCTGGACGCGGAACGGCTGGCGAAGAAGATCGTGGAATTACGTCTCTTCGAGGATGAGGCGGGGAAGATGAACCGGTCGCTGGCGGAGATCAACGGGGAACTCCTGGCGGTATCCCAATTCACCCTGGCGGGGAACTGCGCCAAAGGGCGCCGTCCTTCCTTCGACGGCGCCGCCCCTCCCCAGGAGGCCGACCGGCTCTACCAGCACTTCGTACAGACAGTGAGAGAGCTGGGAATCCCGGTGGCCACCGGCATCTTCCGGGCGACCATGAAGGTAAGCCTCGTCAACGACGGTCCGGTCACCTTCATCCTGGAAAGCGCCCCGCGGCTCAAGTCGGGTTACTAACCCACGCCCCCACTCCCGTCACAATGACGCTCCCTACGGGGGAGCTTCACCGTGAAGGTGCTCCCCACCCCCACACTGCTCTCCACGGAAAGCTCTCCGCAATGCCTGGCAATGATGTCGTGGCAGACACTCAACCCCAGCCCCGTGCCGGAACCCACCTCCCGGGTGGTGAAAAAAGGATCGAAGATCTTTTCAAGAAGCTCCGGGGGAATGCCGCCACCGTTGTCCGTTACCGCCACGTACACATGTTCGTCATCAAACCAGCTCTTCAGGATGATCACCCCCGGCGAAGTCAGCTCCTGACCGGCATTGCGCAGCAGATTCAGGAATACCTGATTCAACTCGCCGGGATGACAGGGAATCGGCGGGAGCTTTTCATACCCTCTCTCCACCGTCGCCACGTCCTTCAGCTCATGGGTCAACACACTGAGTGCGCTCTCCAGGCAGATGAGGGGATCGGTCTCCTCGTACTCGTGTAAATCCACACGGGAAAAACTCTTCAGGTCGGCAACGATACGGGTCACTCGCTCCGCGCCATCCCTGGATTCGGCGATGAGTTCCGGGATGTCCTGCAGAAGATAGGTTATGTCCAGACGTTTGGCGATGGCGGAGAGATCCCGGCGTTGCTCTTCCGTGAGTGCGCGGAGCAGGAGCTTTTCCTGCTCGTTGAGATAACTGCAGACCCTGCTGAAATGTCTTTCGAAGAGACCGAGGTTACTGGTAACATACCCCAGCGGAGTGTTGATCTCGTGGGCCACGCCCGCGGCCAGTTGACCGATGGAGGCCAGCTTTTCCCTGTTGACGGCCACCAGATCCTTGGCCCTCCCCAGGGCGATCTCCTCCGCCACCCGCTCCTCCAGTCGGCTGTTGATCTCCTGAAGTTCGTGCTGCTGCTTCATGATGAGCTCTTCGTTTTGTTTCCGCACGGCAACGTCCCGGGCAACGCCGACGGTCCCGATCACCCTCCCCTGATCATCGGTGATGGGCGACCGGTAGGTCTCGAACCAGCTTCCCCCCTCACCCTGCCGATTTTCCCGCCACTCTTCCCTCTGACTCCCTAATCCCGCCCGCAGCACCTCCCGGTCTTCAGAGTCATAGAGGCCGGCCAGATGTTGGGGCCAGACGTCAAAGGCGGTCATCCCCAGGAGTTCATCGCGGGGATACCCCACGGCCTCGGCATACTGCTGGTTAACCATGAGAAAGTGTCCCTCGTCATCCTTGAGCCAGGCCAGCATGGGAAGGTTATCCAGTATGGTACGAGTATGATTATTGGAAACAGCCAACGCCCGCTCCGCCTGCTTCAGGGCGGTGATATCGCGAGCCACATGGACCGACCCGGTCAGTTCCCCGGCATCGTTGACCAGCGGGGATACGCTGATGAGAAAATCACCCTCCAGTTGCGCCAGACGGGTCTCGAAGCTGTACTCTCCCCCGTTGCGCATATGAAGATGGTTCGGACAGTAGGTGGTGGAATGATCCGGACCATGCAGGGCGACACAACACTTTTTACCGATGAACTCCGCCGGGGGTATCCCCGCCCGCTCCGCCTGCGCCCGATTGACCCGGATGACCCGAAACTCCAGGTCAAGGAGCATGATGAGGTCCGGCACGGAGTCAAAGGTCCGTTCCCACTCCGTCTTGGCGCGGACGAGTTGCGCCGTTCTGATGACAACCTGCTGCTCGATATCTTCCCGGATGCGGCGCTGTTGGCGCAGATAGAGGCAACTCAGACGGGTGACGAGGAGTCCCAGCGGAAGTATCGGCAAGAATGCCAGGGAGACCGTGGCGGCGTGATAGCCGCGACTCCCCCGGCAGGTAATCTGCCACCCTTTATCGGCAAAGAAAAAATTCCGGGTATGAAGCTGCTGGGGAAAGATGAGGTCATCCGCCCCGGCGAACTGCTCCGCGATCCCCTTGGGGACCTGGTAACGGAACAGGGCTACGCCACCTGGGGCTCCCCCACGGTCGATGAGGGTGGTGTGCAACTCCATGGAGGCGGTGGAGCTGAGTCCGGCCTTGAAGACATCATCCAGCGAGCAGAACCCCAGGACAAAGCCCCGGAGCCGCTGGTCCGGGGCGAAGACCGGAGCAGTGATGACAAAACCGGTTCCCTGCCATAACTGTCGCATAAACCCGACGCGGGTCGCCACCCTGATCCCGCCCCCCCCTTGAGCACCGCTCCCAGATCGAAGTCCGCTCCCAGGTCGTAGCCGCGCAGCGGTTCCTCCCCTGATAGCGTTTCCACAAAAGAAAGAGGGTAATAAAGCTGACGGGCCGCCGCCGGCGCCAGGGAGCCATTGGGGGCGCGCTCCCTCCCCCCTCGTTGAGAGGAGGTAACAGCGGGAGCCCAGGCCAGAATCCGAATCCCCGGATGGCTCAGGAGCGGCAGAACGAATTCCCTGAAGGTTTTTTGGTCCACCTCCCCCATACGCCCCGCTCCCTGGACAAACCGTGCGATTCCGGTGACATCCTGCAACCGGTCCAGCAGCACTTCCATGACATCCTCGCTCCTCTTCGAGGCGTCAAAGGTAAACTGCTTTTCGTAATTCTGCCACGAAAGGTAATATCCCAGGGAAAAGACGAGAAGTGTCAGGGTAGTGCCGAACCAGACAATACGGCGCGGAGATACCCATTGTTCCATTTTCGATAGTAGTGCGTTCATGGCTCACCGAAAGTTTTTACTCGACAGTCGTCGATCACCTGCCGGCATTACATTCATCCTAAAACATTTCGAACGTGCCATCCGGATCGTCATGGCCCCCCATTGTCAACTCATGGCCCCCCACCTCCTTGGGCAGATCCATGGGCTTGACGTAGCCGATACTCTTGCGAACCGGCGCCTTGGGGACCGTCCCGGCACTCCGGGCTACCCTTTTGGCGGGGGTCCCTCCCCTGTTGTCACCGATCCTGAAGAAAGCCACCGCTCCCTG
>CAIUUR010000331.1 GCA_903902345.1 uncultured Geobacteraceae bacterium | reverse complement strand
TCCCCTTCAAGGGGAGGGCTGGGGTGGGGATGGGGAAAAAGCAGAGCCTGAGCCCCCATCCCCCTCCTGACCTCCCCCTTGAAGGGGGAGGAACGAAAATAGCCGGTGATTAGTACCAATCAGGATCAATGATGTGATAACAAGTAATAACCCTCGCTACTCCACCACCATTACCCCAAATGCCACCGGTCGGGCGGTCAGATCTGCCTGCAACTCAGCCTTGTCCAGATCCGCCATACGTCTGACGAAATCGGCTTCGGCACTTTCGCACTGTGATTTTCGCATCAGACAAATCTTCTCGTTGGTGGCGCTTTGCAGTTGACCCTGAAGGATCGACTTGCGGGCGGTATGACTGGCGGTGAGGCTTTGACGAAGGAATCGTACCAACTCGTTGTTGTATGAAGTATGTTCCAGGCGGGCTGCGGCCCACAAAGCATGATGCCGGGTATGCTGCATTTCGCGTGTCCAGGTGCGAGCTTCATTATCAAGCTTCCCCCTGGAGGAAACATCATACCAATTTTTATCGAGGATACGGAGCAAGGCCGCCAGGTCGAGCCCGGAGAGCGTCGTGACCCCTTTTTCTTCATGTATGCGTCGCCGCTTTATAAGATAAAGTTTAATCGTTTCTCTTTTGCGGACCGGATAAACTATGTTAACTTGGCAAAACATTCCGTATACGAAATATACCATAAGGGAGAATTACCGATGTATCTAAAAAGGAGTGGAATGAACGATAAGATGGTCCACCAACCGTTCTTACTCATTTCCATCATCTGTACCCTGCTCTTCATAACGGCGCCCGTCTGGGGAGCGTCCCTTCAATGGACTTCTCATGGACCTTCCGGTGGCCAAATAACCTCCCTGGCAACGGACCCAACCTCATCGGCTCTCTATGCAGGAACATTCAGCGGTGGACTCTTCAAAAGTATCGATGGAGGGTCGACGTGGCAATCGGCGAACAGTACTGCTCTGACTAATTCAAACCTGAGCATTCACGCCGTGGCCGTTGATCCCAAAAGTCCGGCGAATGTCTACGTGGGCGCCGACGGCGGACTGTTCAGAAGTTCCGATGGAGGGGCGACCTGGACCATGTCGGTTTTTTCGATCAAGATTACCAACACCAATATAGTTTCCCTGGTGGTCGATCCAGTAACGCCGAGCACCATGTATGCGGGAACCAATGGCGGCGGAATCCTCAAGAGCACCAACTCGGGTTCCGGTTGGAGTTCAACTCTTCTTGCCGGCAGCAACAATATCGTCCCATCTGTGGCCATTGATCCGATCACGCCGAGCACCATCTATGCGGCGACCGGCAGCGGTGTCTTCAAGAGCACGGATTCAGGCGCCACCTGGAACGCCGTCAACACCGGATTGAACAATAGTTCGGTAACAGTGCTGGCCATGGATCCGGTCACCCCCGCCACACTCTACGCGGCAACCAGCGGTGGTGTGTTCAAAAGCACCGATGGCGGGTTAACATGGAACGGCGTCAACAATGGCCTGACCGGCACAACGGTTCAGGCACTGGCTGTGGATGCCACCAATCCGTCCATCATTTACGCAGGGTCCACCGGAGGCATCTTCAAGAGCACCGACGCCGGTGGGTCATGGAGTCCGGTGAACAGGGGACTGGTCGGCGTCTCCGTGAAAGCCCTGCTGGTCGATCCCGTTTCATCCGCCACCATCTATGCGGGAAGCAGTGCTGACGGTGTATTCAAGAGCGGCAGTGCGGGCGCGGCCTGGACTGCCGCCACTAACGGGTTAAGCAGTATTCCGGTCTCATCCATAACCATCGATCCTGCCACTCCGGCATCTCTTTATGTCGGAACCACGGGGTATGGTGTGTACCATAGCGTCGACAGGGGGGGAAACTGGAATGCGGTCAATGTCGGCTTAAGCAACCTCAGCATCTCCGGAGTGACCATTGATCCGCTGATCCCGAACACCATCTATGCGTTCAGTTCGGGCAGCGAACTGTTCAAGAGCAACGACGCTGGCGGTAATTGGACGCCGATGAATAGCGGGTTCGGCAACGCTCTGGTCAAGGCCCTGGTCGCCGTTCCCAAAACCCCGACCACTCTCTATGCCGGGACCTTGCTTGGTGGCGTATTCAAGAGCATCGACGGGGGGGGGAGTTGGTTCGCGGTCAATTCCGGTCTGGCCTCCACCTATGTTGCGGCGCTGGCAGTGGATCCGAACGTAGCATCGACTATTTACGCAGGGACACTGGGGAGCGGACTCTACAAGAGCGTCAACTCGGGAGGGTCATGGAGCAAAATATCCGCCGGTTTACTACCAACCACCGCCTCGGTATCGGTGCTGGCGATAGATCCGATCACCACAACCACCATCTATGCGGCAACAAACGACGGTATATTCAAGAGCGCCGATTCGGGGGGGACCTGGAGTAATGCCAGCGCCGGGTTGGGCCGTCTAGTCACGGCAAAGTATAGTAATCCTGTCCTGAGCATGGCAATTGATCCAATAACTCCAACCACACTCCATGCCCTCGTCAGCGGTTTCGGGATATACAGTAGCATTGACGGCGGCCTCAGTTGGAGCAGTACAACCCCCTCCCTGGAAAGCCCCGGAGTGTACACCCTGGCTCTTGATCGGACAACGCCCACCATACTTTACGCCGGGACCGGCGGTGGGATAATCGCGCTGGAGAGTGCAAACAGCTACACCATCACCACCACGGCAGGAGCCAAGGGGAGTATCACCCCCACCGCCACGGTGAACTATGGCGCGTCACTCACCGTAACGATGACCCCCTCCGTGGGATATCACCTCCTCACGGTTCTGGTGGACGGAGTACGTCAAGTATTCCCTGACCCGAAAAGTTTCAGCGTGACCTTCTCCCCCGTGGCGGCAAACCATACCGTTTCGGTCGACTTCGTCATCGATCCATCTAATCTTGCGGTGACTATCACTGGCAACGGTGGTGGAACTGTCACCGATGCCACCACCGGCGCTTCCTGCAATACGAACTGCACCCTTTTTCCCGTTGTGGGTATCAATCTGCTGCAGGTTTTAACCGCCGAATACTCGCTCTTCACCGGCTGGTCGGGAGGTTCCTGTTCAGGAATCGGTGATTGCAGCATCTCCGTTGCCGGATCCGCCGCCGTAACAGCTACCTTTGACGTTGATGTCGCCCACTCGGTACGGCTGGAGCGGTTGTCAGCGGTCACCACCTACTCGTCCCTGCAATCAGCCTGCGATGCCGCAATCAATGGTGACATCATCAACGGATGGTCGATCACCTACCCCGAAAACCTGTTATTGAATCGCGCAATGTCCATCACCCTCAAGGGAGGGTACAACCAGAGCTACAGTTCGATCACCGGAAGCTCTGTCGTCCTGGGGGGGATCACCCTGGCGTCGGGTACGGCAATAATCGACGGCATCGCAATCCGGTGACGGCACGTCATTGCCCCGGCGAAAAACGGAAAATGTTGACACCATTGCCGGGAAACGTGTATTAAGATGACTCTTTTCATTTCAGGCGCCAAGGAGTCTCAACAAAAATGATATCCATCGATTTCAACAAAATGGGAGGACTGATTCCCGCCGTCATCCAGGATTACGCATCGGGAGAGATCCTGATGGTGGCCTTCATGGACGAGAAGACCCTGAACCTCACCCTGGAGAGCGGCAAGACCTGGTTCTTCAGCCGGACCCGGAACAAGTACTGGATGAAAGGCGAGGAATCGGGCAATACCCAGGAGGTGATGGAAGTTCTCACTGACTGCGACGCCGACACGGTCGTTATCAAGGTGAAGCAAAACGGTCCC
>CAIUUR010000330.1 GCA_903902345.1 uncultured Geobacteraceae bacterium | reverse complement strand
GGGGACCATTATCCGGGCTAGCCGGCTTACCCGCGAGCTTTGTAGCGGGAATCCGTTATTGCGGCACTTTGACGAATTGTTACCCTTGCGATCAGGGGAAACGGACGAGCTCGTTTCCGTTGCAACGACACTGCAGGGGGGCTGGAGGGGGAATGCGCGGAAAATGGCGCCCAAGCTCTGGAGATGTGGGAACAGGGAAAATTCGACCTGATAATCATGGATCTCCAGATGCCGGTCATGGACGGAATCGAAGCAACCATGATCATCCGGGAGCGGGAACTCCTGCGCGGTGGTCGAACCCCGATTCTGGCGATAACCGCCCATGCCTACGACGAGGACGTGGCGCGATGCCTTGCGGCGGGCATGGATGACTGTCTCGCCAAACCGGTTAATCTCCGTACCATGATGGAAACCATCGCGAGGCTGCTGGGGCGATAGAATAATCAACCCCATTACCGAGGAATATCCTCGCGCCTGAAACGGCGACAGGTAGTAATGCTGGTAACAACAGGTAATTTGGGATATAAGCAAGGAGGAACTCCGGTCGGATGGCTCTTGCCTGTATGAAGTACTAAAAGTGGGGATTTTATGCTGAATAGCGTGAAAATCGGTATGCGGTTAGCTCTTGGTTTTACCACTATCCTCGTCATGATACTCGTCATGGGAATATTTGCGTACAACAAGATGGTTCTGCTTTCAGGCATAGCGGATAATTTTTTTGAGCATCCCTATACGGTGCGAAGCGAACTGGGTAATGCTGAGGCCAATCTAATCAGAATGCATCGCAGCATGAAAGACGTGGCGCTGGCCAGGAGTCCGGCAGACGTTGATAAGGCCGTCGCCCTGGTGGATCAATATGAAAAAGAAGCCTTAACCTCGCTGGACATAGTCAGGGAACGTTTTCTTGGTGACAAGAATCTGGTGGATGACATAATTATTCACTTGAAGGGTTGGAAACCGATTCGTCAGGAGGTCATTGACCTGAAAAGAGCCGGCCAGAATGACAGGGCGGGAGAAATAACAAAAACCAAGGGAGCCCCGGTTGTGGCAGCTGTGTCGGAAGAGATGGCTGCCGTATCGAAAATAGTCAAAACAAAGGCTCTTGGTTTTATGGATAAGGCCCGCAAGGCCAAACAAGAGGCTTTGGTCACCATGGCGCTGTTTACGGCATTCGCCTGTCTGCTCGGTGCGTTCATCGCCTTCGCGCTTACACGGAGTATCGTTCGCCCCATCGCCGACGTAATTCTGGTCGCCAATACCATCGCCGGCTGCGATCTGACGGTTAAGATTGAGGCGACGTCTCGGGATGAAATCGGTGAACTGATGAACGCCATGCAACATATGACGGAGAATCTTCAGAAAATGTTCGGCGACGTGGCCACCGGAGTTCAAACCTTGTCGGCGTCGGCGACCGAACTCTCCACCATCTCCCGGCAGATGACTTCCAGCGCCGAACACTCCTCGTCTCGAGCTCATTCCGTGGCCACGGCGGTGGAAGAGATGAGCGCCAGTCTGGCGTCCGTGGCTGGGGCCATGGATCATGCCACAGCCAATGTCAGTAGCGTGGCGACCGCCACCGAGGAGATGACCTCTACCATCAGCGAGGTGGCCAGGAGTTCGGAAAAGGCGCGGATCATCACCGGACACGCGGTAACTCAAGCAACCGAAATTACCCGTCAGGTAGTGGAGTTGGGAAGGGCGGCCCGGGAGATTGGCAAGGTCACCGAGACCATCACCGCCATCTCGGCCCAAACCAACCTTCTGGCCCTGAACGCCACCATCGAGGCGGCACGGGCCGGCGCTGCGGGGAAGGGCTTCACCGTGGTTGCCGGTGAAATCAAGGAGTTGGCCCAGCAGACCGCCATCGCCACCGAAGGGATCCGCGAAAAAATCGAGAATATCCAGTTGTCCACCAGGGAGACGGTGGCGGATATCGAGAAAATCTCCGGGGTTATCAGGGAGGTGAGCGAGATGATCACCGCCACTGCGGTGGCCATAGAGGAGCAGTCGGTGGTAACCAAGGATATAGCCACCAACATCGCCCAGGCAGCCTACGGGATTCACGAGGTTAACGATAATGTCACCCAGACTTCCCGGGTCTCCGAATCCATCGCCCACGAGATCACCCAGGCGAACCAAGACGCCGGAGAGATCGCCACCAGCAGTGCCCAGGTGATGATGAGTTCCGGTGAACTGGCCCGTCTGGCGGAACAACTGGGAGTGACGGCGCGACGTTTTAAAATTTAGACGGCAAGAGGCAGTCTATTGAACATCGCTGACCCTACCGTCCATGAAGGTGACTTTCAGGTTGTTGTATAAATGGATTTTTTTCCTTCCGAGATCAATGGTGTTCACGGGGTTACCCAGCGACTTTTCCACCTCTACGATGGTCATGCCCAGCGACACCGTGGCGCCTGAGCCATGCAGAGCTGGATTCGGGTCAGTATCTCTGAAGATTGCTTGTTCGGAGTTGCTGGCTTCCCCGATTGCCTGGGAGAGTTCACTCTGAATATTTGAATCCGGCACAATATCGTTTGTGTAAGGTGCTTCCACGATACCCATCGCCTGGGGGGGGAGTGACGGGATCCCCCGCTTTCCCTGATCCGACTGAAGCTTGGCAAGCCCCTGATCGATGGTGGCCTGCATACTGTTATGCATCTCCTGCAGCTCCACCGTCTTCACGTAAAGGGTGCTCCCGATGGGGCAGCTTGACTGACGGCTGGCAAGCACCTTCACCTGGGACCATGGTGAATCCGGGGACGGCGTACTCGTCAACTGCAGTACGTCGCCTTCAGTGAGAGGACACTCCTGATTACCTGCGTAGGCAATCAGGTAGCTGGATACGAGGAACGCCTTCGGTCCATTGGCCGAAAAGATCGCAGGAGCTGCTGCCGGCACCTCCGTGCCGACAATATCCGCCTGATCACTTCTGGCCTGGTCCATCTGGCGCGTCACTTCCTGCACAATGGCATCCTTGGCCGCCGGGGACATCACGGTGGTTTGACGGTAGATTTCCGGTGGCACGCCTGTGGCGCTGTTTTGAGCCAGGTAAGCCGACTGGAGCGTTGCGGCGATGGCAAAATCGGCGAGCCAGAAAGAAGGGCTGAGATAAGTCCTGTAGGGGGTGAAGTATCCGCCATAGTAGTCGTACCACGGCGCGGAATGCCAGCCCCAGTTGTAGGCGATGGGAACCGCCCATGGCCGGTATACCCAGGTATAGAAACTGGGGTGATAGTAGTGGTGTGGCTGGTAGATCTGATATTCCCTCCCACGGTAGCTCCACGGGCGGTAGATGGTGGCATGGGCGACACCGTTGTATACGGAGGTACGCTGAATGTAGCTCCGTCCGTGTGAAACCAGCGGCCTTTGGATGTACCCGGTACGACCGGACGCGTTAACGACAATGATCTTTCCACCTGGACGCACGACTTCGACCCGACGCACACCACGGGGATCGTGACGGATGATCGCTCCGCTTTGGGTCCGTACTTCGCTGATTTCTCCCGAAGGCGCCCGGTGGATTTCCCCACCATTGCGAGTGTGGACTACCTGACGTTCCGGAAACTGTCTATCTACATGAACTGTGGTCGGTGGTGGCCCCGGCACTCCTGGTTGATGGAGTTGCTGCTCCTGGTGTCCGGAGTGAGTTGGACCGCCGGGACGAACCGGCTGGCCTGTCTGGGCTGGCAGTACCGGCGCTCCCGGATGATCAGGTTGAGCTTGGTGTCCCTGTGGAGTGCCTGGACGCCCCTGAGACGTTGGGATGCCACTACCTTCCTGGTTGGTTGGTTTTGACGGTTTGGGCGCCGGAGCTGACGCCGGTTTGGATTCCGGTTTTACATCGGGCCGATGTGAAGTTTTTGTTGAATCCTGTTTCTTGTCCTGCTCTTTTTCCTTATCTTCAGCGTAAAGCGGCACGGCATGGATCGCCAGCAGCGCGATACTAATCCGGACGATGGCAAGCGCCAACTTTTTTTCAAATCCAGAGTTTGTTTTATCCTGTGGCATAGTAGATCCTTATCCCATACTGCTGTCTTTAGCATACAGCTATTGAGACGTCGTTGCACGGGTAAAAGTTACAATCGCGTGCCGGTTTCAAGGGACGGTCTCCACGCCATCAGAGATATCGCCTTGTCTTTTCGCCGGAAAAACGGTATATGAACCGCATGAATCAAGAAACTGCACTTACCCGATTGTTTCACACCGTCCCCTGCCGCAGTGGCAGGTTGCTCGCCCGGACCTCATTTCCCTCGGTTCTGGTGGAGTCACGGACTGTTTATGTCTGGCTGCCGCCGGGTTACGGGGAGGTGAGTAGCCGCCGGTATCCGGTGATCTATGCCCACGACGGTCAGAACCTTTTTACCCCGGAAACCTCCTTCGCGGGGGTTGACTGGGGAGTTGATGATGCCATGGCCCGCCTTGCCACTCAAGGGGTGGCGCCGGCCATGGTGGTGGGAATCTGGAATACCCCCCGGCGCTACAACGAATATGATCCGGAGCAGGTTTTTCACCACTGCCTCCGTCCGGATGAACAGGTCGCCTATGCACGGGAGCATGGGATACCCGCCTCAGATAACTATCTTCGCTTCATCGCCGAGGAACTCAAGCCGTTCATTGATGCCACTTTTTCGTCAAACCCCGGACCGGGCAGCACTTTCATGATCGGTTCCAGCATGGGAGGTTTGATCTCCGTTTATGCCCTCTGCCTCTATCCGGAACTTTATGGAGGGATTGCGTCTCTCTCGACGCACTGGCCGGCCTGCGGAGGAATGATGGTGGATTATTGTGGCAGGCATCTTCCTCCTCCGGGAAATCATAAACTTTACTTTGACTACGGCACAGAGACCGACGACGCTCCCTACGAGCCGTACCAGTTGAGGATGGATAACCTGCTCACCGCCACCGGTCATACCCGGGAGCAAGAGTGGGTAACCCTTAAATTTCCCGGCGAGGAGCACTCCGAACAGTCCTGGCGTCGCCGGGTGGATATTCCCCTCAGATTCCTTCTTTCCTGAACATGATCACGTAACAAGGATACTGCAATCATGAATATTGTTTTCATATCTCCCCATTTTCCGCCGAATTTCAGTAACTTTTGCAGTCGGCTGGTAGAAGAGGGGGCCACTGTCCTGGGTATCGGCGATGCCCCCTACGAAGAGCTCTCACCGGAACTCCGCCAGGCGGTTACGGAATACTACCGGTCCGACATGCAGTGTTATGACGACCTGCTCCGTGCCTGCGGCTGGTTCACCCATCGCCACGGTAAAATCGACCGGGTTGTCTCCCATAATGAATTCTGGCTGGAAACCGAGGCCCGGTTGCGTCGGGATTTCAACATCATCGGACACACCCCGGAAGAGGTAGCCGAGTTCACACTCAAATCCCGGATGAAGGAGAGATTCCGCGAGGCGGGAGTTGCGGTGGCAGCCGGGAGGGTCGTGACTGATCTGGACGAAGCCCTGGCTCTGGTCGCCGTGACCGGTTATCCTGTCGTCGCCAAACCCAACCGGGGTGTGGGGGCGGCGGCAACCTTCAAATTGAACTCTCAGCGGCAACTGGAGGAGTTTATCACCAACAAGCCCGACATCCCCTACATCATGGAGGGGTTCGTAGATGGCGTTCTCAACTCCTTCGACGGTCTCGTGGACCGGGACGGAAAGATCGTCTTCTGTGCCTCACATGTCTTCAGCCAGGGGATCATGGAGACCGTCACCGAAAATCAGGACCTTTTCTATTACTCCCAGCGACTGCTCCCCCCCGACCTGGAGGAGGCTGGTCGGGCCACGGTGCAGGCATTTGGGCTTCGCGAGACGTTCTTTCACCTGGAATTTTTCCGAACCATTCCTGACGGTCGTATCGTCGGTCTGGAGGTGAACATACGGCCTCCCGGGGGGTTGACTCTTGATATGTTCAATTATGCCAACGACATCGATCTCTATCGTCAGTGGGCGACCATGCTTGTGGGGGGGAGTTCCGCAGTGGAGTACTCCCGTCCGTACCACTGCGCCTACGCCGGGCGGAAACGGGGAAAGAGTTACCGCCGGAGTCATGACGAGATTCTTCACCATCTCGGTCGGCTCATCATCCATCATGAACAGATCAGCTCCGTCTTCAGCGCCGCCATCGGCGATTACGGTTATCTGCTCCGCTCCCCTGCGCTGGAAGAACTCAAGGACGCGGCCCGCTACATCCAGGAGTTGCAAGGGTAGGGGGGGGGGTGAAAGTTTTTGCTTTTATGGGTGAGCCAATATGATATAGTTAAGGTTCGATTTTCATACGGAGCACCAACAATTCAGGAGGAAACCCCATGCTCAGCGATTCAATGGCCCAGTCCATCAACAGTCACCTCAACACCGAACACTTTTCCGCCCAGCTTTACCTTTCCATGTCCTCGGCGGCTGGGGTCATGGGGTTCAAGGGCGCTGCGACCTGGTTCATGGTGCAGTATCAGGAGGAGATGGCTCACTTCATGAAATTTTACAACTACCTGAACAGCCAGGGGGTCCTCGTCAAGTTCGTCGCCGCCGATATCCCCAACGAGTACCATTCTCTCCTGGAGATGTTCGACAAGACCCTAATCCATGAGCAGCACATCACCAAGGCCATGAACCATCTCATGGATCATGCGGTGAAGGAATCAGACCACGCTACCCAGATTTTTCTTCAGTGGTTCATAACCGAACAGGTGGAGGAAGAAGAAAACGACCGGGATATTATCGGCAAACTCAAGCTCATCGGCGATAACGGCTACGGCCTGCTGATGCTGGATAATGACCTGGGACGGAGGGTCTTTGTCCCGCCGCCCACCGCAGCCTAACAGGGTAAAGGAAACTGCATGAAAGTTCGTTTTTGCAAACATAACAAGGGAAAGAGCAAGGTGGTCGACAGGTTGGAGGAGGCATATCCGGACCTGAACGTCAAAGTAAAGGATTGTATTAAGAAGTGCGGACCCTGCAAGAAAGGCCCCATGGCTGTCGTGGACGGCAGGACCGTCAGGGGCGAGGATGGGGATGAGCTCTACCTGAATATTGTCCGGATTCTTGAGGGGAAAGCACCCCAAGAAGAGCTTTCACTCTCCCTGGATTAGTGTCAGGCCAAGAAATTCCCCACTTGGTAACGTAAAAACATACAAGCCCCCTGCCGTCTAAATCGGCAGGGGGCTTGTGTCGTTGGGAGAGAACTGTTTTTACCGGATTATCTGGTAGCTGCGGGTGAAAAGAGTTTCACCTTCCATCATGACCACCCCATGGTCCGGGTTGGCCTGCAGATGCTCCAGAAGGTGGAAGATGTTTTCGAGCTGATCTTCTTTATCCAACGCCACCGCAATCTCGGCAGCGGTGAGGGTCCGCTTCCGTTTGGTCCGGAGGTGAGCCAGGATCTCCCGTTGCAGATCGAGGATGCTCCCGGCAGCCTTCTTGCCTGCTTCGACACCGGGTTGGTGATAGGCATTCACCTTCACCAGGGAAGCGTACAGACCGACGGCGCGCTCGTAAAGGGCGACCAGTGCTCCCACCGTGGCGGGATCGATCTGCTCCACGGAAATGGTAATGGATTCTCGCCCTTTTTCATGAAGAGCTGCTCGCGTGCCATGGAGAAAACCGAGTAGATAGTCACCGCTGGTCGCATCGGGATCGACGATGAGAGACCTGCCGGAGCGGTCCTTCTGTACCTGAATAAAGGTCACGAAGAAGTTGTCAATTCCCTCCCGCAGCTGCTGGACATAGGCGTGCTGGTCGGTGGAGCCTTTGTTACCGTAGACGGTGAGTCCCTGATTGACCTGATTGCCGTCCCGGTCAAATTCCTTGCCCAAGGATTCCATAATAAGTTGCTGCAGGTAGCGGCTGAAGAGGAGCAGACGATCCTTGTAGGGGAGGATCACCATATCTTTTTTCCCGGCGCCACCGGTGGCGTGAAACCACATGAGGGCGAGGAGTGCTGCGGGGTTATTACGCACGGTTCTGCTTCGGGTCACTTCGTCACAGAGTCGCGCCCCTTCCAGGAAGGCGTCAATATCGATCCCCTGAAGAGCTGCAGGGAGGAGTCCCACTGCCGAGGTAATGGAGGTTCGCCCCCCAACCCAATCCCACATGGGAAAACGAGCCAGCCACCCCTCTTCGCAGGCCAGGCGGTCCAGTTCGCTCCCCTCTCCGGTCACAGCCACGGCATGAGCCGGGAAATCCTGACCGGCCTTGACGTATGCCGCACGAACCTCCAGCATACCGTTTCGCGTTTCCTTGGTGCCACCGCTCTTGGAGATGATCAGGGTGAGCGTCGCACCCAGGTTCTTTGCTCCGATCGTGGCAATGACGCGATCCATCCCGTCGGGGTCGGTGTTGTCAAGAAAATGGATTTTAAGCTTGTCATGATGGCTTCCCAAGGCATCGGCCACGAATTGCGGCCCCAAGGCCGATCCACCGATGCCGATGATCAGGAGTTGTAAGAAACGCCCCCCGTCAGGAGTGGAGATCCCACCGCTCTGGATCTTCTGGGCGAAGCTCCGTACCGCATCAACAGTCTCACTGATCTGGCGCCTCTGCTGGGGAGTCGGAGCCAGATGGGGGGCGCGGAGCCAATAATGCCCCACCATCCGCTGTTCGTCGGGGTTGGCTATGGCGCCCGACTCAAGTTCCGCCATGGCTTGGAACGCGTCCTGAAAGGGCCCTTCCATGGAGGAGAAGAGGTCGTCCTGAAAATTCATCCTGCTGATGTCGATACCCAGCCCCAGGGTTGGATTGTCATTGAAATAGTTTTGATATCGCTCCCATAGTTGCTGATTGTTCATTATGTTTCTCCTTGGCAGGCATAGTCTACACTATTTATATATAATGCCCATCTTTTGTTGCAAAATCAACTCATTTCGCTTACGTGATGCAAACAAAAACAAGTATTTGAAACAAATTAATTCGATAATAATGTGGTGAGGGGGGGGGGTGTATTTGAAGAAAAATCACATGAGAGTACCCGTACAGCTGGAACCGGCACCGGCGGTACAACTGTAACAGTGTTGAGCAAGAAAAAGATCGGCACCTCCGGGTAGGAAGTGATGAAGATCTTCGATCGTCAAGGGGATGCCGTTGCTGTTCAGGATGGGCAAACCGGCCGCCTGGTTAAAGTCGCAGTGATACAGATGACCTTGCCAATCGACACTGACCAGGGTGCGGCACATGATCTCGTGGGCGGTATCCGGATTGAACTGGTCCGCCAGGAGCTGCAGATACTGCTCCAAGGCGTCGGATTTCTCCAGTTCATCACGGAACCGCCCGATGGGGACGTTGGTGATAGTGTAGAGTTTGTTGAAGCGGATACCGTGCCGACTGGCCAGTTCCCCCCGATAGGCCTCCTCAAGTTGTTCCTGGGCGCCGGGAAGATAAGCCCCGCCGGGGTTGTAGACCAGATTAAGTTCCTGGGTATCGCCGTACCCCAGTCGGTTCAACTCCTTCAGGGCGGCGATGCTGGCATCGTAAACACCGCGACCGCGTTGGGCATCGACGTTTTTCTCCCGGTAGCAGGGAAGCGAGGCGACAATGACGAGTCCCTGTTCCTGGCAGTACCGGGGAAGCCATTCCATTCCCGGTTCGGTCATGATGGTTAAATTACTCCGAAGCAGTCGACGGGGGGAGAGTCCGGAACTCTGTTGGATAAGTTCTGTGAAGTAGGGGTTAAGTTCCGGGCAGCCTCCGGTAATGTCCAGGACGATACCCTCATGATGACGGAGAAAATTAATGATCCTTGTCATGACGTGGAGGCCCATAATGTGGGCGCCGTCAGGGGAAGCCGTCATATGGCAATGGCTACAACTCAGGTTACAGAGATTACCCAGATTCACCTGAAGGGTACGGAGTCCCCGGAAGGTGCAGTATTCGGGGTTGAGTTCCAGCAGACGGTCTCGAAAGGGGGGTGTCATGGGGGGCCTAATCGCTCAGGTGAGCCGGCGAGCAGACGTACCTGGCCGAGTTGGCTTCGATCATGCAATCTTCGCAGTACACGGTGGGCTCATTGGTGACATGCTCAATGGCCGTCATGTCACCGGCAGCTGTAAGTTCACAGATATGGCCGGAGTGGAGTTCCGGACAGCCGCAGGATGCATTCACATTCATGGAAGTACTCCTTTTTCACCTACGCACATAATAGGTTGTTCAATGTTTTTTTGTCAAGAGTAAGATCACTGGAACTTATCGGCCCAACGTCTCATAAGATATATTATGTCAAGTACGTGGATCATCCGGATCATATCGATGTAAAGAATGTGCAGTATACGATATGGTTGAAATCTTTGCAACCGAAGTGCACTCATGAGATGCAACCGGCTGACCTCGATGGACTCCAGGAGAAGATTTATGAGTGCGTGGAATTCGTTTTCTGGATAATCCTGAACAGCATCGGTTCCTCCCGGCTTGATGGAGTCGGCATCCGGAGAACGAGTAAATTATAACACCGTCCCACCCTCCGGGGAGCGAATGACTGATGAAATATTTTCAAATCTATAGTAGTATGCGCCAGTTTTGTAATCTACTCCGAGGTGCTGTCATGTTGCCTATCAATGTAGCAGGATGCCGCAAGCTGTCGAGCATACTGACCGTGACGCTCATGATAACCTGCGGCTGGTCCGTAGTGGGCGAAACATCGTCCCCCCCCCTGCATATCGTCCCTCCCCCCCCTACCCTGGAGGAGATGCGTAATGCCACCTATACGGGAATCGACACCACTCCCATCAAGTTGACCGATGGACGGTATGAACGGGAGCCGTACATCCCCGGTGGAGTCATCCGGCAGCGGATCGAACTGCTGGACGGGCAACCGGCAATCGGTGACCTGGATGGTGATGGCGTCATGGATGCCGTCGCTTTTCTCTCCGAAAATGACGGTGGTACAGCCACTGTTCTCCATATGGCCGTCATGAGTCGCATCAAGGGGAAGATCGTCAACATCGCCACCATTCGCCTTGGTGACCGAATCAATATCCGTTCCATTGCCGTAGAAAGGGGGCAGATCACCCTGGATCTACTACAATTCGGCGCCAAGGATGCAGCCTGTTGTCCCAGCGAGCTCATTGCCCGTGTCTGGACCCTGGAGCGGACCGGTATGGTGGAGCGAGTCGCCAAAAAGAGACAGGGGACATTGAAGTTGGGAACGCTGGAGGGGGATGAATGGCTTTTTCGCGGTTTTACCCCGCAGTTGACACAACCGGAGGGGACCGGCGCCTCGTTCCTTCTGGAGAAAGATCAGATCAGCGGTTCGGCCGGCTGCAACCGGTTTATGGGAACCGCGACTGCCACCAAAGTTCCGGGAGTAGTCACCCTCAAGGCCACCAAGTCCACCAACAAGGAGTGCGGCGGCAGGGAGATGAAAGATGAAGAGGAGTATCTGGAAGCAGTGCGTAAAACCGTTAAATTCGGCTTTTTCCTGGGGGACCTCACCCTGTCATGGCAAAAAAAGGATGGGAGTCTGGGGGTCATGCGCTTCGCCCATCGGGTCCCGGGGCGATAACGCGGTGCAGTATCGATAAAAAACGGGACCCCCGAAAGGAGGTCCCGTTTTTTATTCTTCTACTCACCAGCCAGGCTCTTCTCCACAATTTCATACACATCCCGAGGCAGGGAAGGAAGAGCCCTGATCCGCTCCAACTCGCCCCGCAGAAGGAGTTGTCGGGCCGAATCGTAGCGTCGCCACCGGGTAAAGGGGGAGAGAAGACGGGCGGAGACCTGGGGATTCACCGGTATCAACCGAAGAATCTGGTCACCCAGGAAACGATAACCCGCCCCGCCACCCTCGTGAAACCGGACCTGGTTTCCCTGGGAGAAGGCGCCCACCAATGAGCGAAAACGGTTGGGATTGGTCAGTTCGAAGGCCGGGTGCTCCAGTAAAATTTTGACCTCGTCCAGAGTTCCCGGGAGGGACGATGTGGCCTGGAGGGAGAACCATTTGTCGACCACTTGCCGGTCGTGCCGCCACTGGTCGTAGAATTCGGCAAGAGTCGTGCCTCGCTCCCTGCAATCAGAGGAGGCCAGTGGAACCATCCCCCCCATGACGTCGGTCATGTTGTCCGCGCGGTGAAACTGAAGACAACAGAGGTTGATGATCTCAGGGCTGCTCAGGGTGGAAAGGTAGCCGAGGCAGAGATTGGCCAACCGCCGCTCTCCTCCTCTGCCGTCACCCGACCGGTACGGTTCCCGGCTGCGGCACCCCTCCCTTACCTGCAGAAACTCCTCTCGCAACTCCTTTGCCAGAGAACGGCGGACGAACTGACGGGCGCCATGAATGGCGTCGGGATCGATGATCGGCATCAGTTCGGCCAGATAGGACTCCGACGGCAGGGTCAACGCCTCGGCCTGAAAGGCGTAATCCCCTCCCCCGCCGGTGAGAATGGAACGGAAGGCAGTGACATAGTCAGGATCAAGAAGTAGCTCCCGACCAGCCTGGTAATCGGCCATGAGCCCCTGAAGAGTGCGAGTCGCAAGAAGTTGCCCCGCCTCCCAGCGACAAAAAGGGTCCGCCTCGTAGGCCGCCAGAGAGAGCAGATCGTCATGACGATAGGGATACGCCAGTTTCACCGGAGCAGAGAAACCACGTAACAGAGCCGGGGCCGGTTCAACCTCCAGCCCGGTAAAGCAATACGACTCCTCCTCCTTCCTGATTTCCAGAATCCGGGTCGTGGGGCCGGGAGCTGTTTCTCCCGCCAGAGTGAGGGGGAGTTCCCGGCCATCCCTGTCCAACAGGCCCATGACCAGGGGAAGATGGAACGGCTCCTTGGTCGGTTGACCGGGAGTGGCCGGACAGCCCTGTCTCACGGTGAGAGTATAGGTTTTTTCGGCAGGATCAAAGTAACTCCTGACCTCCAGGGAAGGGGTCCCTGCCTGGCTGTACCAGAGCCGGAACTGCCCCAGATTAATCTCTCCCGCCTCCTCCATGGCGACGACAAAATCATCCACCGTGGCGGCCTGACCATCGTGACGGTGAAAATAGAGATCCATCCCCCGGCGGAATCGCTCTTCTCCCAGAAAGATCCGAATCATCCGGATGACTTCGGCCCCCTTGTTGTAGACCGTCATGGTGTAGAAGTTGTTGATCTCCAGATATGAATCGGGCCGTACCGGGTGGGCCAGAGGTCCGCCATCTTCGGCGAACTGGGCGCTCCTGAGAGCTCGCACATCGGCGATCCGTTTCACCCCCCGGGAGCCCATATCCGCGGAAAACTCCTGGTCCCGGTAGATGGTCAGCCCCTCCTTGAGGGAAAGCTGGAACCAGTCCCGGCAGGTGACCCGGTTGCCGCTCCAGTTGTGGAAATATTCATGGCCGATCACCGACTCGATGGCGTCAAAATCGTCGTCAGTGGCGGTGGCGTTGGTGGCCAGCACATAGCGGGAGTTGAAGATGTTCAGCCCCTTGTTCTCCATGGCCCCCATATTGAAATCATCCACCGCCACGATCATGAAGATGTCCAGATCGTACTCCCTACCGAAACTCTCCTCGTCCCAGGTCATGGACCTCTTCAGGGAAGCCATGGCATGGTCGCACTTTTCCCGGTTGCGGCTCTCCACGTAGATCCGCAGCGCCACACTCCGTCCCGAGCAGGTGGTAAAAGTATCTTCCAGGCAGCTCAGCTCCCCCGCCACCAGGGCGAAGAGGTAGCAGGGCTTGGGGAACGGGTCGTGCCAGGTGGCGTAGTGGCTGCCACCGGGGAGAATACCGGCGTCCACCGGATTGCCGTTGGACAACAGGACAGGGTACCGCTCCCGGTCGGCCACGACCGTGGTGGTGTAGATGCTCAGCACATCGGGACGGTCGAGGAAGTAGGTGATAGCGCGAAATCCTTCCGCCTCGCACTGGGTGCAGTACATCCCGCCGGAACGGTAGAGCCCTTCCAGAAAGGTATTATCCTGAGGACGGAGCTCCGTGACGATCTCCAGGGTGAACGCCGGCGGTGGGTCCGGTATGATGAGACTCTCGCCGTCCCGGCGATAATGGTCACCGGTGAGCGGTGCGCCGTCGAGAGATACACAAAGAAGCGTAAAGCGGTGCCCCACAAGAACCAGAGGCCGGATACCGGCGGTGGTGTCATGGTTGGCGTTCAGGGTCAAACGGGAGGTGACCACGGTTGTTGCTTCTCCCAATTCGAACCGGAGGTCAACGGTGGTGATGAGATAGTCGGGTGGTGTGTAGTCACTGCGGCGGATGGTGCGGTGTGTGGCTTCGATCATGGGGATAGTTCCTTTTGAGTTGTAAGGGCGAAGGTTGTACGCCTGATAACGTAACCCTCCCTGAAATGTCAGATATTCAAACTAATCAACTACTCATATGCAGCGGCAAAGTCAATCCGCTAAAATCAGATGCGATCCGCGTTCCATTGCATGGGTATCCTACCCGAAGCGGATCACGATGGCTCCCAGAAAAATGAGGAAGGCCGAAATCAGCCGGACACGCCCGAAAGATTCCCGCAGGAACAGGACCCCGATGAGCACCCCCACCACCACACTGACCTGCCGTACCGGCACGGCGTAGCTCACCGGAGCAAGGTTCAGTCCGTAGCGAAAGGTGAGAAAGGAGGCCATCATGATAGGACCGCTGAGGAGAATAAGCCGCCACCTCCCGCGCAACTCCTCACGTATCTGCCTGCGATAACGCGGCCGGCAGATATTCACCGTCATGAGAAGAAGCATGATCAGGACCAGAAGATAGGTGAAGTAGAAGGGGGAATAATTCCGGACACCGCTCTTTTCCGCCACGGAGCCGATGGAGTAGATGAATCCCGCCAGGAGGGCCGCCCGCACGTACGGGTTCCCCAAATCGTGGAAGGGGCGAAACAGCTCCCCCAGGGAGAGGCGTCGCAGCTGCATGGCGTAGATCCCCAGGAGGACCAGGAGTATGCCGCAGCATCCGGTGAGGGAAAGCCGTTCCCCCAGAAGAAGCGTCCCCCAGAGGGGGACCCAGAGCATGGAGGTCTGGGAGAGCGGATAGATAATGGAGAGATCACCACCCCGGTAGGCCCTGCCGTTGAGCAGGTGGTAGAGAACAAAGCAGATGGCTCCCAGCGCTATCATAACCAGAGTTTCGAACCGTGGCCAGGAGAACGGCTCCGGCGCCAAAGGGAGCGCCAGGGTGAAGAGAGTTCCGGAAGCAACGAACATCCACCAGATAAAGGGAGTCTTGTGACGGCTCCGCTTTACCAGCAGGTTCCAGAGGGCATGCATCACCGCCGAGATGACGATGAGAAAAAAGGATAGGAGCGACACGGGCGGTCAGCCTGTGGTGCATCGTGACGTCATGGGCGCCGGATAGTGGAGCATCAGGGTGAGGTTACCCTTGGCTCCCGGTTCTGGGCGCTCTTTACCTGAACAGGGAGCTCCCTGGTGAGAGTGTAGGAACGCCCCAGAAGGGAAAAACCGATGAAGCCGCGAAGTTTCAATGCTGTGGGTGATTCCAGCTTCATCTTGCACTGGTAATTTTTTCCGGTCTGGGGATCGTAGCAGCTCCCCTTTTCCCACCACTCCCCTTCCGGCATCAACCCCTCCATTACCTGAAGCCCCAGGATGGGGCGATTACGCAGATCGGGGGCCGGATTGTGCCGGTCCGTTTTTTCCGTACCCACCGGACCATCCTTGCTGTTCATGTAGGTGGAATTCTTCATCCAGACCACCCGGGCGCAGGCCTTGTCACCGCAGGGAGCTATCTCCAGCTTCGAGGCGCCTCCCTCCGTCAGCCAGACGCCGAAAACGGACTCTCCCTCCCCGGAGCCGAAAAGCGGCGCCGGGATGGTAGAGATCAGTGTCAGCATGAACAGCAGGAATCTCATAACTACGTAAACCGGTTAGTGGTAAACAATGGAAGTCTCGCCCTCGGTGTAGAGCTGAACGGTCAGTTTATCCTTTCGCACCATCACGCCATTGAGCTTCACCGTACTCACGGTTCCAGTGAGCACGACATTATCCGCCAGTTTAACCTGCGTCAAAGCCTTTCCCGCCATCTCCCTGGCATCCGTCAGCTTCTGGGTCAGATTCATGTTGAGCTTTTCCTGGATCTTGCTCCTGATGACGCCGTGCAGGAACCAGTCCGCCGAACGAAGCAGAAGGCTCTGGGTCTCCATGTCGAATTCCACATCCTCCACGGAAAAGACGTTGCTCTGGGGATTGAACACCGGACGGCAGGTAAGGTAGAAAATACCCTCGATACTCCCCGTCACTGCCACCTTGACGACCAGATGATCTCCATTCCCGTACAGATCCATCTCCTTCAGGATGACGCTCTTGCCGTCACTCCCCAACTCCTTGTTCAACAACAGGGGGGAGGCGATGGCGAGCAGTTCCTTGTAGGACAGGTCGGTGTTGAGGGCAACGCGAAACGTCCGATCCGCACCATTTGCCAGTTTAAGGTTTGGCAGTGGTATCGGCGCCCGGGAGGGGGGTTCGGGGCCAACATTGAGCTCAGCAACGGATTTGAGCCCCACACTCAATTTGACCAGATTATTCTGGGCATGTAAGGGATAAAGCAGGAGCTCCTCGGGGGTTATCTTCAGCCAGGCACTGTAGTTTTTTTCAACCAGGATCGGCTTCTGGGCGGCGGTCCAGACCTTGGTCACCTGACTCTTCAGGGGGAATTGATCGTTAAGCTTCTTGCTGATCAGGTCGGAAATGGTCTTCTGTATGGGGTTCGTGACCCCCTCGACAATGCTTCGTGGCTTGATGGCAGGGAGAAAACCGAGTTTCACCTCTTCGGCAAGGAGATCGCTCAACCCCATGTAGTAGACTTCGGCGTTGACTTTCCAGTCAGGGGTAACCTTGGCTGTCACCTTGAACTTCAGCTTGGGGGTGATGGTCGGTGTCTCAAGAGCAAAGGAACTGAGAGACATGGCGATGGGGACGGTGAGATAGATGAAGTTGTCAGCGGCGGTCACAACGATGGGACCATTCCTCAGGACGCTGGCGGTAAGTCCCTTGGTTTTGGTGGCCCCTTTGTACAGCTCTTTGGGGAGGAGTCGATCCAGGGTGGTGGTGAGATCCCTGGTCGACGCCTCCACGGTGATGTTCATGCTGGAGGACTCTTTTTTCGGTTCGGTGAGGAAAGATTCGTTCTGAGGGCGTTGGGCGGTGAGGGATCTCCCCCCACCGCAGGCAGAGAGTGAGAGGATGATGGCCATCAGCCCGATGAGGTAAGTGGTTGCGCGAAAAAAATGCATGCTGCGACTCCTTGTTCCGGTTGTCATGAAAAAAGTGAAAAGTTATCCCCGTTACTGCTCTTTGGAGCGGTAACGGGGACGGAGAAAACGCGCTGTAAACGACGAGGTATTCTTGAGTGGTGGTCAGTCCCGACGCCCCCCCATGAAACGGAGCAGCATCAGGAACAGGTTTATGAAGTCCAGATAGAGGGTAAGTGCCCCCAAAATGGCAGGTTTTCTTCCTGCGGCACCCGCCGCCGCCAGCGCCTTGATCTTCCAGGTGTCATAGGCGGTGAGACCGGTGAAGACAATGACCCCCACTGCAGAAACGACCCAGGAAACGGCACTGCTCTGGAGGAAGATATTCACCACCGATGCGATGACCACACCGATCAGCCCCATGAAGAGAAAACTCCCCCATGAAGTCAGATCCTTCTTGGTCACATAGCCGTAGGCACTCATGGCGCCGAAGGTGGCGGCGGTGACGGCAAAGGTGGAGGCGATGGAATCAGCGGTGTAGATGCGGAAGATGACCGAAAGGGTCACCCCGTTCAGGAGCGAGTAGGCGAGAAAGAGGACGGTTGCCGTGGTGGCGCTGAGGCGATTGATGGCGCCGGAGAGGGTAAAGACCAGCGCCAATTCACCTAACATCAGTCCGTAAAAGAGAATTTTGTTTCCCACGATCGCCCGGAACAGTTCCGGCGAGGAAACCGTAAAGAGCGCCACCATGGCGGTGAGCGCCAAGCCGACCCCCATCCAGGCATACACTTGGCGGATGAGAGTGTTCTGAACAATAACAACCTGATCGGCGGTTCGTGGATAATTGAGATCATAGGGATTCATGGTGTAACTCCTTTCGTCTTGGTTCTCCTCACACTATAAGCAGTGACACGCGTATTGTAAAGGGTGTAATTTTAGCTTCAGGGAGGGAGGGTCACTTCTCTTCTTCCGCTTTCTCCTTGCAGATGAGCTTTGCCAGTGAGTCCATGAGCGAGTCGGGGGCGATCTCGCTGGCGACATTAGTGATGGTCTTATAGGACTGTTTCTTGCAGTCTACTTCGATCTTCCCCGGATACCCGTCATCGGCTTTGATCCACACGGTGATAATCCCGCCGGTATTCTTGAGTTTGTCCTTGTTGTAATAATATAGCGCACCGTCTGATTTGTACTTGTGAAATTTGACCCATTCGGCATGGGACGTACCCGAAATCAACAGCATCAGAGGGAAAGCAAGCATCACTTTTTTCATCATTCACCTCAAACTCTTTTCTATAAACAGCGCCACATCTTTTTTTAACTGTTCCCGGGAACTGCTCTCCAGGTACATCATATGTCCGGCGCGATACCGACGGGAAGTTATATTCTTTTGCAGGTGAGGAGGTAGGCCCAGATGGCTCCGGCTGTAATCAACGGAAGAATGAGGGGTCGCCAGATCGAAGAGGCCGGAGGCTACGAGTACATTCATATACGGGTTCTTGGCGAGACTGTTTCTCAGGTTGTCGCTGGTGTCGGCGTAGCTGTTCCGGGCATCGTACTCCCAGCGACCGATCCCCCCGCCGAGGGTAAAATATTCCAGATCGGAAAGAAACCCCAGTTCGCTTCGGATATACTCGTTGAACGTGGCGGTGTAGGGGGGACGAATGGTGGCAACGGTGGGGTCGAAGCCGTGGGGTGATGAGGGATCACCGTTGTCGGCAACGAAGCGGCTGTCCATATATCCCACAATTTGCCGCCGCTCCCCAAGGAGCTCCCGGACGAACGTCCTGCTGTCGATGCGGAGGTTGCGGTTCCGGACCAGTGCCTGATCCAGACCGGTGAACTCTGCCAGCTTTGCCGCCACCACGCCCCGTTCGACGGCGGTGAGATTGTCCCCCTTGGCCAGGGCTGTCAAATACTCCGATCCGGCCCACTGCTCCGCTGCCGCGACACTCCCCTCCAGATCTCCCTGCAGCCCTTTCCCCAACTTGCCATGATACCAAGCGGTGGCCGTATAGCTGGGGAGGAAAAGGACGTAGGGAAGATCATTGCCGTTGTCGAAGGAAACCGTTTGGAAATTGAGAACCGGGGAGATGAGGAGTACTCCGTTGAGGGCGATGCCATGCTCCACCAATCCCTCGGACAGGGCGGCGCTCCGGAATCCTCCGTAACTCTCTCCCACCAGAAAGAGGGGAGAACTCCAGCGCTGGCTGCGCGTCAGGTAGAGTCGGATGAACCTGATGAGGGAGTCAATGTCACCACCCTGGGTGGAGAACCTGGGCGCCAGTTCCCCTTTCACCGCGCGGCTGTAGCCTGTTCCCACCGGATCGATGAACAGAAGGTCACCCAGATCCAGCCAGGATGCGTCGTTATTCACGAGTTTGTAAGGAGGTGGGGGGAGACGGCCGTCGGTCAGCATCTCCACCCGGCGGGGACCGGCGGCCCCCAGGTGGAGCCAGACCGATGCCGCGCCGGGACCGCCGTTGAGAAACAGAAAAAGTGGTCGTTTCCGGTTCGGGTCGGGGGCGCCGGAGGTGTAGGTGACGTAAAAGAGCTCTGCCTCTGGCTCCCCGGCGTCGTTGAGGACGGGGAGAAAACCGGCCGTCGCCGTGTACGGCAACTTAATCCCCCCCACCACCGCGGTATGTTTGGTGACGACCGGGGCGGACTGAGAGAGTTTGGCGGAGGCTCCGGACGGATCGGATACTGCGGCGTCAGGTGATACTGATGGCAAATGGTGAGGTGTTCCGGCCAGCAGTACGGCAGTCAGCACTATTTGGGCGAGCATGACGACCCCGGTGAGGCAAAATAGGTTCGGGCTGAGGTTGAGGAAAAGCCGTTACCTTAACCTCAACCTCAACCTGTATTATTTGTTCAGCTTCAGCCCCAGTTCCCGGAGCTGCTTGGTGTCCACCGGCGATGGCGCCTCGGACATGGGGCATGACCCTTTTTGGGTCTTGGGAAAGGCGATGACATCGCGGATGGAGTCGCTTCCGGTGAGAAGCATGATCAGGCGGTCCATGCCGAAGGCGATGCCGCCATGGGGGGGAGTGCCGTATTCCAGGGCATCCAGGAGAAAGCCGAATTTGCTCCGGGTCTCCTCCTCGGAGAGCCCCAGCATCTTGAACATGATGGACTGGATCTTTTCCTGGTGGATCCTGATGGAGCCTCCGCCAATCTCACTCCCGTTGAGCACCAGATCGTAGGCCTTGGCCCGGCAGCGACCGGGGTCGCTCTCCACACACTCCAGATCCTCGTCCATGGGAGCGGTGAAGGGGTGATGTACTGCGCACCATCGTTTATCCTCATCATCCCACTCCAGGAGCGGGAAGTCGGTGATCCAGACAAAGCGGAAGTTTTCCTTGTCCGTCAGCCCCAGGGTGTTTGCCAGGTTGTTCCGGAGTCTTCCCAGGGCGTCATTGACCACCTTGGGTTTATCCGCCACGAAGAGGAGGAGATCTCCCTCTTCGGCGGCAAAAGCATGGTTCATCGCGGCGATCTCGTTCTCGGTGAAAAATTTGGCGATGGGGGATTGCCATCCTTCGGCCGTTACCTTGACGTAGGCCAGCCCTTTGGCGCCATAGATCGCCACGAACTGGGTCAGCTCGTCGATATCCTTGCGGGAGAAGCGGGCGCATCCCTTGGCATTGATCCCCTTGATGATCCCTCCCCCCGCAGCCACATCGGCAAAGACCTTGAACCCGGCGTCTTTGACGATATCGGTGAGTCCCACCAGTTCCAGACCAAAGCGGAGGTCAGGGTTATCCACGCCGAAACGGCGAATCGCTTCGGCATAGGTCATCCGCTCCACGGGGAGCGACACCTCGACCCCTTTGGCCTCCTTGAAGATTCCGGCGATGAGCCCCTCCATGACGCGGATGATGTCATCCTGGTCGATGAAGGACATCTCGCAGTCGATCTGAGTGAATTCGGGCTGGCGATCGGCTCGCAGGTCTTCGTCCCGGAAACAGCGAACAACCTGAAAGTAACGGTCAAAACCGGAAACCATGAGGATCTGCTTGAAAATCTGGGGGCTCTGGGGAAGTGCGTAAAACTCACCCTTGTGAATCCGGGAGGGGACGAGAAAGTCACGGGCCCCCTCGGGGGTGGATTTGGTGAGAAAAGGGGTCTCGATCTCCAGAAAGCCGTTGTCGGTGAGATGACGACGGGTATACTGGGCAACCTTGGAACGGAGAATCATATTGTACTGGAGCGTGGGACGCCGGAGATCCAGGTAACGGTGCTTGAGACGAAGACTCTCCGCCACATCCACATAATCATCCAGGGTAAAGGGGAGCGGCTTGGAACGGTTCAGAACGCGGCAGTCGGTGACGACAATCTCCACTTCACCGGTGGGGAGGTGCGGGTTCTCCGTTCCGTCCGGTCGG
>CAIUUR010000329.1 GCA_903902345.1 uncultured Geobacteraceae bacterium | reverse complement strand
ATCTCATGAAGGGGGGGATTCTGACGGCCGATCTGATCACGGCGGTCTCTCCCACCTACTGTCGGGAGATCCTGACCCCGGAGGGGGGATGCGGTCTTGACGGCGTCCTTCGCCGACGGGAGCGGGATCTTCACGGGATCACCAACGGCATCGACACGGTCCGGTGGAATCCGGAAACCGATCCCCATCTCCCGAAAAACTACTCCGCCACCGCTCCGGGGGGGAAGAAGGTCGTCAAGGGGGAGCTCCGGAGGGAGCTGGGGTTGGCAGGGGGTGACCTGCCGCTGTTGGGGATGGTCTCCCGCATTGTTTCCCAGAAGGGGTTCGATCTGGTGATGGAACTCCTCCCCACGCTGGAGAGGGCCGATCTGGAGCTGGTGGTGCTGGGAAGCGGGGAAGAGCGGTATCTGCGGGAGCTGGCGGCGGCGGCGAAGCGGTGCGGTCGGATCAAGCTCTGTACGGGGAGTTTCAACGACCCGTTGGCTCACCGGATCTACGCCGGGAGCGATATGTTCCTCATGCCCTCCCTTGCCGAGCCCTGCGGCCTGGGGCAGCTCATCGCGCTTCGCTACGGGACGGCGCCGGTGGTGAGGAATACCGGTGGTCTGGCGGACACGGTGATCGATGCCGGTGAGCGGGGGGGCACCGGCTTTCTGTTTCAGGAGCCCACTGCCGAAGCGCTTTGGGAGGGAATCCAGCGGGCGTTGGATCTCTACGGGATTCCGGAGGAGTGGAAAAAGCTGGTCCGGCGGGGGATGCGGACGGATGTCTCATGGGATGCCTCGGCCAGGAGGTATGAGGAACTCTACCTGGCGGCACAGGGCCGCTGGAGGATGTCGTGACCGAACCCAAGGAGGACCTGCAGGAGCTGGCATCGGGGATCGCCCGGATCATCAGTGATAACAAGAAGTTCCTGGCACGGCTCATGGATGACGACTACGAGCCGGAAGAAGAGCCCCTTGTTGAAGGTGACGAGGAGGATGACGAGAGCCCGGTGGGGTGAGGAGTTAATTGCAACGGTTGACCGGATCAATGAGGACGTGAAAATATATATAGTGGCTACGTCCCTGGAGGCGCACTATGAAAAGTAATCTGGCGCAATGTGAAGAATTGGCTTTTAAGCTTCCCGTTAACGAGAGAGCGATCCTGGCGGAACACCTTATCAAGAGTCTTGATGACATGGACGATGAGGATGTGGAACGTGTCTGGCTGGAAGAGGCTGACCGGCGCTACCAGGCATATAAATCGGGTGCAATTCCCAGTAGGTCTGCTGAGGATGTCTTTCGTGACGCTCGGTCGCGAATTCGATGAAGCCGGTTCGGTTTTTGCTCCCAGCCGAACAAGAAATGCTTGATGCGGAGTTGTACTACGAAAGCAGAGCGCATGGTCTTGGTGACGACTTCATTGACAGGGTTGACGAGGTGGTTTGTGATATTGCCGAAAATCCATCGCGTTGGCCAATCATCCGTTTTAACGTTCGGCGACGATTGATTCGGCGTTATCCGTTTGCCGTCCTCTATCGTGAGGATGATGATGAAATCGTCATCCTGGCGGTCATGCACCAGAAACGGCATCCTTCATATTGGTTCAAGAGGGTCTGATGAAGTTATCAGTGATGCCGGGTTGAAACGCCCTTCCTTTCAAGGGGAGGTTGGATGGGATTTGAGTGTTTTATTTGGTGCAAGGAGGAACACCCTGAAGAAGCTGATTTGTAGGATAGCATTGTTTGGTCTGCTACTGGTCTCGGCAGCGGCGGAGGCGGATATTGTGGTCAAAGATGATCTGCGTCTTCAGGAGGGAGGCGCACTGGTTTTCTCCGACGGCAGTGTCCAGTCCACGGCCCAGGTTCAGGGACCGACGGGGCCGCAAGGACCGACCGGGACAACAGGGGCAGCGAACAGCCTAACTATAGGGACTGTTCAAACCGGCAGTTCGGCGGTTGCTACAATTACCGGTGTAGCGCCAAGGCAGGTATTAAATCTGACGATACCTCAAGGAGTACAAGGGCCTCAAGGGCCAACGGGCTTATGTTCGAGCCCAACAAAATCGCTATTGCGGCAAAAAACATGGAGTAATTCAACAGAAATAGACAATTACTCATATTATTACAATAATAGTGGAATACTTGTTCGTGAATTTGGTGTCATGATGAGTGCTTTTTTAGGTTCATCCTCATATCTGACTACCTACAGTGTTTTTGATAATCAGGGTAATTGGACAACTAAGAGCACAGTGTCAGTCGGTGTAGCGAATGGTACCAGCGATGTATCTGTTAGAAATATAAATTATAATTATAACGGTACAATTGATCAGACTATTGAGCGCAAAAATAATGGAACTGAAATTGTTACAACTAAATATAACTACCTGCTAGATGGCAGTTATACCAGAACGTATTCTAATGCGTTAGGTCTGTATACGGAAAACTACAACAGCAAAAAAGAACTGTTGAAACAGCTCTTCGTTTATGCCACCGGAAGTTTTTCGAACACATATACGTATGTGTATGACGAGTACGGTTTACCTGT
>CAIUUR010000328.1 GCA_903902345.1 uncultured Geobacteraceae bacterium | reverse complement strand
TATCGTTGTCGGTACTGTCGAGTAAACCAGTATACGTTTCATAAAAAAGGAGAATGATTCATGTTGAAAAAAATTGCATTGGCGGCGTTATTGCTTCTCCTCCCCACCGTCGCGTTCTCAGCTACCTACAAGCTGAGTTACACCAAGAGTGTCGTGGGTGGTGGTGTCATCCCGGTGCCCGATCCGGGGTACTTCGGTTACGTCCCTGTAACAGCGGGGAGTTCCTGGACCTTCCAGGCAAAACCCAACGCCGGTCTGGTCGTGACGTCGGCGAGACTTACGGTTGGTTCCGGCACGGTCTCCGCTGTCGCCTCCAACGGAAACTTCACCGTTACCCCTACTTCCAACGCGACCCTGACCGTGGTCTTCGGTGCTCCCACGGTTCCGTCGGTGGTGTATGCCGACGCGGGAGCCAGCGTGAATCTCACCGGTGTGGGGATCGCGAACCAGGCTACCCTTACCGGATCCGCCAGCAGTTATCCCGTGATCACGGGGCTTGCCTTCACCTACCATTGGTCGGCCACCGACCCCAATGCGACTCTGACGGCTCCGGACAGCCAGACGACGGGGTTCTACGCCGCCGCGACGGGAACCTATTATGTCACTCTGGTCGCTTCTGCAGGGGGGATCAGCAGTTCTCCGGTACAGATGATCGTCACCGTTACTGCTCCCTATAATCCCGGTTCCACCTTCTGCAAGACCTGTCATACGGCCCGCTCACCCGCCATCGTCGCCGGATATGACTCTTCCAAGCATCCGCTCAATCCCCTCGGGCCGAGCTGTCAGAGATGCCATTTGGGAACCAAGGCGCAGTACCCCGATTATCCCGGCGGGCACATCTTCCCCAACGGTTCCATCCTGCCCCCCCGTTCGTCGGTGGTGGGGCGTCAGCCGGTGGGATCCTGCTCCACCTGTCACATCCCCGGCAACAGCGTAGGTCTCCCCTGGCCTCCCACCGGATTGTCTTTCCATACCGCCTATACCGGCAGCAACCTGTGTGTTGGATGTCATGACCCGCACTCCACGCTTTTTAACGGCGTTCTCCCCTATCCGCACTTCTCCAACTCCACGTCGGCGGCCCAGTATGTGAACACGAATATTCAGTGTGTCAATTGCCATCGCTCCGTGGACATCAACGGCGCCGTCTCCTTCGACATTCTCTCCGCCAATCATGATTGGGCGAAGTCGGGCAAGTCCAACCCCAAATCGTCCTCATGGATGAGCTACCAATTCAAGAGCCTGGGGAGCTCGCTTCCGGCGACTCCGGCTAACAGCATCGCCAACGACTGCGTCCGTTGCCATACCACCACCGGCTACATCCAGTATGTGAATAGCAACTTCACCAACATCACCCCCTTCGGTCCCAACTCAGGAGCACGGGAGATGATCGCCTGTTCGACCTGTCACTACACCCCCTTCAACTCCTTTGAAGATTCCGTATCGGGTACGATCTACAGCCGGCGTCTGGTGGGGATCGATACCTACGGGGACGGTTCCTCTTTCAACGTCTACGGCTATTACGGCTATTCGTCACTTGCCTCGAAAAAGAAGATCTGGCGCAAGGTCTATGCCGACAAGGGTGACTCCAACATCTGCATCACCTGCCACTCGGGTAAAGTCGCCGGTTCCAACGTAACGGACGTCGAGACCAAGGTGGGAGCAACCAACAGTTTCTGGCAGAACGCCAACTTCATCGATCCCCATGACATGGTATCGGCAGCCATTCTCCTTCAGGAGGCGGTATCCGCCACAAGTTTCAAGATCGGCTACGAATACCGCGCCTGGAGCAACTATCGCGCTGT
>CAIUUR010000327.1 GCA_903902345.1 uncultured Geobacteraceae bacterium | reverse complement strand
GGAAGAAATAGGTTTTGACTGAACGGTTTGCTCCAACGGAGTGGAGAGGAAGAGTCGCAGGTCGGATTAGCGGTATCGTTATGCTATCCCACAGCTCCGAAGCATCAGGTTACGGCTGACAACTAATCAAACCAACCACTTTTACAGCGGGAAGTGAACAAGAGGCGCGAGGGGACCAGGCGCGAGGGGACGCAGTTCACCTGTTCACTTCCTGGTGTAGATACCCCCTTCTTGAAAACCGTGGGCACTAACCCTCGGCCAGTTCAAAGCCGACTATATTCCTGCTCTCCCGGCTAAACTCCACACCGATCAGATGAATCGGTTCTCCATACTGCCGGTATTTTTCCGCATATCCTTTCGCCTGCAACTGTTCCAGAGCCTTTCCCTCCGGAACCATCTCCACAACCTTGAACTCAAATAGATAGATATGACCACTAAAGCGCACCACCATATCTATGCGCCCCCTGTTGGTGCTGTCTTCCACCGTTATATCCAAACCAAGCGCCGCAAAATAACTGTAAAAAATGCTGGCGTAGTACCCTTCAAAACCGGCAAGTTGGTTCTTGCGATACCAATCATGAGGGATGGACGCATAAAAGGAGTGAAACAGATCCTTCAGCGCCGCACTATCATGAGCAATTAGAATGTCATATAAACGGCTTACGTTACGGGCTGGCACCATCGGATCCTGGGACAACGCTTGCAGCAGGCAATCATTAAGGCTGGCCAGAACCTCTTTGTTCGGATAGCGCAAGATAAGCTCCAGCCGTCCGGGAAGATAGCGGGCTGAATCAATGGTCAGGTAGCCGGTCTGGAACAGCAGAGCCTCGCTGGGGATGTTCCCCACGTCAAAGGTGGAGAGCAGAGATTCCGGAGCCATAATTCGAGCAAGATCAGGGGTAAATTGTTGTCGTTCAGAGAGGAGTTTGATCAAAAAAGCGGGTGTGCCGGTCTCGAACCACCAAGAACGAAACAGACGATTACGGAAGAGTAAAAGCAAATCAAAAGGATTATAGACCGCATCTCCCAGCCAATTGTAGCCGTTGTACCACATTCTGACTTCGTCGCGATCAAGCCCCTCAAGCTCGGGGGCAAAGACTTGATCCAGATCTTTATCGGTGTAGCCACAAAGAGCGCTATACGTGGCGCAGAGGGTAATGTCCTCCAAGTTGTTCAAGCCGGAGAACAGGCTAACTTTTGAAAATTTGCTGACCCCGGTGAGAAAGGCAAACTTGATATTGGCATCAGAATCCTTGATTACGGAATAAAAATCCTTTAAACCCTCGCGGATTTCACGAGCCGCATCCGGTTCCTCAATCCGGTCAAGGATCGGTTTGTCGTATTCATCAACCAGAACCACCACCCGCTGACCACTCTGTTCACGTACCAAACGGATAAGCTCCAGAAAGCGGCTGCGAATGTCGGGAAATGCCGCGGGAAGACCGAACCGTTTTTCATGGTAGCTCAGTTGCTGATGCAGCGTTGCATCCAACTCCGAACGGTCCCTGACGGCTCCACCACCAAAGCTGATCCTGATAACGGGATACGATACCGACCAATTCCATTTGTCATGAACAGCAAGTCCTCTGAAAAGTGGTTCGCTCCCCTCAAACAGCTCTTTAATGGTATCCAGAAACAGACTCTTGCCAAAACGCCGGGGACGGGAGAGAAAGTAGTATTTGCCCTGCTCGATCAAGGAGAGGGCGAAACTACTCTTGTCGACGTAATAATATCCCTCTTCACGAATCTCGCGAAATGTCTGGATTCCTATGGGCAGTTTTTTCCGCACAGTACGCCTCGCTACTGATTTATTGCATACCACTCACCGAAGCCCTGACATATCTCTGCGTCAACAGATCAGCAACTATCCCACAATCCCCACCCGGTAACCGTGGGTGAAGGCGCCGTCGTAGAGGAGTGAGCGCGCCTTGAGCCCATCCCGACGGACGCCAAAGACCTCCCCCACCATGATGAGCGCCTGTCGGTCGATGCCGGCCTGGGCGACCTTCCCGGCGATATCTGCCAGGGTCCCTTCCACAATCCGTTCATCGGGCCAGGAGGCTCGGTAGACGATTGCCGCCGGGGTCTCCGGTGTGTACGCTCCCGCCAGCAGCTCCTCCACGACTTTTTCGATCATCCCCACGGAGAGATAGATGGCCATGGTAGCGCCGATCTTGGCAATCTCGGCAAGACGCTCCCGTTCCGGCACCGGGGTCTTGCCGGCCATACGGGTAAGGATGAGGGTCTGAGAGATTTCGGGGAGAGTCAGTTCCTGCCTGAGGGCTGCTGCGGCGGCGGAGGCGCTGGTCACCCCCGGCACGACGGCATAGGAGATCCCGAGACGGTCAAGCTCCACCATCTGCTCCTGAATGGCGCCGTAGAGGGCCGGATCACCGGTGTGTAACCGTACGACGCGTCTTCCCGCCGCCACCCCCTCCGCCATGACCCCGATGACCTGCTCCATGGTCATCCCCGCGGAATCATGGACCTCCGCGGTTGGACAGTGGGTGACGAGGATCTCACGATTGACGAGACTACCGGCGTAAACGACCAGATCGGCCTGCCCCAGGAGTCGAGCCCCCTTGACGGTGATCAGCTCCGGGTCGCCGGGTCCGGCGCCGACAAAATAAATGTCAGGTGAAGAGTGCATGGGGGTAACCCTTTAGGTGGAACCTGTAGGTTGGGGTGAACAGGTTCATCGTGAACCCCAACAGATTATCTTATTTTTTCACGATGAGCAGTGACAGATAATCAAGCTTTTTCCCCACCAGCGAGGCCAGATCGTGGATCACCTCTTCGTCCGCCGAACCGACTCGTCGCACGAAGACCCCCTTTTCGTGCAGATTGAGCCCCCGGAGCATTTCGTAGATCCGGTCGAAGGCCCGGCTGACCTTCAGCAACACAACTGTGTCGAACTCCACCAGGGTCTTGAGGATCTTCTCCTCACCCGTCGTCGCGGGGAGGATCGCCACACACTCGTCGGCCAGGGCCAGCGGGGTGCCGGCGGCGGAGGCGGCAGCGGAGATGCTGGAGATTCCCGGCACAAACTTCACCGATATCTCCGGGTGTTCCTCCGCCAGTATCCGGAATATCGGCTGGAAGGTGGAGTAGAGGAGCGGGTCGCCGATGGTGATGAAGGCCACGTCCCGTCCGGCGGCGGCATGACCGGCGATCTCTCGGGCCGCCCGGAGTCGGAGGGGATTCAGCACCTCCTGGTCACGGGTCATGGGGAAGTGATGGACCACGATCTCCTGACGCTCCCGATCGAGAAACGGCTCGATGATGGAGAGGGCGTAACTGGCGTCATCCCCCCCCGCCGAAGGGGCGACGATGACAGCCGCTTCCCGGATGACCCGTTCCGCCCTCCGGGTGAGGAGTTCCGGATCGCCGGGTCCGACCCCGACGGCATATACCTGTCCCATCACTCCCCCCCCTTCCCGGCGGTGATGATATAGACCGGATTGTGGGATTCGAACATCTTGTATTCGGTGAGAGGGCGGGTATTGGCTATGTTGACGCAGCAGACCTCCACGCCGTAGCCGTGATCCTCCAAGAACTCGACGGACTTGGTGAGGGTATCCAGTGTGACCGCGTTGAGGACGATCATCCCGTCGGGCTTGAGCCGCTTGTCCACCGCGTCGATGATATCCTCCAGCATCCCTCCGGAACCGCCGATGAAGACCCGGTCGGGGTCGGGGAGGTCGTCGATCCCCTCCGGGGCGCAGGCCTCGATGAGCATGACGTTGCGGGCGCTGAATTTCCGGAGGTTTTCCTTGATGAAGGAAAGGTACTGGGGATTTTTTTCCAGGGCGAAGACCTTGCCGTTGGGCATGAGGTTCCCCGCCTCGATGGAGACCGAACCACTCCCGGCGCCGATATCCCAGAGGACCAGATCGTTCTGAAGCTGGAGCTTGGCCAGGGTCACCGCCCGGACCTCCTGCTTGGTGATCAGCTTCTTGGCCGTGGAAAACTGGTCATCACCGATCCCCATGACCGGCCAGGTCTCCAGGGTCGGCTCCCAGGCCTTGATGAGAATCAAAATGTTCAGAGCCGAAGTCGTCAGCTCCACCAGCCCCCGGACATCAGTCTTGGTAAACTTCTCCGTGGGAAGCCCCAGATCCTCGCAGACCCAGGCGATATACCCCTCCGCCCCCCGCTTGATCAACTCCCCGGCGATGGCGGCGGGGGTATTCTTCTCGTCGGTGAGGACCGCCGCTTTTTCCGCGGCTATGATCTTATCTATGGCGTTTTTCATCCCCCGCCCATGCACCGAGACGAAGAGCGCGTCGTCCCACGGCTCCTTGATCCGGGCAAAGGCGTACTGGACGCTGGTCACATTGGGAAAGATCTCGATCCGCTCCTTGGAAATATTCCTGAGGATGAAGCGGGCAATGCCGAAAAAGTTGGGATCGCCGGAAGCGAGGACCGCAACCCGTTTGTCGCTCTTCTTGAGAAACTCCAGCATGGTGGAGAGTTCGCCCAACACCCGTTTCTCGCCGCCGAAATCGGGGAAGATATCCAGATGCCGCTGGGCGCCGACGAGTACTTCGCTCTTGGCGATGATCTCCAGCGCCCTGGCGCCGAAACCTTCCCACCCCTTGATCCCCGCGCCGACAAGATAAATTTTCTGTTGGGACATTTTGAACTCCTGGAAGCGAGTAAGCATCAAACCTGAAGACATCATTTGAACCACTGAGGCACGGAGACACGGAGAAAATCTGATTTTTGGTTTAACCCAAAAGGTTTGACCCTTCCTGGAGCCTAGTGCAGCGTAACCACTTGAAACGGTGAGATAGTATCCTCCGTGTCTCCGTGTCTCCGTGGTGGACGGTATTGTTTAGGGTTAAACAGTTACGCGAAATATAGCACTTCTCCTCCGTACCCTGCCAGCAAAACCTTCAATTCCGGACCGGGAGCCAGGGAGTGCGCAAAGCTAGTCGCCCGTCGGCAGACAAGATGGATGAGTTCCGGATCGTTGCCGGAGGACTCCAGGATACCTCTGGCGGTGGTTGCACCGTCAAGGTTCAGGTTGTGACTCTCCAGTTCCGGCCAAGCTGAGAGTGCGGCGAGATCAAGGTCAGAAGCTGAGACGTGAGTCTGCTCATGGCCGCAGGCGATCTTCAGGAGCTTGGCAAACTGACCAGCCAGAACCATCCGCTTCACCCCCTTGCCGGCACAGGAGCGAAGAGCATATCCCACGTGATCCCCCATCATAATAAAAGCCTCTTCGGGGAAAGAAAACAATTCCCGTCCAGCCCCGTCTTGACGCACACCTTCATTCCCTCCCCCCTGGCGGGGGAGGGTCAGGGAGAGGGGGAGGCTTCGCGCCGTGACACTATTGCCGCCTTCACCCACCCCCCGCCCCCCGCCCGTCAAGGGAGGGGGAGCATTATGACTAAGGAACTTCTGGGCGACGAGTTCGCTGCTCCTCCCCGTGGAGAGGACCACCGTCCCGCAGCCGCAGGCCAGGGCCACATCGATGGCAGCGTCGATGGTATCGGTCCAGGCCTGGGCGGAGATGGGGCGAACGATGCCGGTGGTGCCGAGAATGGAGAGTCCGCCGATGATGCCCAGGCGGGCATTGAGGGTCTTTTGGGCGAGGAGTTCGCCGTTGGGAATGCTGAGTAAACAGTGAAGGGTGAAGGGTGAAGGGTAGTCCCCCAGCGATCTGCCCTGAGCGGAGTCGAAGGGATTCAAAGGGAGGTCCCTGAGCGAAGTCGAAGGGAGGTCCCTGAGCGAAGTCGAAGGGAGGTCCCTGAGCGAAGTCGAAGGGAGGTCCCTGAGCGAAGTCGAAGGGAGGTC
>CAIUUR010000326.1 GCA_903902345.1 uncultured Geobacteraceae bacterium | reverse complement strand
TTTCCTCCGTGTCTCCGTGCTCATTGGTTCAAAAGCCGTTTTTAGGTTCACTCCACCCCACTCCGTTCACCCGCCTCCCCCAGCAGCTTCAGGACTTCCAGAAATCGCAACCGTTTCATCGCCTGGGCCATGGTTTTGCTACTCTCCTCGCCATAAACACCCACCAGAGCCGGCTCCAGTTCGGTGAAAATCTCCAGAGATTCCAAATCATTAAAGCAGAGGGCACGGCGCAGCGCCGCCATCCGCTCCTGATCCAGGGGGGGAGCCTGGGCGGAGGGTAGAGGCGCGGAGTCCCGCAGCCAGGGGGCCCCGGCCTCTATGAGAGCAGCAAGCTCTGCCGTGAACTGCTCCAGCGCCGGCGCCGGATCAACCCGGCCATCGACGATGGCCTGTTCCAGCAGCTTGGCGCTCCAGGTCAGTTCCAGCGCACCCAGATTACCCGCTGTTCCCCGCAGGGTATGCAGACGCCAGGCCGCCGCGGCTCGGTCCCCCCGGAGAAGATCCGCCTGGACCTGCTCCGCCGTATCAGCAAACCTGGAAGAGAAGAGCTCCAGCAGCTCCAGAAAAAAACTCCGATCGTTGCCGAACATGACCGCCACCCGGTCGGCGTCGATACCGGGAATCCGGGGAATATCCGCTACCGGCTTCTCCCCCTCCCCCACGTGCGGAGTCGGCGCCTCTTCGCCGGAAAAGAGAGTTGACCGTCGCAAAAGGAGCGCCACCATCTCTTCCAGATCCACCGGCTTGGGGAGAAAACCATTGACTCCCGCGTCCAGCGCATTCTGCCGCTCCTCCGGCAAAACGCCGGCGGAGACGGCGATAACAGGGAGTTCCGTCAGCCCGAGATCGCGCCGAATGGCCCGGGTGGCGGTAAGTCCGTCCATCACCGGCATCTGTACATCCATCAGCACGGCATCGATCCCCCCCTCCCGCAGCTGCGTCACCGCCTGCAAACCATCACCGGCCATGGTGACCACGGCGCCTTCCCGCGACAGCGCCCGGGCCAGCAGCTGCCGGTTTATCCCGTTATCGTCCACCACCAGGATACGGAAACCTGAAAGACGGGGCCCGACAACGGGAACGTTCTTGGGGGAAGGGAGTGACAGTGACGCATCCACCAACGTTCGCCCGAAGGAAAGCTCGAACCAGAAGGTACTCCCGACACCTTCCCGGCTCTCCACGCCGATGCTCCCCCCCATCAGCTCCACCAGCCGCTTGCAGATGGAGAGGCCCAGACCGGTCCCCCCGAAACGCCGGGAAATGCTGCTGTCTGCCTGGCTGAAAGGCTGAAACAGCAGGGCCACCGCATCAGGAGCTATTCCCACGCCGCTATCGCTGACCTGGAAACGGAGCACCGTACTCCTCTCGGCAACTTCCATCGATCGTATCAGAAGGCACACTTCCCCCCGTTGCGAGAACTTGATGGCGTTGCTGATCAGGTTGATGAGAACCTGCTCCAGGCGAAGGGAATCTCCAATGAGAATCTCCGTGATGGCTTCGGTCGCTTCAAATCGAAGAAGAAGCCCCTTGGCCCGAGCCGCCCCCCCAAAGAGGGAGTCAAGCTGCTCCAGCAGCGGCGACAGGGGGAAGGGACGAAGCTCGATGCGCAACTGACCGGCTTCCATCTTTGAGTAGTCCAGAATGTCGTTGAGTATCCCCAGCAGGGAGCGTCCCGCCGTCCGGATCTGTTGCACCATGTCGCTCTGGTCGGGGGAAAGCGGTTCCTTTTCAAGCAGTTGCGCCATTCCCATGACGGCGTTCATGGGAGTGCGAATCTCATGGCTCATATTGGCGAGGAAATCACTCTTGGCCAGATTGGCCGCCTCCGCCTCCGCCTTGGCCCGAGCCAACTCCTCCTCCACCAGCTTGAGGTCGGTGACATCCCGATCCAGTCCTCGGTATCCCAGGAGTCCCCCCTGACCGTCAAGGATCGGAATCCCGTTGGTGAGCAGGTGGCGGAGCGTACCGTCTTTGTGACGACAGGGATTGGCCAGATTCCGAAAAGGGGCCTTACGGCGGACAATTTCCCGGTACTCCTGCCGAATCCGCTCTGCTTCATCCGGATTGGAAATGAGTTCGAAGGGACTCTTTCCCAGGATCTCTTCCACGGTGTAGCCGAGAATATGCTCCACGCTCCGGGAGGCATAGGAATATCGCCCATCCCCATCAATCTCCCAGACCCAGTCGGCGGAGGCGATGACCACGTCCTGAAAGCGCTGTTCGCTATCCTTCAACGCCTCCATGATCTGCTTCCGCTCGGTGATATCCCTGACGATCTTTGAGGCGCCGATGATCTTCCCCTGGCTGTCCTTGATGGGAGATACGGTGAGCGATACGGTGATCCGCCGACCATCCTTTGCCAGGCGGACCGTTTCAAAGTGATCGATGGGCTCCCCCGTCGCCAGACGTTGTTGTATATGCTCCTCCTCGTGCTGCAATTCCGGAGGAATCAGCATGGTTATGGGATGACCTGAAACTTCCTCCATCCCGTAGCCGAAGAGTCGCTGAGCCCCTGCATTCCAACTTTGAATAACCCCGCAGAGATCCTTGGTGACGATGGCGTCGTCGGTGGATTCCACCAGCGCCGCCAGCCAGGCACGCGCCTCCCGAGCCCGCTTCCTATCGGTAATGTCGGCGCAGACGCCGATCCATTGGCTGACCCGGCCGTCGTCGGCGAACACCGGCACGCCGCGGGTGAGCATATCGCGATAGACGCCGTCATGACGGAGAATCCGGTGCTCGACCTCGTAGACGCTTTTCGTTTGTTGGGCATGGTTCATCGCCCACCCCGTACGATCCACGTCATCCTTGTGCAGTGCCCGAAGCCAGCCGAATCCCTGCGTTTCCTCATGGCTGAGCCCCGTGAACTCCTCCCAGGAGGGTACCGGCTCGATTGCCCGCCCCTTGGCGTCCGTGACCCAGATGATCTGCGAGGTAGCGGAGACCAGCGAGCGAAATTTCTTCTCTTCGGCACGCAGGCTCTCTTCGGTCCGTTTCCGATCGGTGATGTCATGGGCGTAGCCATGCCAGAGACAACCGCCGTCACTCTCACGTTGGGGAATGGAGTGCCAGTCCAGCCAGATCACCCCCTTGGTGGGATGGAGGTAACGGAACTCCCGACGCCAGGGGGTCAGATCACGGGCAGAAAGAAGGATACCCTCACGATGCCGTTCAATATCATCCCGATGAATCCGCTCCAGAAGAGAAGAGGCGTCTTCCTTGACCTGTTCGGAAGAGAATCCGTACAGAGTCTGGAAGCCGTTACTTGCATAGGGAACGGAAAACGAACCATCAGGACGCATTTTAAAAGAGGAGATGACTCCCGGCACGGTGAGGGCGATATGCTCCAACTGCTCCTGAAGCCTGACCCGCTCCCGAAGCGCACCCTCCGCAGCCACCCGCCGCTCCTCGGCGGCAATGAAGCCCAGGGCGTAACCGATATCCTCGGCGATGTTCGTCAGGAGTTTCTCGGCGTCGGAAGAAAAAAAGTCGATTTCGGCGGAATAGAGAGTGAGACCGGCAATGACGCCGGAGGGGAGATGCACGGGGAAACAGGCGGAGGAGTTCATGCCGTGCCATGCCGCCGGTTCGCACCACGGGCGCATCTGCAGATTGGCTTGGATGTTGTTGCAGATGAGGGGACGCTTTTCCCGGATGGCCGTGCCGCTGGGCCCCCCCCCTTGTGGAATGTCATGAACCGAGATCCTGATGGTGTCGAGATATCCCTGGCTGTCACCGAAGGTCGCCTCGGGAACAATCCACCCATCCGCGTCGGGAACTCCGAACCACGCCATCCGGAATTCACCCACCTCCACCAGAATTCGGCAGATGGCCTGAATCAGCTCTTGTCGCCCCGGCTTGAGGGTAATTACCCGGTTGACAGCGCTGAGGACCGCGAAGAGACGCTTTGCATGGTACAAACGGCGGGTCTGCTCCTCAAGAGTGACGGGCCGGGAATCGCCGGGGTCGCTATACATGAAAAATTCACCTCTCCAGGGGAGATCCTCTCACCTCACCCTCACTCCTCCCATCATACACAATAACGACCATAATATCACTCACCGAGTAAGCGGCAGGTTACAGAATATCGATCACTACCTTCCCCATATGAGCACCGCTTTCCAGATGGCGGAGCGCCTCCCTGGCCTGGAGAAAGGGGAAGACCCGGTCAATAACCGGCCGTATCCCCTGAAAAGAAATCGTCCGGTTCATCTCCAGGAACATCTCCCGCGACCCCACGTAGATCCCATGAATGGAAACTCCCTTCATCACCGCCGGGAAAGGGTTCATCTCCCCCCGCTGGCCGGTGAGGACCCCGATGAGACTGATCTGCCCCCCCATCCGGCAGGCCTTGATGGACTGGAGCAGGGTCCCTGCCCCCCCCACCTCGATGACGATATCAACCCCGGTTCCGCCTGTCAGCTTCAGTACCTGTTTTTCCCAGTCGGGGAACGTTTTATAGTTAATGACTTCCCCGGCGCCCAGTTCCCGGAGGCGCTCCTCCTTGGCGACGCTCCCCGTGGTAGCGATGACCCTGGCGCCGGCAGCCCGGGCCAACTGGAGACCAAACAGGGAGACCCCGCCGCTCCCCATGACCAGAACCGTATCGCCGCAGGTAAGCCCCCCCGTATGGAGACAGTTCCAGGCGGTGACCCCGGCGCAGGGTAGGGTTGCCCCCTCCCGGAAGGAGAGGTGCTCGGGGAGGGAAACGACTCCCCCTTCCCGGAACAGGACATATTCGGCCAGAACGCCGTTGATCGCCCCACCCAGGGCCGTCTTTGGTACCTCCGACGTGATCCTTCCCGCCGGCCACTCTTGAAAGAAACAGCCGCAGACCCGGTCCCCCTCCTTCCAGCGGGTCACGCCGGGACCGGTGGCCACCACCGCGCCGGCCCCGTCGGAGAGGGGGACCAGCGGAAAGGGAAGGTTACGGGTGTAATTACCCGTTACCATGAGAAGATCCCGGTAGTTCAGCGAGGCGGCGCCCATCTTCACCAGAATCTCCCCCGGCCCCGGCTGCGGGATGTCGCTCTCCACCAGCTTCAGTTCATCAATGCCGAATTCCCCATCGATCACGTATCGTTTCATGCTGATTTCTCCTTTTAATCTAAAACGGCATTTGAACCACTGAGGCACGGAGACACTGAGGAAATCACTGAGAAAATCTGATTCTTGGTTTTCACCCAAAAGGTTTGACCCAATTCAGAATACATACCAGTGCAACCATACGGAACTGTGCATGATTCTTCTCCGTGTCTCCGTGTCTCCGTGGTGGACTTTTGTAGGTTTATCTAAGTTTTAACCGGCGATACCCTGAAGATACTTCACCAGGAGCCGGACACCCACACCAGTGGCTCCCTTGGGGAGGTAATGACGCCCTTTGTCCTCCCAGGCGGTGCCGGCGATGTCCAGGTGGACCCACTTGTTCGTCCCCACGAACTGCTTGAGAAACCAGCCGGCGGAGATAGTCCCGGCGGAGGGACCGCCCGCATTCTTCAGGTCGGCAATATCACTCTTCATCAGCTCGCCGTACTCCTCCCAGAGGGGAAGTTCCCAGAGCCGCTCGCCGGTGGCCTCCCCTGCCCGAAGGAGCGAGGCAAGGAGCTCTCCATCATTCCCCATGGCGCCGGTGGCGTTATGCCCCAGGGCCACCACGCAGGCTCCGGTAAGGGTCGCCAGATCGATGATCGCCGCTGGCTGGAAACGGTGGGCGTACTGGAGGGCATCGCAAAGAATTAGCCTCCCCTCGGCGTCGGTATTGTTGATCTCCACGGTCTGCCCAGAAAGGGTGGTCACCACATCCCCCGGCTTGTAGGCTTCCCCGTCGGGCATATTCTCCGCCAGAGGGACGAGCCCCACCAGATTGATCCGGAGTCTCAGGGCTGCAGCGGCCTGCAGGGTTCCCAGGACCGCAGCGGCGCCGGCCATGTCATGCTTCATCAACTCCATGTTGGCGCCAGGCTTCAGCGATATCCCGCCGGTGTCGAAGGTAATCCCCTTTCCCACCAGGACCACCGGATTCGACCCGTCATTGATCCCCCTGTACTCCAGCACCGCCAGCACCGGCGGGTGCTGTGATCCCTGCCCCACCGCCAGGAGCGCACCCATTCCCAACCGAGCCAGCTCCTGGACAGCCAATACCGTGCACGCCATCCCCCCCCGCTCCGCAATCTGCCCGGCCTTTTCTGCAAGATACGCGGGGGTCGCCAGGTTACCGGGGGCCGACACCAGATCACGGCTCATCCGGACCGCAGAGCAGACGGTTTCCACCGCAGCCGCCACCGGGGCGATCCTCTCCGCTTCGTCAACCCCGGCGCAGAGCACCGTTACCTCCTGCAAAAGGACCTCTTGGCGATCCTTGGTCTTGTAACAATCATAGCGGTAGCTTCCCAGCGATACCCCCTCCAGAGAAGCCTCCAGAAGCCCCGCCACCGGAGCAATCTGGTGGAGGACCGACGCGGCGGAACATACCCGGGCGGCCACCAGCGCCTGGGCCGCGGCCCCGGCCCCCCGGCGGATCTTCTCCGGGGTAACCTCACCCGGATCACCCACCCCCACCAGCACGATCCTCTGGGCGGGAAGTGCACCCAGGGTATGGATCACCTTCACCGATCCCGGTTTGCCGGTGAACTCCTTGCTTTCGTACATCCGGCCGGGAACCCCTCCCAGCGCCGCGGAAATGGCATCAAACAGCGGCGTTCCCGCCGGATCGGTGCCACAGCCGATGATCAGTGCCGGGGTGTCGAATTCCAGCGGGTTACCCGCTTGAACAGAAAATTTCATGATACTCCTCTCCTTCTGATGGTCTATCCTTCGACGCTACGATACTCGAACTCCCGCCGCGACGTAAAGATGAAATGTGAACGTGTTACTCCTCACCCATCCGCTTGATGGAGAGGAGCGTCATCCCCTCCAACCGTGGCAGCAGAGCACTCTCTGCCAGCGGTTTGTTGATCTCCGGCTCGTCAAAACCGATCTTGAGGGTCGTACCCCGCTTGTCCCGAAACTCGATGATGGAGGGGAACGGCACCCCATCGAAACTCCGGTACTCCCGATAGACCGCTTCATCCCCCTCGTCGGTCAGCTTTCGGATTATCAGGCCGACGTTGTTGTACCATACCGTTTCCCGCTTTCCTTCCCGGTTCACCCTGACGGCTTCTCCATCGGGTTTGCCGCTCCCGGCCGGTTCTCCTTCCACGATCCAGCGGAGCGCCTTCCACCCCTGGAGCCCCGCCTTGGCCGGGATCTCGTCAAATGTTCCGGCGTAGGCGATCTCCTTGGAGGGAATAACGACCGTCAAACGATCCCCCCTCGTAAAAGCCTCCATGAAGGTGGTTCCGAAGGGGGTCAGGACGATGAGATGAGACCGGTCCGGCTTCCGGAAGAGGAGGTAACCACGACCGCCGCCACTCCCCTGGGATGAGCTGAAGGCGAGCGAGACCTCCGACTGGACGCTCTCCACGACCGCTCCGGAAGTGAACTGCAGGGGGGGAAGCATCTTGGGGGCACAGCCGGCGATAGCTACGGCGGCGAGGAAAAGTGCAAAAATATACCGTTTCACGGGGGAGCCTCCTGAACCTAATACTGCTTGTCTTCCGCAAACGTCTACTTTAGATTGGCACGAGAGAAGAAACAAAGGGACGCACAGAGGATGGCGGATATGACAACAGCTCGATTCTCCGGATGCCTCATCGCTTTATGCATAGTTCTCGCCCTCCCTGCTACGCTCTTGGGGGGAGCGCTGGATGATTACTATCTGACCCGCTTCGGAGAACGTCCAGCGCGCAACGCCATGGAAACTTCACCCGGGAAGACGACAGCACCGGAGCGATGCAGCACACAGCTCCGACGGGGTCTCAAGCGCGAGTGGAGCCTCCTGTCGGCCTCAACCCGGCAGGTTCTGGCCAAGTACCTGGCTACGCCGGTTCTTTCCGGAACGGAACAGATTGTGGATTCCCCCTCCGGCCGGTTCCGGGTCCACTATACCACCGCCGGAGGCGATGCCGCAACAGTCGCTTGGGCCCAGACCACGGCCCGGATCTTCGACGACGTCTATGGGGTGGAGGTGCAGAAGATGGGGTATCTCCCCCCCCCCACACCTTCCGCCGGCGCCCCCTATGATCTGTATCTCCAGGATCGGGCCTCCGCCCGGGAGTACGGCTACACCCAGGGACTGGAACCAGCTACCCCCGGGGGAGTCAGTTATAGCACCTATACCGTACTGGACCGGAGCTTCACCTCATCCATCTATCTCCCCTACACCCCCCTGGAATCGTTGCAGGTAACCGCCGCCCACGAGTTCCACCACTCCATCCAGTTCGGCTATAATTATTACTCCGACATCTGGTACGCCGAGGCAACCGCCACCTGGATGGAAGATGAACTCTATGATGGGGTGAACGAACTCTATGACTATCTCGCCACCGCCGTTGCCTACTCCTCCATCAGCCTGGATGGTGCGACGAGCACAACCACGGGGGGAGGATACGGGCGCTGGCTCTTTAACCGGTATCTGGCGGAGCAGCATGGCATCCCCGTCGTGAGGAGGGTCTGGGAAAGCCTCGCGCTGATCCCCCCTCCCGCCGGGGGGGGGGATATCCCCATAGGCCCGCTGCTGGATACCGTCCTGTCGCGAGAGTACTCGTCAAGCCTTGCCGCGGACTTTTTCGGCTTCGCCAAAAGAGTCTACAACCGCGACTGGACGACTCACACCAATGAAATCAACCCGCCGACAGCCTATATCCCCAGCTATCACCCCACGGCAATCTACTCCTCACACCCGGTGAGCTTTTCGTCCTTCCCTACTCCCGCCATCACCCTCCCCCACTACTCCTACGCCTACTTCCTTCTCCCGGTCACCTCATCGGGCGTCAGGGTCACCATCACTCTGGCCGCCGGCATGGAGGCGACGGCGTTCCGCTCCCATCCCGGTTCCGGTACCCCTCCCGAAAGCTATCAGCCGCTCCGGAACAACGGGCTGAACACCATTGATATTCCAGCCGACGCCGCCTCCGGAGAGACCGTACTCCTCCTCTGCAATCCCACGGCCACCGACAACCTCACCGGATCCTTTACCTCCATGATACTTCCGCAGGCGGCGACAGTGGCCGTCACGCTGTCGGGAGACGGCAGCGGCGCCATCACCAGCAATCCGGCGGGGATCTCCTGCACCAACGCCACCTGCAGTTATCCCTTCCCTGGGGGGGGGAGCATCGTTCTTGTGGCAACGCCCGCTATCGGGTCGCTGTTCAGCTCGTGGGGTGGTGACTGTTCCGGCAGCGGTGACTGCACCCTCCCCCTGGATGGGGGAAGATCCGTTACGGCGACCTTCACCTCCCCTCTCCCCGCCCGGATCGGTCTGACCTCCTACCCGGATCTGCAGTCCGCCTATGACAATGCGCGACCCGGCGATCTCATCATGCTCAAGGAGGGGGTCCTGCCCGGTTCGCTCTTTGCGATCACCGGCAAGATCGTCACCATCAAGGGGGGGTACGCCCCGTCCTATACCGCTCCCGGCACTCCTTCCATCATCCAGGGATTCCTAATGCTGAGGGAGGGAACGGTCACCCTCCGGGACGTGGTGATAAGATAAATGCTTACCCCGTGTTCCGCAAGCCGGCGGCGATACCATTGATGGTGGCCGCCAGGGTGTAGTTCAGCTCGTCACTCCCTTCGCCGCTCCGTTTACGCCGGAGGAGCTCCACCTGGATCAGGCTCAGGGGGTCCACATAGGGATTTCTGAGACCTATGGAACGGACCAGGGCCGGATTATTCTCCAGGAGTCGCTGTTGCCCGGTAATACCCAGGAGCATCCGCCGGGTCCGCTGATACTCCTCGGCCACCAGACAGAAGACCCGGTTACGCAACCCTTCGTCGGCCACCAATCCGGCGTAGAGCCGTGCGATGGGGAGGTCCACCTTGGTGAGAGCCAGCTCCACGTTCCGGATCAGGTCGTAGAAAAAGGGAAACCGCTGCATCATGACGGTCAGCAGCTCCCTCTGCGCTTCTCCGGAAAGGGCGAACCGCTCCAGAGCGTAGCCAACGCCGAACCATCCGGGGATGACATGACGGCTCTGCATCCAGCCGAACCCCCACGGAATGGCCCGCAGGTCCCCCAGCCCCCGGGTCTCCCCCCGTCGGGCCGGGCGGGAACCGATCTTCGCCAGGTCGAACTCCAACACCGGCGTGGCCTGCTCGAAGTAGGGGATGATGTCGGGGTTATCCGCGATCTGTTCCCGGTAAAAGGCGAAGGCCATGGCGGAGATCTCCTCCAGCGCCTCCTCCCATCCCGCTTCCGGCCGGCTCGCCACGGTACCGGTCTGAGCCAGGGCTTCCAGCGAGGCCGCCACCATCAACTCCAGATTGCGCACCGCCAGAGTCGGATCCGAATACTTCCAGTTGATGACCTCCCCCTGCTCGGTGATCTTGAACGAACCGCTGAAGGCGCCATGGGGTTGGGAGATGATCGCCCGGTGAGTGGGTCCCCCTCCCCTTCCCACGGTCCCCCCCCGGCCATGAAAGAGGGTAAGGGTGACGTCGCAGGCTGCGGCGACCAGGTGCAGCGCCCGGTGGGCCTTGAAGATCTCCCACGAACTGGTGAGCATCCCCCCATCCTTGTTGGAGTCGGAGTAGCCCAGCATCACCTCCTGCTGCCGTCCCCAGGAATCCAGGTAGGGGCGATAGGCCGGTGAACTCCAGAGGGAGCGGCAGATTTCCGGAGCATTCCTCAGGTCTTCAATGGACTCGAAAAGCGGCACCGGCATCAAACCGGGATCCCTTCCGTCGGGTGAAGCGGCGCAACTCACCCCACAGAGCCCGGCCAACCAGAGGAGATTCCGGACATCCTGGGCAGCGGTGGCGCCGCTGATGACGTAGCTTCGGATGGAATCCGGATGAAGTCCCTTGAGCCGCGCCACCTCCCGGAGGGTAGTGAGGAGCTCCACCGTAGCCGGCGAAGGAAGGGGGGGAAGCACGTCAGGATCGGACTCACCCGACAACCCTGCAGCCAGTTCCACCACCGCCCGGGAGTGGACTGCGGCGTGCTGACGGATATCCAGGGTATGGAGGTGAAAACCGAAAGTCTCCACCTGACGCAGGAGCGGGTCCAGGAGCTGGCGAGCCATCCGCTCGCCGTCATGACTCGTCAGACTGGATCTGATCGTCCGAAGATCAGCGATGAAGGCCGCCGCATCGGGATAGGCATGGGGGTGATCAGGGTGTTCTGCCGCCACCAGAAGCCGATGGAGGAGGTAATCCAGGAGCCGCCGGTACAGCTCGCAGTCGGGGTGGGTCTCGGTGACCGGAGCCACCTCCGGCATCAACTCGTCATAAGCGGTCAGGAGCGCCGGAATGGCGGGATCAATCCCCCGTTGACAGGCGGAGCTGGTGAGAAGTTCCCGCAACTCCTCCACCCGTTCCCGGTAGATCCCCAGGATCGTCAACTTGGCCAGAGTAACGGCGGAGCCGGTGGAATCCGCGGTGACGAAGGGATTGCCGTCGCGGTCACCTCCGATCCAGGAACCGAAGGTGAGGAGTGTGGGGAGATCGCAGGGGGGGATCTCCCGGCCGTAGATATCCCGGAATGCCTCGGAAATTTCCTCATAAAGAATGGGGAGCGGCGCGATAAGGCAGCCGGGGTAATGGTCAAGCCCCATCCGGATCTCGTCGTCCACCGTCGGTTTCCGCCGCCGCACCTCGTCCGTCTGCCAAAGCGCCGAGACCTCGGCCAGGATCTCCTGTTGCTGTCGGGAGGCCTCCACATCGGTGAGTGGGAGCCGGTCCAGGAGCTCCAGGCAACCGGCGATACGCCGCCGTTTGAAGAGCGCTACCCGCCGGGTCACCTCCGTGGGATGGGCGGTAAAGACCGGTCTCCCCTTGATCTTCCCCAGGAGGAGCAGGGCTTCGTCGGCGCTCATCCCCGCGTCACGCATCCGAAGGAGGGTCCCGCGAAAGGAGCCGGGCTTGTCGGGAATCCCCCGGTTCAGGCGAGTAGCCCGCTGCCGGCGACGGCGATGGTTGGTCTCGGCCAGGTTGGTCAGTTCAAAGTAGGTGGCAAAAGCCTTGACGATCTGGAATGATTCTCCCACCGTCATCTGACGGACAATCCCCGCCCCCCGCTGTTGCAGCTCCTCCTCGCCGGGAAAATCCAGACACGCCTCCCCCTGCTGGTCGTTGAGCTGGCGGTGATGGATCGCCAGGCGACGCAACTCTTCTTCCGCATCGAAGACCGCCCGGCCCGCCTGTTCCAGAATTACTTCTCCCAACAGGTACCCAAGGGACCGGACATCCCGCCGCAGCGGCAGGTCCCGCGCCATCTCATCGGCGCCGGTCAGTTCCGCCAGCCGCTCTTCCTGGTTCTCCGCACTCCAGTACAGCTCCTGTTCAGCCATCGTCAGCACCTTCCTTTAAAAGATTGATCCTAAAAAAACAGTCCACCACGGAGACACGGAGGCACGGAGAATAATCTTAAACAGTTGCGGGTGGTAACAGTGAGGCCGGATGTAACTTTGATCATACCTTTTATGGTCAAAACCAAAAAACAGTTTTTCTCACTGTTTTCCTCCGTATCTCCGTATCTCCGCGGTTCAAATGCCGTTTTGGGGATCGACGTTACAGGATATCCCGGGCCGTCCCCAGCAGGAAGTCGAAGACCTCCTCCCTGCTGGTGATGAAGCCGGGGAGGTTGCGCACCAGGATCTCCTCCACCTGGTGCAGGGTCCGCTGATCGTCGCGCCCCAGCACCGTCATCACCTCCTCCAGCATGGGAAGGACCTCGTAGATGTCATCCCGGTCAAAAGGGGACGGATCTGGCTTGCCGGAAAATTTCGGGTTATGCCGATTGGCGGTATCTTTGTGGTATTTGTAGTAAAGGTCCGACGCTTTGATGGTTAACTTCATGGCTTTCCTCCTTGATCCGGCATCCTACCACAAAACCTTCCGGCGGCATCCCAAGAAATCCTCTTCGTGGGGAAGTCACCACCGCTTCTTGCATTTGTCAGAAAAATGCAGTAGCTTGATTCCAGGAGGCACGAAGTGAATCTCACGCCTGATCCCGAAACTACGACCCAATTCACCGACAGCTACTCTCCTTCCCGGACCCGCCGCATCCTCAACAGCTTCGGAGTCGATCCCGCCGTGAACTTCCTCTCACGCCGAACTTTTCTCCTGGGAAGCGGAATCGTCTTCGCTTCCTACCTCCTCTATGAGGTGAACGCCCTCAAAGTGGTCCATTATACCGTATCCGTGCGCAACCTCCCCCCCTCCTTCCGGAACTTTACCATCCTCCATCTCAGCGATCTGCATCAGAAGCGGTTCGGCACATGCCAGTCGCGACTACTTGCCACCATCAACCGGCATCGCTACGATATTATTGCCCTGACCGGAGACCTGATCAATCGGCTTCGTCCCCAGGGGGAGCCGGCCCTTGAGCTGGTGGCCGGGTTGCGGCCGAAACCGATGTTTTTCGTGAATGGCAACAATGAATGGAGCGCCACGCGCCGTTACGGTTTCCGGCTCACCGACCCTTTGGCTGCCGCCGGGGTCACGGTGCTCAATAATGAAGCGGTCCCACTGCAGCAAAACGACCGCCACATCTGGATTGCCGGAGTGGATGACTCCATCCACGGCAAAGCGAACCTCCCCCTGACCCTCTCCAAAACGGCGGACGGCGCCCCGATCATTCTCCTGTCCCATAGTTCCAACCCTTTCACCAAATCAACCAAAGCCGGTGTCGACCTGCTCCTGACCGGGCATACCCATGGGGGACAGATCCGTATCCCCTTCCTGGGGGCACTCTGGACGCCTGAAGCGGGACTCTTCCCCCGGTGGGATTACGGACTGTACCGCGAGGGCGACACAACCATGATCGTTAACGGCGGACTGGGAGAGAGTATCATCCCGATCCGGTTCAACATCCCACCGGAGATCGTCCTCGTTACGCTGACCCCCCTGAAAGGAAATAGAGCGGCATGAACCCATCCCCTCCCTCGTCTCTCCCGGAACAGTTCCGGAGTATTGCCGGCCTCCTTGCCCCCGATGGAGGACGCTGTGTGGCCTCCGGACTCAAGGGGTCGGCCCCGGCCTGGTTGCTGGCCCGACTTCTTCCCCTGATCAAACGCCGCTTCCTCGTCATCGCCCCCGATGCCGAGAGCGCCGAGACGTTTCATCGGGAACTCCTCTTCTATGCCGGCAACGGCCCCGAGATCCTGCACTTTCCCCCCTGGGACACCGCCCCCTTCGAGGAGGCGTCACCGGTGGCCGAGATCACCAGCCAGCGGCTGGATACCCTTTTCCGGTTGCTGGGAGGGAAATGCCGGGTGCTGGTTACCACCCTGGCTGCGGCTGCCCAGAGGGTCCTCCCCCGGCAGCTCCTGGGTGAGTGTGCGGTCTATCTGGTGGCCGGCGAGGAGGTGGCGCGTGAAGAGCTCCTGGCCGGACTGATCCGGCTGGGATACCAGAACGTCCCGCTGGTGGAGGACCGGGGGACCTTTGCCGTCCGTGGCGGCATCCTGGATATCTACCCCGCCGGGCTCCCGTCGCCGGTACGAATAGAATTTTTCGGTGACGAGGTGGAGAGTATCCGCGCCTTCGATCCGGAATCCCAACGCTCTCTCCACGACCTGGCCGAACTGATCCTCCTTCCCTCCCGAGAGGTCATTCTCTCGGAAGAGGTCATCGCCGCCTTTACCCCCCGCCTGAAACCCCGCTGCGACGAACTGGACATTCCCCCGTCCCGACGTCGGGAGTATCTGGAGCAGCTGGCCGCCACCGCCTATCCCCTGGGGATCGAATATCTTCAACCGCTCCTTCACCCCGGCATGGAGACGCTGTTCGATTACGCCGGCTCCGGCGCAGTGACTCTGCTGCTGAACCCGGTCGGGCTGGATGGCGCCGCGGAACGGCTGGAGGAGGAACTGGCGGTGGGGGAGAAGCGGGCCGTGGCCCGGGGCGCCCTGGTCTGCCGCACTGATGAGCTCTATATCCCCCGACGCCGTCCTCTGGACCTTGCCGCTGGGGGGCGGCTCCTCCTGATACCGGAGCTGGAGCTGGAGGAGGAAGCTATCCCCGCGATCCGGTTTCGCACCGAAGAGAACCGGGACCTGAAGGTGGACGTATCCCGCGACACCGAGCACGCCCTGACGCCGCTGGTCAATCAGCTGGGCGCCTGGCGGGACCGGGGCTGGCGCACCCTCTTCGTCTGCCATCACCGTGCTCAAGCGGAGCGGCTGGTGGAGCTTTTTTCCCACTATCCTCTCTCCCCCGTGGTTTCCGGACGCGACTTCCCCGGAGAAACGGCGACCCCCGGTGACCGTCCGGCGGTACTGCTGGGGGAGATCTCCCGGGGTTTTCGCCTGCTGGACGAACGGCTGACGATCATCGCCGAAGAAGAACTCTTCGGCCGCCGGGTCCGACGCCGTGGTCTCACCGAGGCACGAAAGAAACAGATCCTCTCTTCCCTGGCGGAAATGAGTAGCGGAGACTTCATCGTCCATGTGGACCACGGCATCGGGTACTATCGGGGGCTGCAGCATATCGATCTGGGAGGGGGAATGGCCGGGGACTTCCTCCTCCTGGAGTATGCAGGAGCGGACAAGCTCTATCTCCCCGTGGACCGGATCAATCTTGTGCAACGCTACGTGGGGGGTGAGGGTGGCGCCCCCCCCAAGGTGGACAAGCTGGGGGGAACCGCTTGGGAGAAAACCAAGGGGAAGGCGCTCCAGGCAGTGGAGGAGATGGCCGAGGAGCTCCTGACGATCTACGCCCAGCGCCAGCTGCATGAAGGTTTCTCCTTCTCCCCTCCCGACGAGCTGTACCGCGAGTTCGAGGCGGCCTTTGCCTTCGAGGAGACCCCCGACCAGATGGCGGCCATCCAGGACGTCTTGGCCGATATGCAGCACTCGAAGCCCATGGATCGGCTGGTCTGCGGCGATGTGGGGTACGGCAAGACCGAAGTGGCCATGCGGGGAGCCTTCAAGGCGGTCATGGACGCCAAGCAGGTTGCCATCCTCGTCCCCACCACGGTCCTGGCCCAGCAGCATCTGGAGAGTTTTCGGGAACGGTTCAAGGAGTATCCGGTGACCGTGGAGATGGTCTCCCGCTTTCGCACCCCGGCGGAACAGAAGGAGATTCTGGCCCGGGTGAAGAAGGGTGGAGTGGATATCCTCATCGGCACCCACCGCCTTCTTCAGAACGACGTGCAGTTCCGGGACCTGGGGCTGCTCATCGTGGACGAGGAGCAGCGCTTCGGCGTGGTTCACAAGGAAAAGCTGAAGAAGTTTCGCGCCACCGTGGATATCATGACTCTCACCGCCACCCCTATCCCCCGGACGCTTCATATGTCGCTCATGGGAATTCGTGACCTCTCCGTCATCGACACCCCCCCCGTGGACCGGCTGGCCATCAAGACGATCGTAGCCCGTTCCTCGGACGAACTGATTCGGGAGGCGGTCCTCCGGGAGATTCGGAGGGGGGGGCAGATCTTCTTCGTCCACAACCGGGTCCAGTCCATCGGGGCCATGGCCGAGTATCTTCATCAGGTCGTCCCCGAGGCGACCATCGGCATCGGACATGGCCAGATGGAGGAAAAAGAGCTGGAGAAGGTCATGTGCGACTTCATGCATGGCCGGTTCAACCTCCTTCTCTGCACCACCATCATCGAATCGGGGCTGGACATTCCCACGGCCAATACCCTCATCGTCAACAACGCCGACACCTTCGGCCTCTCCCAACTGTACCAGATCCGGGGCAGAGTGGGGCGATCCCGGCAGCGGGCCTACGCCTACCTCCTCATCAAGGGTGAGGGTTCAATCACCAGTGACGCCAGGGAGCGGCTCAAGATCATGCAGGATCTCACCGAACTGGGAGCCGGCTTCAGGATCGCCACCTATGATCTGGAACTCCGCGGCGCCGGCGATCTTCTGGGAGGGCGCCAGTCGGGAAACATCGTCGCCGTGGGGTTCGAGCTCTACACGGAACTCCTGGAGCAGGCCGTGGCCCGGATGAAGGGGGAGAGTGTACCCACCAAGGTGGAACCGGAGATCAAGCTCCGGATTCCGGCCTTCATCCCCGAGGAGTACGTGGGGAACGCCAACCAGCGTCTCGTCATTTACAAGCGACTCTCCCAGGCGACATCGGAAGATGAGATCCGGGAGCTGCAGGGTGAGCTGACGGACCGTTTCGGCATCCTTCCCGTGGCGGCCGTTTACCTCCTGGAGGTGATGAAACTCCGGATTCATCTCACCGCACTCCTGGTCAAGGAAGCGGAGTTTGACGGTCGTCGGCTCATCTTCAGTTTTCATGAGCGGACCCCCGTACCACCCGACACCATTATCGGACTCGTCCGTCGGGAGCCGAAGGTCTACCAGTTCACCCCCGACTTCCGCCTCTATGTGGAACTGAAGGAAAGCTCCTTTGAGGGGGTCCTGACAGCGGCCAGAAATCTCTTGAAAAGACTGGCCTGATGTGCTAGTTGTAACGCTTTACCTAGAGAACCATACAGAAAAGGAGAATTCTCGTGCATTATCTTCGCACCAGTACCACCGTCCTCGCCATCGCCCTGCTGGCCCTCACCGCCTGCAGCAAAAATGCCTCCAAGAGCGAGGCGAAGAAAGACACTACCCCGGTACTGGCCACGGTGAACGGTACCGCCATCACTCAAAAGCAGTTCGAGACGGAACTCAAGAACCTCCCGCCGCAGCTTCAGCCCATGGCCCAGTCGCCGGACGGCCGGAAGGAACTGCTGGACTCCATGGTCATCCGGGAGATCGTCTATCAGGATGCCCAGAAGCAGGGGATTGAAAGCACTCCCGATTTTACGGAGCGGTTGGATGAGGTAAAAAAGAAGTTGCTGGTGGAGCTGGACCTGAAGAAAAAATTGGACTCGGAGATCAAACTCACCGACGAAGATCTGAAGAAAGTCTATGAGCAGTACAAGGAAAAGTTCAAGACCGACGAGCAGATTCGCGCCAGCCACATCCTGGTGAAAGACGAGAAAACGGCGCAGGAAGTCCTTGACAAGTTGAAAAAGGGCGGCAACTTCGCCGACCTGGCAAAGAAATATTCAGCAGACAGCACCGCGGAGAAGGGAGGAGACCTTGGCTGGTTCGACAAGGGAAAAATGGTTCCCGAGTTTGACAAGGCTGCCTTTGCTCTGAAGGATGGGGAAACCTCCGGTATCGTCAAGAGCAACTTCGGCTACCATATCATCAAGTCGGTGGGAAGGCGTCCCGCCGGTTACGCCCCCTTCGACGAAGTGAAAGAGCAGATAAAAGCGGCAATCCTCCCCAGCAAGCAACAGGAGGTCTTCCAGAAGGTGAAAGCAGACCTGAAGAAGAACGCCAAAATCGAAATCAAAGACCCGTCCTTCAAGAAGGATGAATCTCAGCCGGCCCCGGCCGCAGCAGCCAAGCCGGCCGTACCCAAGAAATAGCCCCATGACCGGGGGAGCATCCGCTCCCCCGGTTTCTCCCTACCCGTGCAGCAGGAAAAGTAATCCGCCATGAAGATTTCTCTCGGCGCATGCGCCCTCTACGTGATCCTCCTCCCCTTCTCATCTCACGCCGCCCCGCTCCCCGTGCCCATGACGAGCATCGTCGCCATCGTCAACGACGATATTATCACTTCCCTGGAGGTGGATGAGGCGCTGAGACCCCTCGTCAGGGAAGCGGAGAAGAAAGCGCCCTTGTCCGCTTCAGCGCGGAGCGAACTCCGAAAAAATATCGTCACGGGGCTTATCGACAAGAAGCTCGCCGAGCAGAAGATCAAGGAACTCAATATCAGAGTCAGCGACGATGAACTCCGTCAGGCCATTGATGACGTCAGGAAGCAGAATAACCTGACCCAGGAGGCGCTGCTGCTGGCCCTTGCCGGTCAGGGGCTCACGTTTGAGCAGTACAAATCCCAGATGCGGGATCAATTGGAACGGTTACGACTGGTAAGCCAGGAGGTCAGGGCCAAGATCCAGGTGGGCGATCAGGAACTCCGTGATTACTACTACGCCAACAGCTCTCTCTTCACGGAGGAGGAGTCGTACCGCGCCCGCCATATTTTCATCAAGATCCCGACGAACGTTTCCCAGGGAGAGCTTGATGCGCTCGCAGCCAGGGTCGAAATAATCAGGAAAGAGACGCAAGGAAACACGGATTTTGCCCTGCTGGCCGGTAAATACAGCGAAGATGCAACGGCCAAGGACGGCGGGAGCCTGGGTGTTTTCAAGAAGGGGGATATGCACGGCGCCTTCGTTCAGTTGCTGGAACGGCTGAAACCGGGCGAAGTCAGCGGAGTTATCAAGACCCCTGCCGGTTTCCACATCATCAAGCTTGAAGAGCGGATACCGGGGCGGGTCAAACCTTTTGATACGGTCAAGGCGGAAATCGAAGAGAAGCTTTACAAGAAGAAGTCCGACGAGCGGTTCAATCAGTGGCTTGGGGAGATGAAAAAAGAAGCCACCATCGAGATCAGGCAGTAAAATTATAGTTCTGCCCCACCCTTCAGCAGAGTCCTGATCAGAAGGATGACCTCATCCAGATTCACCGGTTTGGTGAGGAACCTGTCCATGCCCGCCTGCAGACAGAGCTCTTTGTCCCCCTGAGAGGCATGGGCCGTTAAGGCGAGAATGGGGATATGCCCGCCATCCTTCCCCTCACGCTCCCGGATAGCCCGTGTGGCGGTAATCCCGTCCATGACCGGCATCTGCACATCCATGAGGATGATGTCGAACCTCCCCGTCACCACTTTATCCAGAGCCTCCTGTCCGTTCTCGGCGGTCTCAATCCGGAAATTTCTTCTCCCCAACCCCACCTGCAGAAGCATCCTGTTGATCAGCTCGTCTTCCACCACGAGAACCCGCGGGAAATCTCCCGGGGAAGTCACGGCAGCCCCCCCCACGGAAACCGGGGCGACCGGCGTCGGGAGGCCGGTTTTTCCCCGGATTCCCAAGGGGAGCGTAAAGATGAAAGAGCTGCCGTATCCCTCTTCGCTGTCAAAAGTCAGACTCCCCCCCATAAGCGCCACGATCTCCCGGCTGATAACCAGCCCCAGCCCCGTTCCGCCGTAAGAACGGGTAGAGGAGTCGTCGACCTGACTGAACGGCTTGAAGAGGAGGCTCCTGCTCCCATCGGGGATGCCGATGCCGGTATCGCTCACCGTAAAGGTTATTCCCCCCGGTCCGGAAGTCACCTGTATCCTCACCGCCCCCTTCTCCGTGAATTTGATGGCGTTGCCGATGAGGTTCGTGAGAACCTGGCGTAACCGGACGAAGTCCCCCATCACCGTTTCGGGGAGCTCCTCCGACAGAGAAACGATAAGCTGCAACTCCTTGCGGACCGCCTCGGGGAGGAGCAGCGAGGCGGTGCTGGTGACGCAGTCTCGCAGGGAGAATGACTTTTGGTCCAGGGATACTCTCCCCGCATCTATTCTGGACAGGTCGAGGATGTCATCCAGAATCCGGAAGTCAACGCCAGTTCCAGACATTCCCGTTGCTCCTTGTCCAACTCCCCCTGCATGGCCAGTTGAATCATCCCTAGAACGCCATTCATGGGGGTTCGGAGTTCGTGGCTCATATTGGCAAGAAATCGCCCCTTGGCCCGGTTAGCCGCTTCCGCCGCCTCCTGGGCCAACTTCTGTTCCGTCACATCCTGGATGATACCGACGATACGGATGTGGCGACCGGTTTCGTCACTCTCGAACTCCGCCACATTGTGTACCCATTTGATCTCCCCCTCGACCTTGATCCGGAGCTCCAGGTCGCAAGCTTTTCCGGTTACCATGGAGAGATCCCATGCCCGGTGAAACCGGGGAAGATCTTCCGGAAGAACGATCTCCAGAAACCGTTCCCAGGGAATCGGATAGGTGGGGAGGCCGTTAATCCGGCTTGCTTCCGGTGAATTGAAGCTCTGGCCGGTGAGAAGGTCGGCGCTCCATCCACCCACCCTGGCGATGTCCCGGGTACGCGCCAGGGCTTGCCGCTTGCGCCGCAGTTTAGCCTCGGCAAGGGATCTTCGCTCCTCTGAATCGCAGAATTCCAGGGCATAACCGATGTCAGCGGCGATATCCAGGAGAAGTTTTTCTTCATCCTCGGAAAAGAAGTCGGACTCGGAGGAGTAGAGGGTAAGTCCGGCAACGGTACCCGTGGGAAGCTCGACGGGAAAACAGGCGGAGGAGTTGAATTCGTTACGCGCCGCCACCTCCCGCCAGGGAATCATGTACGGATTGGCGGGGATATTGTTACAGATGAGAGGACGATTCTCCCGGAGGGAGGTGCCGGTGGGTCCTTTCCCCTGGGGGATATCCCGAACGGAAACACGGGCAGAGGCAAGGTATCCCATGGTATCGCCGAAGATCGCCTGAGGAACGACCCACCCCTCACCGTCGGGAATACCGAACCAGGCCATCCGGAACCTCCCCACCTCCACGAGTATCCGGCAGATCTCCTGGAGCAGCTCCTGCCGCCCCGTTTTGCGGGCCATGGCTTTATTGACGGCACTGAGGACGGCATAGAGACGATTGGCGTGGTGCAGGCGACGGGGGTCCTCCTCCATCCCTGCCATCCGGACTTCATCTGGATACGACGACGTCATACGTTCTCCCGTAGGTGGCGCATTCTGCTTTCATGTAGGGTAACGTGTCAGCAGCTATCCCATGGTAGCATAGAATGTTCTTTGAATAAACCCGGTTACTGCTTTTTGCGCCATCTCTGCCGCTGAGAATACTCCGCTTCATCTCCGGAGCTCAGACACCTCTTCCTCACCGGTCGGCGTAGCGGATGGCTATTTATTGCCAAAAAGAAATATCAGCAATAAATATGATGGCAAATTTACCCCGAAATCTGGTAATGTATTTCATAATGAGATAGCGGGGGTTCTGAAATGCGTGTCAAATTGCGATTCAAGATGCCGCGTGAATCAATTCTTAAGGGAGAGGGGGAATACGACCCCTACACGGGAGTGGTCGTGTTCCGGGAGCATACGGAGACGGAAATTGAAAAACGTCTTCGCCGCTGTTCAGCCGGGCACAATCATATCCACGAAGCAATCGCCATCATTGAGGGCAAAGAGCTCCCTCTGGAGCTAAAGGATGGACGTTGGCTTGCGCACAGCCTCGATTTCAGCCAGAAGCTGCAACCACTCCGGTGGGTCATACCGCCGCCACCACCCCGTTGGGAAATCCCCTTTCTTCGGGACAAACTGGAACCGCCCAAAAAACCGGCGCCATTGATCAACTTCAAGGGTCTGCTCAAAAAATGGAGCCTGATAAAATAAACCGGTGTGGTACTCAGACGGCTTGCAGGAGGTGACATTTCAGATAGTCGGTCTCCGGCGCCGCCAACAGGACCGGGTGGTCCGGTGAGGGAAAACCGGTGGCGACCAGGCGCATGGTTCTCCCGGCCTGTCGGGCTGCCGAAACGAGAATCTCGCGAAACTGCTCACGCCCCAGGTGGTAGGAGCAGGAGCAGGTAACCAGATACCCCC
>CAIUUR010000325.1 GCA_903902345.1 uncultured Geobacteraceae bacterium | reverse complement strand
AGCTCATCACGAAACTCGCTCATTTCCTGCTTCGTGTTCCGTGCCCCTTCCTTCTTCATCGCCTGAAACAGGGCAAGCTTGGAAAAATTAATCAGTTGGTTTGAGACCAGGGCGCGGGTCACCTGTATGGCCACCAGATCGGCGAACAGTTCCAGCAACGTCTCCTGATTGCGAATCTGCCGGATCACGGGAGCAAATGCGGAGAGAGAAGGATAACTGAGAAAGCCGAAATATTTGAAGAGCCAGTGAAGGTCCTCCCTGGTCGCCGGCGGCAAGGCGGCAAGGGCCCGCTCCGCGCTCTCGCGCAGAGTCCGGTTTCCGGTGCTACGGGCGAGAAGAAGTGAGGTCAAGGCCAGTTTGGTATCCAGCAAGCCGGCCAGGGCGACCCCCTGCAGGAACTCGTCGCACTCCCGCGGGGACGATACAAAGGTGATGAACGCCCGATCCAGTTCACTCCCCATGACCTGGGTCAGCTCCCCCTGCTCACTCATGGAGAGCTCGGAGCGGTTTCGACCGATCTCAGCCAGGACCTCCAGCTGCAGGAGGAGGTAATCAGCCCGAATATGCTGTTCCAACTCCTGAGCCAGGAGATCTGCTTCATTTCCGTTGGCCAGGAGTTGGGTGAGCGTCGTCGCCAGAGATCGGAGAAGTCTGATCTTATCCGGAAACTCGGCCACGGCTATCCGCTTACGGACATACCGCGGATCTTCCCGGTAACATTTTATCAGATCATCCTGGTACAGCAGTTGCTCGACCTCACCCCACCGGTCACCGGCAAGACGGGAGGAGAGGAAGGGAGTCACTCCGGCCAACTCCAGAGCGAAGGATGGCTCTTCACGACAGGAGAGTTCATACAACCGGGCCAGGCGCCAGAGGAGCGGAGCAAGAAGGATGTTCAGGACTGCTCCCGGCACGACCAGATCCGCATCAGTGGCGCCCTGGTCCATGGTTGCCAGCAGTCCCAAATCCACCACCCCCGCAGAGCCGACGGCGTAGTCATCAGCAGCTTTTCCGAGGTTTTCCAGGTAGTCCGGCAGGAACTCCAGAGCCCAGGGGAAAAGCCCCGAAAAAAACGCCGCCACCTTCTCCATCTCCCCCCGGCCGACCCCTCCCGGCGCGGAGGCGAACTGCGTGAAGAGTGCTGCCATCTCTCCACCATCACCCTGGGTTTCATCCCACTGAAGAAGCTGCTTTCCCATGAACTGCGCCGCCGGAGAAAGATTTTTCAGGGTGGTCGCCTCGTCCGCCACATCGTTACCGTCGAGAAAACGTTCCAATAACTGAAGAAACCGGAGGTCCGGGAGATCCGGCCAAGAAGCAAACCGGTTCCGCTGTTTGAAAAACGCCATCATCGCCCCCGGAGAGGTAAAGGCGGAGAGTGCGAGTTCTACCCAGGCCTTCTCCGTTTCCCGGAGAAAGAGAGATGCCACCCCCTCCCTTTCCACGCCATGGAGAAATTCCCCGTAGCGCCCCTGGTTGAAAATCCGTTCCAGTTCTTTCTTTTCCCGCTTCAGTTTTCCCTTGTTCATCCCCATCAGACGCCTCGCTTTTCCAGGGTGGCACTGAGATATGTTTTCAAACTGCCTTCAGCCTCACGGTAATCCTCAAGGGAGATAACTGCATCCTCCTGCCACTCCCGGACCTTGTAATAATTCCGGTCGTAGTAGCAAACGCAGAGTTCACGAACAAAGGGCGCCAGATCCCATCGCTGCAGGTAGCCGGAAAGCTCGGAGTACTTCTCCCCCCCCAACTTCTTCCTGATCCGCTCCAGGGAGGCGATGATCTCCTCCCGATACTCCTCCCTGCCATAATCCTCCAGGAGTCGTTTCACCCGGGTTTCCAGGGAAGCCTCGCACCAGATCTTCACCCCGCTCTGCATGACCTCATACAGTTCCCCCGGCAGTGCTACCCGCCCGATCCGGCGGCTCTCCCCTTCCAGGAGGATCGGTACCCCCGCCGGTGCGCGACGGAAGAGATCCCAGAGGAGAGACTCATACCGTTTCTGGGTCAGCTTCTGTTCCAACCCCAGCATCCCGAAGGCGGAACCACGGTGATCGGCCAGTCCTTCCAGGTCGATCACCGTCCAGGGACCGTTGCCCTGGATAAGATAGAGAAAGGTGGTTTTGCCAATACCGGTAAGCCCGTGAAGCGTCACCAACGGTCCGGGAGGGTGAAACCGTTCGAAAAAGGAAACCACCCTGTTACGGTAGTTTTTGTACCCTCCTACCAGTTGCAGTGCCTGATAACCGGTAAGTTGCAGCACCATGACCACGGTCTTGCTCCGGAGTCCGCCCCGCCAGCAATAGACCAGGATCGGGCGACCGGCGGCGGCGGCAGCGATCTCCGCCACCATGGCCGGCAGCTTGGGCGCCGTCAACTCCAGTCCCTTCACTCTTGCCGGTTGAGGGCCGGTCTGCTTATAGAGGGTTCCTATCTCCACCCGCTCCTCGTTGGAAAGGAGTGGCACGTTGATGGCGCCGGGGATATGGTCTTCCGTAAACTCCAGTGGAGTCCGGACATCCACCACCAGGTGGGTATCAATAAGCAGTTCAATGTTCAAGGGAAGATCCAGGTTCTTAGGTTCTAGGTTCGAGGTTCAGGGGTTTTGTTCTACTTTGTACGTTCTGGGTTCGTAGGTTCTAAAACGTAGTACGTAGAACAGAGAACATGGAACAAAGGAGTTTATGGGGGGGATTATAGGGAGGAAAGGTAAGGAATGCAAGCATTGCCAACTCACACCTCCGGCTCGTTTTACCCCGCCGGACGGTGATTCTCCTTGATTCGTAAATATGAGCATGATAAAAGAAGATAGTTAATGTTTCCGTATGCACTCACCATCAATAAAAGGAGATCCAACGTATGGCAACTTCTTACTCTGTCGATTTCGAAAAAGCGCTGCAGGTGGGGCGTCCCCCCAACATTCAGGCACTCTTCCCCAACTCCAAGGCCCTCATCGTCAGCGGCAAGGTCGT
>CAIUUR010000324.1 GCA_903902345.1 uncultured Geobacteraceae bacterium | reverse complement strand
GTGAATTCGAAATAGTCGAATATCTGACGCACATTCTCGGAAAAGCCGTTGATGTAGGCAGTTAAATGCTTCTCTATGTTGTCCGGGTCACCCTTCAGCTTCTGAAAATTGAGGGGGGAATGATTGTGGAATTTTTGTCCGGCAGCCTTGTTGAGCAGCTTGTCCAGCGCCTCCCCCTGGTATTTGTCTTTGTAGCGCTCGTACTCCTTGAGAACCTTCTCCTTGCTCTCTGCCAGGACGCAATCAAAGCGGCGCAGGACCGTAAGCGGGAGCATGACTCGTTCGTACTGTGGCGGACGGTAGGGACCGCGCAGAAGATCAGCAATATTCCAGATGAAGTTGGAGAGATCATATTGGGTCATGAGTAAGAAAACCTTTCGCCGCAGTAGTACGTTTTGCTAAAAACAACGCTATAACAATATGTTGTTACACATCTTAACCTCTATTGTCAATTGGAATCCCTCGGGACGGGGGAAAAGTCGTAGAGTTCCTGGAAGTCAACAGATACAACAACGCCCGCCCCAGTGATCCGGGACGGGCGCTTTGCTGTTTTCTGCTGACTGTTGTTACTACTTGGCCGGTGGGACGGCTGCCGTTTTTGCCTTCAGAGCATCATCAATTACCTTGATGCCCGCCTGGGATTCATCCACTGATTTGGTCAGTGACTCCCGTGCCAGGGTCGGGTTGTGGAAGCCGTCGGAGTTCTCGGCGGTCCAGTATTCCCAGAGGATGTGCGCCTTCAGGTGCTGATCCTGAGCCTTCTTGATGATCTCCGGGTCAAGACCGACCTTCTTCCCTTCCACGATCTTGTCGATGAGCCGATCGATCCAGAATTCCGCCTTGCGCATCTTCCCCCTGAAGTGGGCGCGGATGGAGTCGATGGCGTACCGGGCCTGCTCCTCGCTCCACTGGGGATGGCACTTGAGGCAGGTCTCCTTCAGCTGGACCTTGGGGGTCACGGCGAAGTGGGAGGTATAGGTCTTTCCCTTGGCGTCCTTCAGCTTGGGAAGGTGGCAGGCATCGCAGCCGATCCCCTTCTTGCCGTGGGTGGAGTTGTAATACGTCTCGGATTCCGGGTGCTGCCCCTTCCAGAGGAGTCCGCCGGTGAGGGTATGCTTGAAGTCCAGGAATCCCACCTGATTCCGGTAATGTTCGTAGAGCCCCAGGGCGTCCTTGAAGGGGAAGTGATTGGTGAGCGGACTGTCATAGCCCACGGTTTTCTTTGAAGTGTCGGGGTTCTTGGGGTCGTAGCCGTCGTTGCAGTTGTACTCCACGTGGCACTGGGCGCAGAGGAGCTTAGTGTCGTATTTTTCCAGGATGGCGATCTTTCGCTCAAAGCCCCGCAGCCCCATGGTGTAGACCGTGAACTTGGTCCGGTTGGGGTCCTTGTGCCAGAGGGTGTCCCCTTCGGGGCGGGTGAGAGCCTGGATGAGGGCGTCGCGGACGATGCGTGGTTTGGTGGAGTGCGGGTCATGGCAGTAGATGCAGTTGAGCCCATACTGGGTACTCCGGGCAACGTCCACCACGTTGGAGGTCCGGGCGAAGGTGGCCCCCTGCTTGAGAGACGCCGGGTCTCCCAGGTAACCCCACTTCAGGATGTTGTCCTGAGTCTTGCACTGGAGACAGACCGGGTTGGCGGCGGCGGCGCTCTGGGGCATGCGGGGCTTATGCTCGTTGTCTCCCGGGAACTTGTCTTCCAGTACGTCGAATACCTTCCCCTTGCCGAAGATGTATTCCCAGCCGTTTTTACCCTGGAACCGGCCACCGAAGGCCCGATCCACCACAAACTGGTCGATGAGCATCTTGTTGTGGCTCCGGGTGGTGTTGTGCTCTTTGGTGAAACCGTGGCCCATCATTAACTTGTCCCAGTAAGGGTTGGGTGAGCGGCCGGTGAGCTGCGACTTCTCGTCACGGGCCGGGCGGTGGAAGGCTTCCTTCATGAATGAGTCGTACTGCTCCTTGTGGCACTGGCCGCAGGATTCCCAGGAGACGTCAGTGACGGGCCGGGTTTCGGGACCGGGATTCTTCAGGTGCTTCTCCAGGCCGTCATGACAGTAGGCGCAGTTGACCTTGGCATGCTTGCCGGAGGAGTGGAACTGCTTGATCTCCTTGTCGTGGCACTGGAAACACTCCTCCACCTTCACGGGGGTGATCTTTTTGGGGCCAAGGGTGGGGGGCGCTGCTTTTTTTGGTTTGGCTTCGGCGCTCTGGTAATAGAGTCCTCCCGCCGCAACCAGTGATAGTGCGAGAAACCCCGCAAAAGCCAGTTTCTTCTTCATGGTTAACCTCCTTGTTCGAGTATGCGGCCTTTTTGCCGCGTGGTTATGATCCTTGCTACTGCCATCAAGATGAGAACGGTAACGCCGGCGTCTGCTTGAATTACTCTCAAAAAAACAGTTGCATGCGGAGACGCAGAGCAAACCGGACAGAATATGGCTATCATCTGGTACTATTGCTTTGATCCGTTCAGTGCAGGCATTGATTTAACGTGAAGTCTTGAATTTCTCCGCGCTCTCCGCGCCTCCGCGTGGTTCGCAGTCGAGCTCAGGATTACAGATCAGGATTACAGAACAGCGACCGGTTCCACCCGGATGGCCGCCGGTCGTACGGGACAGCTACTTTCGCAGCTCCCGCAGCCGATGCAGCGTTCCCGGTCTACCGTGATTCCGGAACCCCAACTTACCTTGATGGCTTCCTGGGGGCAACGCTCACTGCAGGTAAAGCAACCGCCGGCGGCGAGGCAGCCGGTTGTCGGGGTGGCCAAACCCAGTCGGGACTGTTCCCCCTCCAGGGAAGAGGCCAGGACCCCGGAAGGGCAGGCGCCACTGCAGAGATAACAGAAGCTGCATCCCCCGCTGCTGAAATCCATGACCGGGCCTTCGACATCGGCTGGGAGGGTGATGACCTGTTCCGGGCAGGCGTTCCGGCAGAGATCGCATTCGCCACACTCCCCGACCCTTTCGAGGATACACCCCGGTGGGCGGACAAACTGTCGCCCTTCATCCCGACATTCCGGGCTACGGGGGGGGACGAGTAGTTCTCTCAGGGAGAGTACTCCCCTCGTCAGAAACTCCTTGCGGGAGAGGCTCACTTCTTTTCCGTACCCTTTGAAGGTTTGTCAAGGTCGACCCTGATCTCCCCCTGGCCGTGGCACTGGGTGCAGGTTAATCTTTCGGGATGTGGGGTCTGAGGGGCGCCGTTTATCCCCTCTCCGTGGCAGGCGAGGCAGTTGCGGAGTTCGCCCCCCTTCGTGAGGCTATGGGGAGCTTCCGGTGGTGTCCCTTCGGCGGACGAGACTTCTTTTTCGGTGACGCCATCCTCTTCAGACCCCCATGCCGCAAGGGGGAGCGCCAGGAGCACTCCGGTGGCGGTTATGAGGGCCGCCTTGATGATTCGTTTCATTCTCTGACTCCTTTCGGTGTGTGTCCATTTCCAACCCTCTTCCACGAAGGACACGAAGGTTCACGAAGAAAATCAAACCGAAGGCAGGGTACGAACAATAACAATATCGGTTTACTTCGTGAATATTCGTGCCCTTCGTGGATAAGCAGTTAAGCTTTTTCTACTTTTACCGCGCATTTCTTGTAATCCGGCTCTCCCGATATGGGGCAGAAGGCGTCGATGCAGAGTTCGTTGATCATCTTGGTCTCGTCGAAGAAGGCGACGAAGACGTTCCCCTTTTCCGATTTTCCCCGACCGTTCAGGTCCACAGGGAGGATGATCGTGCCGCGTCGGGAGGTGACCTTCACCTTGTCCAGATGTTTGATCCCCAGATGCTTGGCGTCATCGGGATTCATCTCGCAGACCGCTGCCGAGTATGCCCGCTTCAGCTCCGGGACCCGGCCGGTCATGGTCCCCGTGTGCCAGTGCTCCAGCACCCGGCCGGTGCAGAGCCAGAAGGGGTACTCCTTGTCCGGCGATTCCGCAGGGGGTTCGTAGGGGCGGGCCCAGATCACCGCTCTGCCGTCGTCCTTCTTGTTCTTGTAGAATTTGATCCCTTCCCCCTTCTTCACGTAGGGGTCATACCCCTCGGCGTAGCGGTAGAGGGTCTCCTTGCCGTTGACCACCGGCCAGCGCAAGCCGCGGGCCTTGGTGTATGCCTCGTAGGGGGCCAGGTCTTTTCCCTGCCCCTCGCCGAACTTCCGGTACTCTTCCCACATCTCTTTGTGCAGCGTGCTGGGGTCGTAGGGAAAGAGCGCACCGTGCCCCATCCGCCGGGCAAACTCCATGAGCTGCCAGAGGTCGTCCCTGGCTTCTCCCGGCGGCTCCACCTGCTTGAACCACTGCTGGGTTCGCCGCTCGGCATTGCCGTAGGCTCCCTCCTTCTCCACCCACCCGGCGGAGGGGAGGATTACGTCGGCCAGTTCCGTGGATTTGGTGGGGTAGATGTCGGAAACGACTATGAACCGTCCGTCCCCCTTGCGGGCCCCAGCCCGGTAGCGGTTCAGTTTTGGCATGGACTGGAAAGGGTTGGTGACCTGGATCCAGATGCACTTCAGATCCCCCCGATCCAGGGCTCGGAACATCTCCATTGTATGCATGGATGGTTTGTCCGGAATCCTGTCTGCCGGCACGTTCCAGATCTTGGCCGCCTTCTCCCGATGCTCCGAATTGGTCACCACCATGTCTGCCGGGAGCCGGTGGGTAAAGGTTCCCACCTCCCGGGCGGTGCCGCAGGCGGAGGGCTGACCGGTGAGGGACAGGGGATTCTCTCCCGGCCGGCAGATCTTTCCCGTGAGGAGATGGACGTTGTAGGCAAGATTGTTGACCCAGGTTCCCCGGCTGTGCTGGTTGAAGCCCATGGTCCAGAGGGAGTTGACCTTGCGGTTCTTGTCGGCGTAGAGGGCGGCCATCTCCTCAATGCTCGCCACGGGAACGCCGGAGAGTTTGGAGACGTATTCGGGGGTATAAAGCTTGAGAAACTCCTTGTATTCCTCGAACGTTATCGCCTCGGGCTCGTCCACCAGGAGTTTGGTCCGATCCTCCAGGCCGTAGCCGATATTCTCCTTCCCCTTCTTGAAGACCACGTGCTTCTTGACGAAATTCTCGTCGTACGTACTGTCCCGGACAATGATATGGGCGATGCCGTTCAACAGCGCCAAGTCGGATTGGGGGTTGAACCGGATGTACTTGTCGGCCATCTGGGAGGTGCGGGTCCGGCGGGTTCCGAGGTCGATGATCTTGACCTTGGGATTCTTCAGCCGGTTGTCGATGAGCCGGGAAAAGAGAACCGGGTGGCACTCCGCCATGTTGGCCCCCCAGAGGAAGAAGGTGTCCCCCAGATCCAAATCGTCATAACATCCCATGGGTTCGTCGCTGGCAAAGGTGGACATGAAGCCGGTCACCGCCGAGGCCATGCAGAGGCGGGCGTTGGGTTCCACGTTATTGGTGCCGATCCCCCCCTTGAAGAGTTTGCTGGCAGCGTACCCCTCGAAGATCGTCCATTGACCCGAGCCGTAGATTGCCACGGAGTCGGGGCCATGTTTCTGGATGTTCTCCTTGTACTTGGAGGCGATGAGGGTCATGGCCTCATCCCAGGATGCTTTTCGGAACCCTTTCCCCTCACGGATGAGGGGGGTGGTGAGGCGGTCCTTCCCCTGGAGGATCTTGGCGAGGAAATACCCCTTGATGCAGTTGAGTCCCCGGTTCACCGGGGCCGCCGGGTCCCCCTTGGTGGCCACCACCTTGCCGTTTTTGACTCCCACCAGGACGCCGCAACCGGTGCCGCAGAAGCGGCAGGGGGCCTTGCCCCAGGTGATGCCGTCGTTGGCGGCCTCGGCTTCGGCCACGATTCCCCGGGGCACGGCGGCCCCGGCTGCGGCGAATGCGGCCGCCGCCGCGCCGGCCTGCAAAAACTTCCGTCTGGTCAATTCCATGTCACCTACCCTCCCGTACTCCGTCGCTATCAGTACCCGCTTCGTCCAGATCCTCGAAATTGTGGTAAGCCAGGCGGACCGCCTGCACCCCCTCCATGTCGGAGAGCCGTTTTACCGTATCAACTTCCCCCTGTACCGTATCCGACTGGATGACGGCGATGATCGTGCTGCCGTCGGGTGAGCCATGAACCGTGACCCCGCTCTGTGCGGCGACCAGGGGAGTCAGCGCCTCGGATAAGCCGGGGAGGC
>CAIUUR010000323.1 GCA_903902345.1 uncultured Geobacteraceae bacterium | reverse complement strand
TCTCCGGGGTGTAAAGGAGGGAAGCTACTTTATCAACTTCATCAGCAATAAGGCGATTAATGTTGTTTGCAGAAACCCCGCGCCTACAACCCAGCGGATAAGGTCTGCCTTGGTTTCGGCAATTCTGACTTCCAACGTCTTGATTTCCGATTCAAGCCGCAGCATATCACTTTTCGTCGCCATGGAGCTACTCCCATCGCCGAACTGCTCAGCGAATCATGTAGCGGTGATTGTACCATCGTCTCTCCGGGGTGTAAAGGTGGGAACTCTCGGACCGCAGCTTGGGCGAACGCCGTTCGCCCCTACACCGTACACATGACTCTTTTTACCCGATACTCTCCGCCCACCACCAGATACTCCCCTTCACCTTTCATGATGCTTGACGGAAAAAGCGTGTCGAAGAAGAAGATCTTGGCCGTGGGGGCCTGCATCTCCCAGACGACGGAACCGAATTCCCAGGCTCGTTCTTCATCGCAGGTGAGTGACACCAGATTGTTCAGGCGGACGATCTGCTCCCGTTTTCCCAGCTGCTCCAGTACCTCATGCTCGCTGGCGTCATGGGTGCCGCGGAACAGGGTGATGATCTGTCTTTCGGGAAACCGTCGGGCCAGTTCGTACTGACAGAATTCGTACAGGAGATCCAGTTGGGAGTTGATGGCGCTGGTCCGCTTGCTCCCCTTGGTCCGGTCCGTGGCAAAGATCAGGTATTCCTGGGAATGGACACCGGGGATGGAAATTTTATGGAAGGTGGGAGCGAGCCCCATGCGGCTCTCCACCCATCCCTTCAGCACCGCCCCTTCCACCGAGTTGGAATCCATCATCCACCCCCGCAGATATCGGAGATAGCTGTTTTTCAAGCACTTGCGCGCTGTGACGGTTTCCTGGTCCTGCCAGTGGTGAAGCTGAAATTTTACCGAGACATAGTCGCTGAAGGTTATGGCGCGTTCGTCCGGGTCGTTTATCCCGTCCAGTTTCTGGAAGAGAAAGCGGTTAGCCTGGCGGACCCCCTGAATTTCCAAGGGCTGGGGATGCTCGTTGAAATGACGCGAGGCGATGACCCAGGGGGGGAGGTTGCAGTGATTAAATGATGCACTCGTCATTGAGGCCGCCGGGGTAAAGGTAAAGGTTTTTACAGCAGCTTGGATAGTTCCATGAGCATCGGCTTGATGGGGCCGTCGGCCACGAACGTCTCGATCCCCAGTTGCTCCAACTCCATCTGCGGTCCGGGTCCGATCTGGGCGCAGACCACGGCGTGGCACTCCCCCAAAGAGTCGGCTATGGCTTTCAGTACGGGAGCCCGCATGGGATGATCCTGGTCATAGGTGCAGTATCTCTCGAACTTTTTTTCGTCCACCAGCTTGACCTCGGTCTCGTTCACGTCGTAGACGAGAAAGCGATCCGCATGGCCGAAATGTTGATTGATCTCTCTTCCATCACGTGAGGCGACGGCGATAAGCATGGGAACCCCCGGGTGAGGCAGGTTGAGGTTGAGGTAGAGGTAGAGGAAAGCCTTGCTTAACCTTTACCTCTACCTTTACCTGGGTTTCTACGCTTCCACCGGTGCGAAGGTGAAGCATTTCTTGGAGCAGGTCCGGCCGCAGGCGCCGCAGCCGATGCAGTTGCCGGGATTCTCCAGCTTCATGAACATCTTGGCGGAGTCGTCTTCGTCCAACTCCTGGAAGCTGAGGACATCGTGGGCGCAGACTTTGTAACAGCGGCCGCAACCGATGCAAAGTTCCTCGTCCAGGGTCATGGCATATTCCGGGGTCCAACTTTTCTTGTCGCGGGTGAGTCCTGTGATGAAGGCCATGGTCTTTTCTCCTTTAAGGCTGATGGGTTGTGGTTGTCGTGTCGTGGTGTGGGGTGTAGGGGCAATTCATGAATTGCCCCTACGGTTCATCGTCATCGGTGAATGATCTCTTCAACTCCTTGTTCATCGCCTTCCGAAGCCATGGCGGTGGGTTACCGCGCAGAACCTCTTGAATTCTCTCCACCGTCTCCGGGAGACTGACCACGGCGTTGGTCTTCATGGGGTGTATCTTTTGGGCCACCAGCTTGGCCGCAGCCGGACCGCCAATTTGCATGGTGTAGACAATGGCGCACTCCGTGAGGATCTTTGCCCTGGCGGAGATCCGGTCTTCCTCATCACTCCCATGGGGGCCGATGGTGAGGGTCTCCAGGTAATGAGCTTCGTCGGGACCAACCTCCCAGATCAGGAAGTTCTCCGTCTGGCCGAAGTGCTGATCGATGTACTCGCCGGTGGAACTGGTGAATGCGATTTTCATAGGAATACCTTCCTTTATCCACGAAGAGCACGAAGGATTACGAAGAAAAACAGTCCGGAGTGAAAAAATAGTTGTGTGCCCAGGCCGTTACCTTCGATTTTCTTCGTGTCCTTCGTGGATAGTGGTTTAGTTGTGCGCCAGTTTCTGCGCCTCGGTGGCGGTGGCTTGAAACAGGTTTGCCGTTTCGAATAACAGGTTGAGGGTGCCCCGGTACCCTACCCAGACCTTCTGATGGGCGCCCAGGCGGTCAAAAACGGGGAGACCGGTTCGGAGGTGCGCTTTTATGCCAAGTTTGGCGGCCGCTTGACGACCGTTGGAGTTGGCGACGATGAGGTTTGCCCCCTTGGCCGCTGTCTCCAGGTCCTCCAGGTCGCCCACAAAGAGATTGTCTGTGGGGATGGTGTCCAGCCCCCGGGTCCGGGTGGCGGAGATGGCCGACTGAATCTCGCACCCCATTCCAGCGAGGAAGCGGGCCATTCCCTTTAGATGATCCGCTTCCAGGGCCAGGGCCACCTTCTTGTTCCCGAATTGGTAATGACTGTCCACCATGGCGTCCATGAGCCGACTCCGCCACCGGCGATGCTTTTCCGGAATCTCCACTCCGGAGATGGCGGCAAGGCTCTCCATGAGTAGATCGGTCTCACCGATGCCGTTCAATGAGGTGAAGCCGTGGGAAGGGATGCCGAATCTTTCGGCCAGGATCCCCCCGGCCTTGGCTAGAGAATCCCCCACATACAGCGTGGCGATGCTTCTTCCTGCTTTCCGGATCTCTGCCACCGGGATCCCGCCGGTGGAGAGGGGTGATACTACGTCGTCGATATGGCCATCCATGGCGTTGGCAATATTCGGAATGGTGAGAACCGTCAGACCGAAGGATTCGATGAGTTCGGTGATCTCCTCCACGTCCGCCGGAGTCAGATGGGCGCCGGGGATGAAATTAACCTGACCGGGTACCGTTTCCCCTCCTTCCGGTAACGTGGTGACGATGGCTTCCACCGCGGCGGCATATCCTTCCTGCAGAGAGCCGCAGTAATCGGGGGTGGATGCATGGATGATGGGAATCTCAGCATGCTCCGGGTTGTCCCGCCGGAAGTGAACTATGGCGCTCCGGACATCGTCTCCCATGGTCTCCGTAAGGCCGGAGGTCATGACCCCCACCACCGAGGGGTGAAACTTTTCCATGACCCGCTTTAAGCCCTGCTGCAGGTTCTCCCACCCGCCGAAGATGGCGGTCTCCTCGCTCATGGCGGTGGAGTTGAGGGGGATGGACTCCTTGAAGTGACGGGAAAGCTGCAGCCGGATGAAGGTGGAACACCCCTGTGCTCCATGAAGGAGCCCCAACATCTGGTCTATCCCCAGGTAGGCCAGAGTCGCCCCCAGGGCAGGAGAGTTCTTCTGGGGGTTCACGGTGGCGGCTTTTGCCTTGCCGTTGCCGAAAGGGGAACGAAGTGAATCGGCGGAGGGCATGGGGAGCGCCAGAAACGCCTTGCCATGACCGGCGTTCAGTGCCAAATCGGCGGTCAGCTCTGCCGTCGATTTCTCCCAGGGGGCCGACCTGTTGAGGGTGGGCCAGATGGGGTTGTTCACCGTCATATCCAGCTGCTGGGCAAAGGTCACCATCCCCTCATACCCGGCATAGGGGTGTGATCTCCCATGGTTAAGATCCAGACACGGGGTCTTGGTTTTCAGTGCCAGGAACTTGGTCTTTCCCCCCGCCACGATGAGATCCGGCAGCTTTTCGGCCATGACCGCCAGCAGCCCGGCGGTGGAAGTGTCTTCGATGATCTTGGCGTCCTGATGCATCAGCCCTTTCATACGGTAGAAATCTTCCAGGGTCGAATTCTGGGTTCCGGCGGCCAGGATCTCCACCCCCAGTTCCCGCAGGGCGTTCACCATGGACCAGGTCTTGACTCCTCCCGTGAAGAGGACTGCCCGCTTCCCTTCCAGCCGCATCCGGTAGGGGAGAAGTCGCAGGCGGCATTTCTCCTCTTCCTGCTCCAGAAGGTGCTCCACCCGCTCCTGCATGGTCCGTTTTTCCAGGCCGTTCACCGCATCATCCAGGGCGATGGCAATATCCCGCAGCGCCTTGGCGGTGTCGGTCATGCCGTAGAACGATTCCTCCAGGTACGGCATACCGTAGGTCTTTTGCATCTTCTTGGCCAGATTGGTGAGGCTCTTGGAGCAGATGATGATGTTCAGCTTGGCCCGATGGGCATAGCGAAGTTCTTCGAACTTGGCGTCACCGGAGAAGCAGGAAAGGATCTGTATCCCCAGCTTGTCGAAGAGGGGGAGCATTCCCCAGAGATCTCCGGCGATGTTGTATTCGCCGATGAGATTGATGGGGTATTCCCCCAGGGTCGGTGGTTCCGTGGTTCCGATGACGTATTTGAAGAGGATTTCGCCGGCCAGTCGGTTGCCGATATTTTTGTCGCCGATGAAGCCGGGGGTGTTGACGGGAATTATGGGAAAGGGGACCTTCTCCTGGGCTGCCATACAGACCGATTCCACGTCGTCTCCGGTCATGGCGGTGACACAGGTGGCGTAGACGAACATTCCCTTGGCCTCACCGGCGTAGCGGTCGGCCAGGTCCAGGATCGCCCGGTAAAGCTTCTTTTCGCCGCCGAAGATTACGTCATTTTCCAGCATCTCGGTGGTGAAGCCGCGGCGATACAGCTGGGAGTCCGAGGAGCGAGCCCCCCGGTTGTCCCAGGAGTTGCCGGCGCAGGCGATGGGTCCATGTACCAGGTGGATCACATCGGTAACCGGCATCAGGACGACTCGGGCGCCGTCATAGGCGCAGCTCCGTTCCGCACCTTCACCCGGTTCGGACTTCTTGCAGAACTTGGGTGCTCCCTTATCGTTGGTATCGCAATCGGTGACGTCGTAGTAATCAGGTTTTGCCATAAGTCACCTCGGTTCCTTCGGGGAAAAAGTGGAGCAGCGGGGGTGAACCCGCTGCTCCCATGAGAAGGAGGAACAGCTTGTTGCAGGTCGGGCCGTCGGCCCTGGCTACACTGGGTAAATGGTTCATGGTGATCAAAAAAGCGCCGACTTGCATGGTGATATGCATGACGGCGCCTTTGCCGATACCGCGTTTAAAATGCTCTAGAACCTGATATCTCTATAGCACGACCCGTGCCAATGTGCGTGGGCCTTATTTATCGGTATGTTATGGGAAAGGCCCTGGGGGGGGAACTGGAAAATAGAAAATATCTGCCCAAAATATGGGCAGACGTAAGAATAGAGGCGATGTTTTTGCACCTGCTTAATCATGAAATCAGGGGTGAGGATGAACAGCTATCGGGGTAAAAAAAGGGCGGCTCCGTGAGGAACCGCCCTTTTGATGCAGTTATACTACTTTTCATTATCTCATCATCTCGAAGAAGCGATCTTCGCAGGTGTCATCCTTGATGTCGATGAACTTGTTGGCTATTTCGGTGATCATGTTCATGGCGCCCTGATATCCCACGAGGGGGTAACGGTGTTTGTTCACCCGATCGAAGATGGGGAACCCGAAGCGGAAGAGGGGGATCTTGGCGTCTCGGGCGGCGAACTTGCCGTGGGTGTCCCCGATCATGGCGTCCACCGGTTCGGTCATGAGGAGGCTCCGCATATGCCAGAGGTCCTTGCTCATGTAGATTTTGCACCCCGCGCCGTACAGCGATCCGTTCAGGAGCGCCTGCATCTCCTTCTCGAACTTTTTGCTCCCCTTGCTGCAGAGGATGTGCAGGGGAATGCCCCCCATCTCCAGGAGGAAGGAGACGTAGCCCAACAGGTAGTCCGGGTCGCCGTACAGAGCGAACTTTTTGCCATGGATGTACTGATGGGAATCGGTCATGGCGTCTACGGCCCGTCCCCGTTCCGCCTTCAGCGATGCCGGGACCGGTTTGTCGAACAGTTCGGAAAGTTTGACGATGAAATCGTCGGTTTTGGCGATCCCCATGGGGATGGGGAGGGAGACATGCTTGCCCGAATAGTTTTCCTTGATCCAGGTAAAGGTCTTGGGCGTGGCGTAGGGGCCCAGGGTAATGGTTGCCTTGCCGTTGATGGAATCGGCCGCGTCTTCCAGCTTGGTGCCGCCGGGGTAGATCTTGTAGGTCCCGTCCAGGGGGGAATCGAAGGATTCGGAGATGTCGGCCAGGAAGGTGACGGGGATGCCGAACGCCTTGAGAATCTTCGTGTACTCCCGGTAGTTGCCGGTATTGAAGTCGCAGCCGGCGATGAGGTTGAGTTTACCGGTGCAACGCCCGTCGATCTTCTTTCCCTCGGTGAGGTACTGAAGGATGCTGTTCAGCATGGCGTCATAGCCGTGGATGTGCGACCCGTTGAAGCTGGGGGTATTGGCGTAGGGGGTGGGAAAATCCTCCGGCACGACCCCTTTTTTCTTGGCGTTTCTGATGAAGGCGGTGAGGTCGTCGCCGATGACCTCGGGCATACAGGAGGTGAAGACCGCTATCATCTTCGGCTTGTACAGGGCGAGGGCGTTTTCCAGTCCTTCGTGCAGGTTGCTCTGGCCGCCGAATACGGCGCCATCCTCGGTCATGGAGTCGGAGACGGCAGGCGCCGGCTCGCGGAAGTGACGGTTGAGGGTGGAACGATAGTAGGAGGCGCATCCCTGGGATCCGTGGACAAAGGGAAGAGTTCCCTCGAAACCATGGGCCGCCATCTGGGCTCCCAGCGGCTGACAAGCATGGGGGGGGTTAATTACCAGGGCCTGACGGGCAAAGTTTTTTTCCTTGTACTCTTCGCTATTTATCCAGGCCGATACCCGCTCTACTTCCTCGATGGGGGTTTCGGTAACGTAACTTACGGCAGCTTCTGTGCTCATGGTAGTTCTCCTTTCAGCCGGCAACCAATCCGTTGCGCGACCGGAAAATGCTCCTCATTTTTAGAACGGGCTCTTCACCAGTTTCCACGTGGGGCTGTTCACCGCCATGTCGATGTCCCGGGCAAAGATCGAAAAACCCTGGTAACCGTGGTAAGGGCCGGAGTAGTCCCAGCTGTGCATCTGCCGGAACGGGATTCCCATCTTCTGGAAGACGTACTTTTCCTTGATGCCACTGCCGATGAGGTCCGGTTTCATTGCATGGACGAACTGTTCGAATTCGAACTCGGAAGGGTCGTCATAGACCACCGTCGCCTCGGGCATCTCCGGCTGGGTTCGCTCGTAGTCGTCGCCGTGGGCGAATTCGGAACCGGAGCCGACGCAGACCATTCCCAGATCCTCGTAGGC
>CAIUUR010000322.1 GCA_903902345.1 uncultured Geobacteraceae bacterium | reverse complement strand
GCATCCTACTTCAAGCCGGGAGTCCTTTGCCAGGCGAAGCTTCCCCACCGGAACCTGACCTTCTCGGCTCGTGTGGGGAGCGTGCTCCCCCTCTACGACTCGGCTACCCGTACCCTCAAGGTCCGTCTGGAGGTTGATAATGCCGGACTGGTTCTCCGGCCGGATATGTTCGTTGACGTTGAACTTCCGGTGACTCTGCCCGCCATGATCACTCTTCCCCGGGAGGCGCTCCTGGATACGGGGCTGAAGCAGACGGTTTTTGTTGACCGGGGGAACGGGATCTTCGAGCCCCGCGCCGTGGAGGCTGGACGGTATTTCGGAGATCGGGTGGAGATCGTTAAGGGGCTCGTTCCCGGCGAGAGGATTGCGGTTTCCGGTAATTTTCTCCTGGATTCCGAGACGCGGTTAAAAAACAGCTCCTCCGGGATTGCCGGCACGCCAGGGAAAGACCCCGTCTGCGGCATGGCCCTGGATCAGGAGACGGCCAAGGCTGCCGCTCTGACTCGGCAATACGGAGGCAAGAGCTGGTATTTCTGTTCACCGGAAGATATGGCCAAGTTTGACCGGGCGCCCAAGCGCTATACCGGGCCGGGCGCTGCCGCCGAGTCGACAACCGGCCACCCCGTCGGCGGCGCCGCGGGGGCAATGAAGATGCCGATGGAAACCATGCCGCTCCCCTCTGCCGGGGTGATGACGCGAAAGCAGAAGGGGGCCTTGCCGGCAGGGATGGGGAGAGTGAGCTCTTCTCCTTCCGTGCACGATGCCGGTATTTCGCGCCGGAACTTTCCTACCCCCCTGGATGACCCCAATGAGGCCGGGCGGCCCGGCGCCATGGTGGAAGAAGCGCCCCCCCCACCACCGGTGGCGCCGGCGGGACCCGGCATGAACAGACTCATGTTGATGGCGCCCAAGGCATCACCTGCAACGGCGCCGTCGGGCAATGAAGCTGTCGCTCCCAATCCCAAGAAGGTTCCTGCGCCGCATGATTGATAAAATTATCGAATTTTCCGCCCATAACCGTCTCATCGTGCTCCTGGTGACGGTCATCCTCGCCGTCCTGGGGTGGTGGTCCATGGGGCGCCTCCCCCTGGACGCCATTCCGGATCTTTCCGAGACCCAGGTCATCATCTACTCCCGGTGGGACCGGAGCCCGGACGTCGTGGAAGACCAGGTGACCTATCCCATTGTCAGCGCCATGCTGGGGGCGCCCAAGGTCAAAACGGTTCGAGGCTTCTCCGATTTCGGCTTCTCCTACGTCTATGTGATCTTTGAGGAGGGTACCGACCTCTACTGGGCCCGCTCCCGCACCCTTGAGTATCTCTCCTCGGTGCAGCAGCGTCTCCCCCAGGGGGTGCAGACCGAGATCGGCCCCGATGCCACCGGCCTGGGATGGGTCTACCAGTACGCCCTGGTGGACAGCACCGGGGAACGGAGCCTGGCGGAGATCCGCTCGTATCAGGATTGGTATCTGCGCTACGACCTGAAGGCGGTGCCGGGGGTGGCCGAGGTGGCCCCCATCGGCGGCTTCCGCCAGCAGTACCAGGTGAATCTTGACCCCCGTAAACTCCAGTACTACAGCATCCCCCTGACCAAGGTCCTGGATGCGGTGAAAAATAACAACAGTGATACCGGCGGACGTCTCATGGAGTTCGGCGGCACCGAGTATATGGTCCGGGGGCGCGGTTACGCAAAATCCCAGGCCGATTTCGAGAAAATTTCGGTGACCGCCAGCGAGGACGGCACCCCCATCAGGATCATGGATCTTGGGATCGTCTCCCTGGGGCCGGATTATCGCCGGGGAGTGGGGGATCTGGACGGAACCGGTGACGCGGTCTCGGGGATCGTGGTCATGCGTCAGGGGCAGAATGCCCTGGAGGTCATCAGCCGGGTGAAGGCGAAGATCAAGGAGATCGAACCGGGTCTCCCGGCCGGTTTGAAGATCGTCCCGGTCTACGACCGCTCCGACCTGATTCTCCGGGCCATGGACAATCTCAAGGGGACCCTGGCGGAGGTCATGCTGACGGTCTCCCTGGTGATCCTCTTCTTCCTCTGGCACGTACCCAGCGCCATCATCCCCATCATCACCATCCCCCTGGCGGTCCTGATCTCCTTCATTCCTTTCCGGTTCATGGGGGTCTCGGCCAATATCATGTCCCTGGGGGGGATAGCCATCGCCATCGGCGCCATGGTGGACGCTGCGGTGGTGGTGGTGGAGCAGAGTCACAAGAAACTGGAACTCTGGGAGGAGGGGGGGCGCAAGGGGAGCCACCGGGATGTCATCATCGCAGCGGTGAAGGAGGTGGGGGGGCCGAGTTTCTTCGCCCTGTTGGTTATTGCCGTCTCCTTCCTCCCGGTCCTGACCCTGGAGGCCCAGGAGGGGCGTCTCTTCAAACCCCTCGCCTATACCAAGAACCTCTCCATGATCGTCGCCGCACTGTTGGCCATCACCCTGGATCCGGCGCTCCGGATACTCTTCACCCGCGTGAACCGGTTCACCTTTCGCCCCGCCTGGCTCTGCCGCCTGGTCAACGCGCTGGTGGTGGGGACGGTCTACCCGGAGCAGCGCCACCCGGTGAGCCGTTTCCTCATACGGTGGTATCAGCCGGTGGTTACCTGGGCGTTACGCCGCCGGTGGCTGGTCATCGTCGCGGCCCTGCTCATGGTGCTGGCGACGGTCCCCCTCTACCTGCAGCTCGGCGCGGAATTCATGCCGGCTCTGGACGAGGGGTCGCTTCTGTACATGCCCTCCACCATGCCGGGAATCTCGGTGGCCGAGGCCCGGAAGCTCTTGCAGAGCACCGACCGCATCATCAAGCGGTTCCCCGAGGTGGAGCGGGTCTACGGCAAGGCGGGAAGGGCGGAGAGTTCCACCGACCCCGCCCCCCTCTCCATGCTGGAGACGGTGATCACCCTCAAGCCCATGGAACAGTGGCGGCACCGGGAGACCTGGTACTCTTCCTGGGCGCCGGCGTGGTTGGCGTCGCTCCTGAGGCCGATCTGGTCCGATCACCTCTCCCGTGAGGAGCTGGTGGCCCAGCTGGACCGGGCGCTGAAGATCCCCGGCGTCTCCAACGCCTGGACCATGCCCATCAAGGGGCGCATCGACATGCTCACCACCGGAATCCGTACTCCGGTGGGGCTGAAGATATCCGGCGCCAATCTGGTGCAGATCGAGCAGGTGGGGGGGCAGGTGGAGGCACTCCTCCGAAAGCTCCCGGGGACCCGCGGGGTCTTTGCCGAGCGGACGGGAGGCGGGTATTTCCTGGACATAACCTGGAACCGCGACGAACTGGCCCGGCATGGTCTCTCCGTGAGCCAGGCTCAGGAATCGGTGCAGAATGCCATCGGCGGGGAGAATGTGACGACCACGGTGGAGGGGAGGGAGCGTTATGCCGTGAACGTCCGGTACCTGCGCGACTTCCGCAGCGACATGGGAGCGCTGAAGCGGGTCCTGGTTCCCGCCTTCGACGGCAAGCGTCAGATCCCTCTGGGGGAGCTGGCCGAGATCTCCGTGGCGGACGGGCCATCCATGATCCGTGACGAGGACGGGATCATGACCGGGTATGTCTATGTGGACATCACCGATCCCGATCCGGCCGGGTACATCCGGAAGGCGGATAAACTCCTCCGGAGCAAGGTGGAGCTGCCGCCGGGGTACGCATTTGCCTGGAGCGGTCAGTACGAGGCCATGCGGCGAGTTCATGAACGATTGGAAACCGTGGTCCCGTTGACGCTTCTCCTCATCCTGGGACTTCTCTACCTGAATACGAAATCCCTGGCCAAGACGGCGCTGGTCATGCTGGCGGTCCCCTTTTCGGCCATCGGAGCGGTCTGGTTCCTCTGGCTCCTGGGGTACAACATGAGCATCGGGGTCTGGGTCGGTCTCATCGCCCTCCTGGGGGTGGACGCCGAGACCGGTGTCTTCATGCTGCTCTATCTGGATCTGGCCTATGCCCAGGCCAGGGAGGAGGGGCGACTGGGGAGCCTGGCTGAGCTGCAGCAGGCGATCCAGAACGGCGCGGTGAAGCGGATCAGGCCCAAGCTGATGACCGTGGCATGCATGTTCCTGGGGCTTCTTCCCATCATGTGGTCCACCGGCGCCGGCGCCGACGTTATGAAGCATATCGCGGCCCCCATGATCGGCGGCATCCTCACCTCCTTCATCCTGGAGCTGGTGGTCTATCCGGTGATCTACGAGATCTGGCGGTGGCGGGAGATAAGGAAAATGATGACAGGGGGAAGCGTATGAACTGTTTTCAAGTGGGATGCCGCTGGGGTGGCGCAGTTGTTATCTTCCTACTGCTGGCGATACTGTCGCCGGTGTACGGCGCTCCGCTTCGGGTGGGGGCGCCTCCACCGGATATTTCTCTCCCGCTCCTGGGGGGGGGGACGTTACGGCTTCCGGCCGGGGTCCAGGGTAAGGTGGCGGTCATCCACTTCTGGTCCTCAGGATGCAGCAGTTCCTGTCGTGACGAGATGACGGTGCTGGAGACCCTCGCCGCCGCCTACCGGAGTCGCGGAGTTGTCGTGGTGGCTGTCAACGTGGGGCAGAAGGGAAGTGAGGTCCGGGAGTTCCTGAAGGGGGTCAATCCGTCCTATCCCGTTGCCCTGGATGAAGGGAGGAAGGGGGCGCAGGCCTATGACTCCGTCGATCTCCCGCGCACCTTTATCCTGGACAGGAAGGGGCTGATCCGTTACAAGATCATCGGCGGCGCCGGCGAGGGGACGTTGAAGAAGATGGTGTTGAGTCTCTTATAATTCCAGCTTCACCCTCATTCCGTCCATATATCCCCTGACCGCCGAGGCGCTCTCCAGGGAGAGGGCCACCAGGGATATCTTTCTGGCCTGGGCCAGGGTGACCCTCCGGAGCGCCTGTTTCACCACAGGGATGGCGGGGGCGGAGAGGCTGAATTCGGTGATCCCCATCCCCAGGAGGAGGACTGCGTTCAGGGGGTCCGCCGCCATTTCTCCGCAGAGAGAGACCCCCTTTCCCGCCCTGAGGGCCACTTCGGTGACCCGCCGGATGGAGGCGAGCACCGCCGGGTGGTAGGGGTCGTAGTACTTCTTCACCTTGGGATTGTTCCGGTCGGCGGCCAGGGTGTACTGGATCAGGTCATTGGTGCCGATGCTGAAGAAATCCACCTCCCGGACCAGGATGTCGGCGATCTGTACCGCCGCTGGCAGCTCCACCATGATCCCCAGACGAAGATTCCGGTCATAGGGGAGTCCCTCCCGCTCCAGCTCTTCCCCCACCTCCCTGATAATCTCCCGGATACTTCTGACCTCTTCGATATCGGAGATCATGGGGAACATGAGGCTGGTCTTGCCGTAGTGAGATGCCATGAGGATGCCGGCCAACTGCTCGCGGAAGATGTCGCGCCGCTCCAGGGAGACCCGGATGGAGCGCCATCCCATGAAGGGGTTGTCCTCGTGGGGGAAGGCAAAGTAGGAGAGCCCCTTGTCGCCGCCGATGTCCAGGGTCCTGATGGTGACCGGTTGAGGGGCGAATCCCTCCAGAACCTTCCGGTAGAGTCGGAAGAGAAACTGGCGATCGGGAAAGGAGGTCCGGGACATGTAGGGGAATTCGGTGCGGTAGAGTCCCACCCCCTCGGCGCCATTGGCCAGCGCCACCCGGAGGTCGCTGACGAGACCGAT
>CAIUUR010000321.1 GCA_903902345.1 uncultured Geobacteraceae bacterium | reverse complement strand
TGCTTCTTCGCGCAACCCGGTCGCACCGATTACGCCCAACTCCTGGCTTCCTGCCAATTACAGCTCGGTCTGCTGGAAGAAGCCGAAGTATCGGCGTTACAAGCGATGGAAGCCTTTGGCCGACACGAAACGAGTCGTCTCCTCCTGGCGTCCATCGCCATTCAAAAAGAGCAGCATGCCGAAGCTCTGGCGCTGCTGGAAACGGTCAAGGACGCCGATTCCGGTGATCCGCAAATGCTGCTCATGCTTGCCCAGTGTCAGCTCCGTTTGCGCCGGTGGGAGGATGCGGAAACCACGGTGCGCAGGGTACTGGCGATGGATCCTCATAATCAGCAGGCGTATCTCAACCTGGCTCGTCAGCAGCTTCATCAAAAAAATCCGGAGGCCGCGGTTGAATCCGCTCTGGAGGCGATCGGGCTCCTGTACGGCGCCCCCCAAGGTCACTTTCTCCTGGGAGTTGCCCTTGCCCAACTCATGCAGTGGGAGCAGGCCGAGCGTCCCCTCCTGAACGCCCTGCAGTTGGAGCCCAATTTTCTCCGGGCCTATCGCGTCCTCTCCCGTGTCTATCGAGCGCAGGGTGATGGGGCAAAAGCAATCGCCTGTGGATTGCGCTACCGGGAAATTCTCAAGCTTTCCAGCCAGCTGGCGCCGAACAGAATCGAAAACCTTCGCAGAGAAGCGGCAATGCGGGCAGAAAGCCGCTTGTCCTCCAAACCTGATAGTTCGTCAGGTGACGATGCTTCCCGATCCACGATGGATGGTACGGAATTTGTCATCGTATCAGGTCTCCCCCGTTCCGGAACGTCCCTCATGATGCAACTGCTTCAGGCGGGGGGTCTGACGCTCATGACCGATGGCAAACGACAGCCCGACGAGGATAATCCCGATGGCTACTGGGAGTGGGAAGAAATCAAAAAGCTTCCCCATAATCCGTACCTCATCGAGCAGGCGGCGGGAAAGGTCGTGAAGGTTATCTCGGCGCTCCTGACAAAACTTCCCGTCAAACACCGGTACAAGATTATCTACATGACGCGCCCCACGGAAGAAGTCGTTGCTTCCCAGTGGGCCATGCTGCTCCGCACCGGGCAAAAACCCCGGTCGGACAAGGAACATCTGAACAGGGTACTGGCTGCGCACAACAAAGAAGTTCTGGAGGGTATGCGAGCAAGTGGACAAGTCGAGTTGTTGGAGGTTTCATTTTCGGATCTGGTTGCGGGTCCCCACCCGGTTATCGGCAGATTAGCGGAATTTCTTCCTGGCCAATTCCATTCCGGACCCCATGTGGCAGCCTGTGTAAAACCGCACCTCCATCGTAATCGTACTACGCTTTTAATTCCGGAGGTAATGCCATGAAACACATCTTTCTCGCAGTCGTTTCGCTGATACTTCTCATGACATCTCCCCTTTCCGCCACCGAAATTATCAAGGAGCAATTGCTTGAGGTAAGTAGTTCGGGCAGGAGCAGTAACACCATCACACCGGAAATGCTCCACGCCACTGCCGGACCTTTCAAAAGCACCCTTGAGTTGCAAGGAGTTCGCTTTGTCGTAACGTGCGAGAATGCAGGCTCCATCAACACTCTTCACATCATTCCGGCAGGGCTCGAAATCGATAATTCGCCGATTGTACGCGAAATTGACGGGACGGTCACCGGGGCCGAGGTAGCAGACTTGAATCTGGATGGCTCCCCGGAGATATACGTCTATGTCACCTCCGCAGGGAGCGGGTCGTACGGTTCGCTGGTGGCATATGCGGCAAACCGGAGAAAATCGCTGAGCGAAATCTACCTCCCCCCCATCACGGAGGACAAACGAGCCTCAAAGGGGTATATGGGGCACGATGAATTCGCAGT
>CAIUUR010000320.1 GCA_903902345.1 uncultured Geobacteraceae bacterium | reverse complement strand
TTCATCAGTGCTAGATTGAAACGCACTGGCTGAACAATGATGGTGAACAGTGCCGAAGTAGAGCCAATCATCCGAAGGCGCCTAACCCCAAACCGCAAACCGTTCCCTAGCCTTTTCTTCCGATTCCTGTTCTGGTAGTTCTCTCGCCGTCATCCCCGTTCTAGCTGCTTGAGGAAATGCCCAAGCAGCCCAACGTCCCAGCTTTGTATTAACGTAGAGCCGGACCTGACATTCGCTGCTGTGTTCCTTATACGTCCACCTGAAGAACGACAGGATTTGATGCCAGAGTTCAGGATCGAGTTTTGGGCCGGTGTATTCCAACCGGCCTTTCGCCTCCTCCACCGCATACTCAATCTTCGTCGTCACCAAACCCGTCACCGCCTTTTCTTCCACCAACTTATCTTGTTTTAGTTTGATCAATTTCATAGTTCAGAGTTGTTGAGCCAGATCGGGGTAATGGTTTTGCAGAAACGCCAATACCCGAGACTGGATTTGTTCGCGTGAATAGGTGATTTCGCCGTTTCCAGAGTCGTTTGAATCGTGCTCGTCGTAATCATAATCCCCGTAAGAATCCATATCAGGATCACATTCATTCCAAGCATCGTCATCAATTCGGGTTCCAATTTGATCCACCACCTCCGTTAAACCACCGCCCGCATCTATGGCTTCTTGAACTAGCGTCAGCAGTTCGTCCTGACCAATCTGAAACGTGTCTTCGCCAGATCGATCCACGGAATAGTTTGCTCGGCCATATTCGGTCTCAGAGAAGTGGACCAAAATGCCAATACCGTCGTCTGCTTGTGGACTGCTTTGAGGTTTCGGTCTTGAGCGTTTGACACAATTCAGCTCGACCCAATCTTTGAGCAGGGTAAATGTCACGCAGTCCTCGGGCGGCAGTTTTCCGGTGAACTTCAAAACCCAAGCACGAACGAATGGGTTTGTGGGAACCAGTTCCAGCAACTCGATGAAGCTGGCGTCGAATACCTGGTCAATGGCGCACTTTCGTTCAGGAGGTGCGGGCAGTGTCATGGTCTCACTCATGGCGACCTCCTCGATACGTTTCCAGTTTGCTCAGGTTAGCTGCGAACTTGTGAGGCAGCAGTTCCACCGTCTCACTGTCCATGCGTGGAGCTTTCATGCACCACAGCACATACAGATGTTCAGCTAACGCAGCGGCCATAAAGTTGGCGGACACCAGCTGACGATTCCGCTCCTGCACTTCTCCCGTGCACCCGATAGACGCGACCCTCGGATCACCTGACCGATCCGTCGCAATCTCCGGATAATAAACTCGGGGATCGCGCTCTGTTCCATGCCAAGATCGCCGATAATAATACGCCTCCGAACTGTGCATCTCGTTCGCAGCGAAGATGGCTTGGCAACCAACCTCATCGCATACCTCCAACACTTCGAGCCTGGTCCTGTGATTATCAACCAGACACAGCAGCCAATCGTGACGGTAGTGCCGGACCTTTCCCTTCGCATACCATTCCGGCACGAACTGGCAGCCGTATTTTTGACCGAGAGCCTGCGCCTTGTTTTGTCCAATGTTGCTGGCATCGAACAGTTGGCGGTTCAGGTTTTTCTTTTCCAACTTGTCTCCGTCGATCAAGGTGACTTCAGAAGGATCACGCAAGAGACAGAAGGACGGGACGATGGCTGAACCAACGCCCCCGCAACCGATAATGTAGTTCATATCTTTTCACTTTCTTTGATGGTCGTAGCCAAAAGCTGGCCGACCTGGTTTTTGGGTTTGATGGCCAGTTCGTATTGCTGCATCGCTTGGCCGGCTACGATGTGCAGTTGATCGAGTTGTTGATCGGTGAGGAGATCCGCGAACGATTCTTCGTCGAACAGGATAAGCGCCACCAACATCGCTGACGTGACTTCATCACCTTGCTGCGGTTTGATGTCCCGCATACAGTCCCAGATCTCTTGCACCAGTTTCGTAGTGATGCCGGTTTCGAGGGTTGGGCTGAGCTTGAGGTTCCGGACAAGCACCTGGAATGACTCCTTGGCGCTCATACGACCACCCTTTCGAATAAAGCCGTGGAGACTTTGCTACACAGCCCAGTCCACTCTCCTTGAATCGGTAAAGGCTCGAAGGTTTCTTTCGTGGGCTGGAATCGGAAAAACTTCTGGCTCTGCTCAATGGTTCGCATCAAGTCCGAGTTCCATTTTGACACGGCGAACTGCTCCAAACTTTTCTTCACACACTCGATGACTGTTTCC
>CAIUUR010000319.1 GCA_903902345.1 uncultured Geobacteraceae bacterium | reverse complement strand
GCACGTCGCATTTGCGATGTCATGCCAAACTTCTCTTCTCCAGGAAAAACCCCAGTCACTCGATATACCGAGACAGCAAGATCAATTGCTAAACGCCAGACATCCAAATCTTCGTGACTTTTCAATGCCACCTCCCGTGGCAATCAATAGCCGTGTACCAGTTACCAGTCACCAGTTACCAGTCACCGTTTTTACCGTCCTATGGAGTAGTAGGTGAAGCCGAGATGGGCCATCCGCTTGGGCTCGAAGAGGTTCCTGCCGTCGAAGATGACCGGCGCCGCGAGTTTTTCCTGGAGGAGGTCGAAATCCGGATTCCGGTACTCGCTCCACTCGGTGATGATGATGAGGGCGTCGGACCCTTCCAGGACGTCATGACGATGGGTTCCGTAGGATATCCGGTCGCCGAAGACCTTTCTCGCCTCCCTGATCGCCTCGGGATCATGGGCCTTCACCGTGGCCCCCAGCTCCAGGAGCCGGTTGATGGTGGCCACCGAGGGGGCTTCGCGCATATCGTCGGTGCGGGGCTTGAAGGAGAGGCCCCAGATCGCAAAGCTCATCCCCGTCAGCGGTTTGGCCGTAGCCTCTCCGCCATAGTGCGCCAGGACCTTGTCGGCCAGGACCTGCTTCTGCCGCTCGTTGGCCTCCTCCACCGCCTTGAGGATGACGAAATCATAATCGTTAGCGGCGGCACTCTTCATGAGCGCCTGAACGTCCTTGGGGAAGCAGGAGCCGCCATAGCCGACGCCGGGGAAGAGGAAGTCGAAGCCGATGCGGGAGTCCGAGCCGATCCCCTCACGCACGGACGCCACGTCGGCCCCCATCCGTTCGCAGAGGTTGGCGATCTGATTCATGAAAGAAATACGAGTGGCCAGCATGGCATTGGCCGCATATTTGGTCATTTCGGCGCTGCGGATATCCATGATGATGAGTCGGTTGGTTCGTCGCATGAAAGGGGCATAGAGTTCTTTCATGATCTCGGCGGTCCGGACGTTATCCGTGCCGATGACCACTCGGTCCGGTTTCATGAAGTCATCGATGGCCGCCCCTTCCTTGAGGAATTCCGGGTTGGAGACCACGTCGAACTCCAGGTTCTCTCCCCTGATATCCAGTTCTCCCTGAATGGCGGCACGTACCAGGTCTGCGGTTCCCACCGGCACGGTGGATTTGTCCACGACGATCTTGAACCCTTCCATCTGCTGCCCGATGCTGCGTGCCACACCCAGAACATATTTCAGGTCCGCCGAGCCATCCTCCCCCGGTGGGGTCCCCACGGCAATAAAGCTGATGAGGGAACTCTTCACTGCTGCGGCCAGGTCGGTGGTAAAGGAGAGGCGTCCCTCCTCGACGTTACGGAGGACCATCTCCTTGAGTCCCGGTTCATAGATGGGGATGATACCGTTTTTTAAACTCTCGATCTTGGTCTCGTCGATGTCGACGCAGACCACGCGGTTACCCCCCTCGGCAAAGCAGGTGCCGGCTACGAGGCCCACATAACCGGTGCCGATGACGCATATCTTCATGACAAACTACCTCCTTGAATCGGTGAACGGTGGACGGTGAACGGTGAAAAATCTGTTAACGGATCACTGTTCACTTTTCACATGTTCCCGATACCATTCGTACGTTCGCCCTATCCCCTCTTCCAGGGGAACCTTGGCTTGCCATCCCAGAGCCTTCATTCGGCTGACGTCCTGAAGCTTGCGGGGGGTTCCGTCCGGTTTGGTGGGGTCGAAGGAGAGTGCCCCCTGATACCCCGTCACCCGTTTGACGGTCTCCGCCAGTTCGCGGATGGTGACATCAACACCGGTTCCCAGATTAACGAAGCAGGGGCGGGGAAAACTCAGCAGTTCCGGAATGATGGCCTCGTCGGGTTGCTCCAGCAGGAAGATGGAGCCGGCAGCCATGTCGTCCACGTAGAGGAGTTCCCGCAGGGGGGTTCCCGTTCCCCAGACGACAACCTGGGGGGCTTCTTGCATTTTGGCCTCATGGAAACGGCGGATGAGAGCAGGCAGAACGTGTGAGTTTTCCGGGTGAAAGTTGTCTCCGGGACCGTAGAGGTTGGTGGGCATGACGGCGATGAATTTCGTGCCGTATTGCCGATTGTAGGATTCGCACATCTTGATCCCGGCGATCTTGGCCAGGGCGTATGGCTCGTTGGTCGGCTCCAGGAGCCCGGTGAGGAGGTACTCCTCCTTCATCGGCTGGGGGCAGAGCTTGGGGTAGATGCAGGAAGAACCGAGGAAAAGGAGTCGCTTGACACCGTGAAGGTATGCCTGGTGGATGACGTTGTTCTGGATCATCAGGTTCAGATAGATGAATTCCGCCGGGTAGCTGTTGTTGGCGTGAATCCCCCCTACCTTGGCCGCGGCCAGGATGACGTACTCAGGCCTCTCGGCGCCAAAGAAATTTGCCACCGCTTGCTGGTTGGTCAGGTCGAGCTCGTTGATCTCGGGGAGAAGCAGATTCTCGTAACCATGAGATCGAAGATTTCTTACCAGAGCCGAACCAACCAGGCCGTTGGAACCGGCAACGAATATTTTCGAGTTACAATCCATCGGCTCGCTTCTCCCGTTGTGCCATGGCCAGATCCTCATCCACCATCATCTCCACCAGGCGTTCAAAGCTGGTCTTGGGCTCCCAGTCGAGAATCCGCTTGGCTTTGGTCGGGTCGCCCAGGAGCAGTTCCACCTCGGCCGGACGGAAGTACTTGGGGTCGATCTCGATGACGATCCTGCCGCTTTTGGTGTCGATCCCCTTCTCGTGAACTCCTTCCCCCTGCCAGCTCAGTGGCATCTCCAGTCGGGAAAAAACCATCTCTGCAAACTTTCTGACGCTGTGGGTTTCGCCGGTGGCTACCACGTAATCATCGGGCTCGCTGTGCTGGAGCATGAGCCACATGGCCTCCACGTAATCGCCGGCAAAGCCCCAGTCTCGCTTGGCGTCGATGTTTCCCAGATAAAGACATTTTTGCAACCCCAGCTTGATCCTGGCTGCGGCGCGGGTGATCTTTCGGGTGACGAAGGTCTCTCCCCGGCGGGGCGACTCGTGGTTGAAGAGGATACCGTTGCAAGCAAAGAGATTGTAGCTTTCACGGTAGTTGACGGTGATGTAGTAGGCATAGGCCTTGGCGCAGGCGTAGGGGGAGCGGGGGTAGAAGGGGGTGGTTTCTGTCTGGGGGGTCTCCACAACCTTGCCATAGAGTTCCGAGGAGGATGCCTGGTAAAATTTTGTATTCAGCTCCGTCTCCCGGATTCCTTCCAGTATTCGGACCGCGCCCAGGGCATCCACCTCTCCGGTGTATTCAGGAATGTCAAAGGAGACCCGGACGTGGCTCTGGGCGCCGAGGTTATAGATCTCGTCGGGGCGAATGTCGCGGAGGAGCTTGTTGATGGAGCTGGCGTCATTCAGGTCGCCATGGTGGAGGAAGAGTCGGACTCCGGTCTCATGGGGATCACGGTAAAGGTGGTCGATCCGGCCGGAGTTGAAGGATGAGGAGCGGCGAATAACGCCGTGAACTTCATATCCCTTGGCAAGAAGCAGTTCCGCCAGATAGGAACCATCTTGACCGGTAATTCCCGTAATAAGAGCCTTTTTCATGGTGGCGAATCTCCTCTGATATGAGCGATGACAGGCATCAAACGTAGACAAGTGCAAGATGCAAAAAAGCTAAATTTTTACCACCAAACTCTCGAAAACGCAAGAGAAAAGTCAAGAATCGGCTCCTGTTCCCTCTGCCGAAGATCTTGAACCTTGAACCTTGAACCTTGAACCTTGAACCTTGAACCTTTGCTTACCCCCGTTTGTACTCTCCCAGAAAATCCCTTTTGAAGGATGAGAAACTACTCTGTTCGATGGCAGAGCGGCAACGCGCCATGAGTTCCAGGTAAAAGTGGACGTTGTGGATACTGGCGAGGATGGCGGAAAGGACCTCGTTGGCGTTGAAGAGATGGTGCAGGTACGCCCTGGTGAAGTTTTGGCATGTGTAGCAACTGCAGTTTGGTTCTACCGGGAAGAAATCGCGCCGGTAATTCTTGTTGGTGAGGCGGATTCGTCCCCGGTTGGTGAAGAGGGTGGCGCTCCGGGCATAGCGGGTGGGGATGACACAGTCGAACATATCCATTCCCCGTTCCACGCTCTCCAGGATATCTTCGGGGAGACCGACCCCCATGAGGTAGCGAGGTTTATCCTCGGGGAGAAACGGCGCGGTCATGGCTACCACCGTTTTTAGCAGTTCCAGCCCCTCCCCCACGGAGACCCCGCCGATGGCGTAGCCGGGGAAATCCATGGCAACCATCTCCTGGGCGCACATTTTCCGGAGGTCCTCAAAGACACTCCCCTGGACAATGGCGAAGAGGGCCTGATCCTTCCGTGTATGGGCCTTTTTGCACTGCTTGGCCCAGCGAAGGGTCTTTCGGGTGGATTTGGCGGCGTAGTCGCGGTCGCAGGGGTAGGGGATGCACTCGTCAAAGGCCATGATGATGTCCGCCCCCAGTGCTTCCTGAATGGCCATGGCCCGGGCCGGGTCAAGATAGACCTCTTCGCCGGTGATCTCATGGCGAAAATACGCTCCATCGTCGGTGATTCGCTTGTTGGGGAGGGAAAAGACCTGAAAGCCGCCGGAGTCGGTGAGGATCGGGCCGTCCCATCCCATGAACTTGTGCAACCCCCCTGCCTTGGCCACGAGCCCTTCTCCGGGGCGGAGGTGGAGATGGTAGGTGTTGCTGAGGATGATCTGGGCGCCATTCTCCTTCACCTGGGCAGGGGTCATGGCCTTCATGGCGGCATGGGTTCCCACCGGCATGAAGATGGGGGTCTCGATAATGCCGTGGGGAGTTTCAAGTCGGCCGCGGCGGGCGGATGTTTCCTTGTCTTGGGATATCAGGGTGAATTTCATGGGGTGTCCTGCCGGTATGTGATAATGAAAGGGGAGTATTCCCCATGAGGCCCTCCCTGTCAAGATATCAGTTCTTGGCAATCAGGTAAGTCGGCTTATTTGTCAGTGAGAGGATTGCCTCCCTGGGCTCCCGGACAAAGTGGGCGTGTCGAATTCGGGCGCCCGTTTCCAGGTGAAGTCGTGCTGTTGTCCCTCCGGGTAGTTCCATTACTCCGGTTACCAGGTCGTCCGGCCGGATGGAGCGGAGGGAGTCCGGAGTTACGTTGCGCTCCAGGGTGAGGACCTTGCCATCGGCGGCAATGAAGAGAAGGTCCAGGGATATTTCCATGTTCTTCATCCAGATGGCGGGGCGTGTGGGGTGGTCGAAGAGGAGTAGCATGCCGCAGTTGGCATCCAGTTCGCCTACCTGCATGAGCCCCTGGGAGCGTCGGGGGGGAGTATCCGCGATCCAGACGGTGATGGGGTAGCTTCTGTCGTGGTCATCAATGACGACTGATTCCATGGGGAACCGGTCCAGAGGCTCGATGGCGCCACAGGGCGCGACCAGTGAGATGCCGCAAGCGGTGAGGAGCAGGGGGAGCAGGGTGCAGAGGAAAGGTATGCGTAATTTCACGATTACCCCCTACCCAACTGCGATACGGCATTCCTGGTCAGGGGGAGGAGAAAGAGTGTCTTGGGGCTGGCTCCGTGAAACTCGTGATTCCGATCATTGCGGCCTCGCCCTGTTGTGCTTCCCACCTCTATCCAGTTGGCGGCTCTGTAGCAGGTTCCCGCGTAGCGGGCCGTATCCACCAACGTTTCCAGCAACAGCGGTCGCACTGCAAAGCGTTGCTCCCAATCGTCAGCAATCCGGTCGCCGGCCAGGGAAAGAGCCTTGCTGGCCAGATTTTTGATCCGGACCGTGGGGAGGAGAAGAAATCTGCTGTTGTTGACGATTCTCTGAAGGTTCGTTTTCCGGGCGGCGGCGTCCCACCCCAGGTACTGGTCCCGCGCTGCCATACGCCACGCCGGACTGGAAAATTGCAGACATCCCACCACGATCGGTTGGGGGTTCCGGATCCTGATGAAATAGCGGAGATGAGCTCCGAAGGGGACCCGGTGCCCAAGATAGTGGTACTGCTCCACCAGAGAGCGCCAGAGGAGCTGCTCTTCCTTACCCTGTACGGGAAGAAGTTCCACGGGGGCGAATTCCCCCACCGTACCGGAGAGGAGCGGCGTTTCGGCCAGGGGCGCGTGGGCAGCGGTTCGGGAGCCACGGGGTCTGCCGGCGCGACCGGGGGGGAGAACGAGTAGACCCTTCTCTGCCAGTTCTTCAAGAAACGTACGGCACTCAACGCTCTTGAGTTTGCCGGTGGGGCGTCGCCACTGGAGAATTTCGCAGAGGGTATTGGCCAGTTCCGTCCGGGAGATTCCCCGGCAGTCGCCGACGACGGAGGTGATGACGGCCATCTCCGCCCTGCTCACCGGTTCTCCGCAAAAGTAGTGAATCTTGCTGCCGGAAGTCGCCATCGACAACCCTCCTGTCAGGTTTCCATGCTACCCTAACGAAACGGAGGAGAAATGTCCAGCACTTTTTATGGGATCTGCAGAGTGGAGACCATGTCTGAGGAGGGGGTTCTAAAACTTGGAACCTTTTTTTTCCCGTTTATTGGTGAGCCCCAGCGCCTGCCGGTAGCCGCATCCATCGTGAAGCCAGCGCAGCTCCCGGACCAGTTCTTCGGTCAATTTGATGCACTCCGGGTTGATCTGGAAGCGACGCTCATAGATGTTGCAGTCACGGGTGACCACGTCCAGATAGCGGCAGGGTACGGACGTGTGGAAGATGGTCCCATCTTCATCTTCAATCTTTTCGAAGCAGCAGCGGCCGCACTGTTTGCAGATGGTTTCCCAGGTACCGGTATCGAACATATTTCGGAGCATACGTCATGCCGCCTTGACTGTCAACGTCAGTTCACCTGCCAGCATCACTGCCACGGCCATCCAGCAGCAGTCGGTGGTGACCAGGGATATCTCGTCGCTGTAACCCTGAGCCGGAACATTTGCCGGAAGCCCTCGTCTGTCGATAATCATTGTCTGACGATATGCCAAAAATGTAAGCCGGACAGGTGCTCGGTCGCTTCTCCCGCGGCTTCAGGGGGCGGAGACCGTTGCCACCGGGCTCTCTTCGCCGTTGGGATTTATCACCTGAATCCTCAGGCTCTTCGTGCTCCGGTCATAGGGGGAGCGCTCATAGATGATCCGGGAGCAGTTGACGAACCTGATCTTCTCCCGGTCCGTGCCGTTATAGACCTGCCTCCCGTCCACCACCACCGATGACCCCTGCTGAAAATTATGTCCTTCCAGAACCAGGTCGTAACTGTTTACCCGCTCCTCTCCCTGGTGGACGGCGTGGATCACCGGTTTCATGTCGATGTAAAATGCCACGGTTCCCGAGACAATATCGTTGGAATTCTTGATCTGGATGTTGTGTTGTCCTCCCAGAACGTTATGGGGTACGGTGAAGGAGAGGGCCTCCGGCGAGGTGAAGCTGCTCCTGACAGCCCCGCCGTCAAAGAGGAGAGCCGAACTTTCCTGGAAATTTTTGCCGGAGAGGGTAACGGCGCGTTCCTGGTCCGGGGCGCAACCGAAGACCGTATCGGGGGTAATGGCGTCGATGACCGGTTTTGGCGCCAGGATCGGGAAATTGTAAATCTTGCTGATGGCGCCGTCGGGACGTTTGAGGTAAAGGGCGTAGAGCCCCGGATCGATGCGAGGAATTTCAAATTCGATCTGTTTGTCGTTGAGGACGGAGGTGGGGACCGCCGTGGTTCCCAGCCACGCCAGAGTATCGGTGGAAAACCCCGACCCCATGAGGTTGACTTTCCTCCCCGGTTCTCCCTGGGAGGGGATAATACTCAGGATGGTGTAAGGTGTGACAGGTTCCTCTTTTGCCGCTGCCGCGGGTACGCTCTTTTTCGCTCCCTTTTTGAGGGGAGCCCCTTCGGCGGGGATGGAGGTGTAGGGGATGAGCGTTGCCAGGAGCAGGGCTGTCACGGTGAATGATTTCATTGCGATTCCTCCGAGGGGGTCAGCTGTTCCGGTTACAGGGGCGGTCCGTCACTGCTCCAGGGTCAGCATCAGCCAGATGCCGACCAGGGCGAAGATGCTGTTGGCGGCCCAGGCCGCCACCAGTGGCGGCAGGAGCCCGTTATGCCCCAGGGATATCAGGAGGGCGTTGATTACGAAGTAGGCAAAGCCGATCCCCAGGCTCTGGCCAATCCCCAGGGCGGCCGATACCGAACGGCCGCTTCGGACTGCATAGGGCATTCCCAGCAGGACCATGACGCAGGCGGAGAAGGGGAGCGCGGCTCGGGCATGCATATCCGCCAGGTAGCGGGTGACATCGTATCCTCCCTTCTTGAGTTCACGGGCATAGCGCCGGAGTTCAAAAAACCCCATATTCGAGGTGTAGTCGGTTACCTTCTTGAGATCTTCCAGGGTGAGACGGAGCGGGATCACTACTGTTGCCGCCGGAGAGACCTCCACCTGGGCGTCATCATGGAACGTCCAGACGCGAGCCCCGCTGAACTGCCACCCACCGGTCGTCAGGCTCCCCGCTTCAGCTTCGGTCCGCGTCTGCGGTAGATGTCCCTTCTTATTCCAGAGAGTGATTCCCTTCAAATTTTTTGTCCCGGGATCGAAAAGCTCCGCCCGCATGACCAGAGAGCCGTCCCTGTACCAGATATTATGTTGACGGAACACCGCCCCGTACTCGTTCTTTTTCAGCTTTGTCTCCTCGATATCCCGGATGTTCCGGACGGTGACGGGGAGGAGGAGCTCGTTGGAGATGAATGTCAGCACGCTCAACAGGAGCGCCGCAGCCAGGAGCGGGCGGCCGATGGCGTGGAGGCTGATACCGCCGCTCCGGAGAGCGGTGAGTTCATTGTTTCTTACGAGAATCCCCAGGGTCAGGATGGTCGCCAGGAGTACGCCGAAGGGGATGACCTGGGAGATGATCTCGGGTATTTTGTTGAGGAAATAGAAGCCGATGGTGGCCGCGTCGGCATTGACTCTGCTGAACCGGCGCATCTTGTCCAGAAACTCGATGACCAGAAAGATGAGACTGAAGGCGCCCAGGCAGAGTCCCAGAAGCCGGAAGAAGAGTGCGAGAATGGCTCGGGTCAGAATTCTCATGGGTTCTTCCTTCCCGGGGTGAACCTCAACCTGATATCGCGCAGCAGCCGACTTCCCTGTTCCTGCAGGGTGAACTGCCGCTCTTGGGCCGACATCCAGAACAGCCAGAGGCCCAGAGTGGTGAAGAGCAGGTTGGGAAACCAGATGGCCAGCCAGGTTGGTATGCTCTGCCGGGAGCTGAGGTTTGTCCCCAGGGAGAGGAGGATGTAATAAGCAAGGAGGATCGTGATGCTGAGAGCAAAACCTCCGGAGCGACCGCTCCGGCGGTTCTGTATCCCCAGCGCAACTCCCAGCAGGGCGAAGGCGAAGGAGGCAAAGGGGAGGGCTACCCTCCGGTAATACTCCACGAGCACATCCTGCCGGATTTTTTTTGCCAGGGGACGGTGGAGAGAAGCGCGAAGCTCGCCGAAATTCATGTATCGTTCATCGAAGATCGTCGGCGCCACCGGTTTTGCAAAATTTATGGCGATGTCATAGCTGGTAAAGGAGATGAGGCGATATCCCAAAGGGGGGGAGAGGTGGTGAATGCTCCCGTCGGACAGGTGCAGGCGGACCGAACGTTGTTCGGGATCCCGGCGGATAGTTCCCTGACGGGCAAAGATGGTGGACTGTTCCTGTCCTTCCCGGCTGTCATGGATGATGATCCCTGCCATGGCGGATTCCCGGGGGTCGAACTGCTCCGTATAGATGATGAGGCCGGGAACCTGGTCGTTAAACACTCCCTCCTTGAGGTTGAGGACTTGGGTGGTGTCCAGAAAATCGAACATCAGTTTCCGGAAGGAGTTTTGTCCCCAGGGGAGGGCGTAGGCGGTGACGTAGGCGGTGAGGAGGTAGGCGAGGCACGCGGCGCCGAGAACCGGCGGGAGGAGTCCGTAGAGGCTTACTCCGCTGGATTTCATGGCGGTAATTTCATTGTCCGCCGAGAGCCTGGCGAAGGTGAGGAGCACCGCCAGGAGAAAAGACATGGGGATGGTCACCAGGGAGAAGGAGGGGGTCAGATAGAGAAACAGCTTGAGGATGTTTTTAAGCGAGACCCCATTGGTGAAGACCAGTTCCGCCAGTTGCATGATCTTTCCCATGAAAATTACCAGGGTAACCACCACCAGGGAAAAGAGAAAAGTCGTCGCGATCTCGCGAAAAAGGTAGCGGTGGAGGATTACTTTCATCCGTCGCATGATACATGAGAGGGGGTGGGCTGTAAATAAATTCGGCAGATATAAATTTTTTGGTTCAGGGCGCATGGCTCCAGACCTGCGCGGTTCATCCAAACTTTTTCAGACACATTTGTCCCGGGTTGGGGTATGGTGTACGGATCGGGCCTGTGGCCTGGATAATTTCCAATGAAAAGGGAGTACCAGTGACATATCTTACCACTGAATTCAGCAACCTCATCGGCACCATCACTCTCAATAATCCGCAGAAAAGAAACAGCCTCTGTACCCAACTCCTGGATGAACTGGTGGAGGCGCTGAACCAACTCCAGGAGGATAAGGCGCGGGTCGTCATTATTCGCGCCCAGAAGGGGGCCAAGGTCTGGTCCTCGGGGTTCAATATCAACGAGCTTCCCGATCAGGGGCGTGATCCCCTCTCTTACAACGATCCCCTGGCAAAGGCGCTGCAGGCTATCCAGCGTTTTCCTGCGCCGGTCATCGCCATGATCGAGGGGAGTGTCTGGGGAGGGGCCTGCGACCTGGCCTTCTCCTGCGACCTGGCTTTCGGTTCTCACTCCGCCACCTTCGCCATCACTCCGGCAAAGATCGGTGTCCCCTACAACTCTGCGGGGATTCTGCATTTTTTAAACATCCTCGGGATGAGGATCACCAAGGAGATGTTCTTCACGGCGCAGCCGCTGAGCGCCGAGCGGGCCCATATGCATGGCATCCTGAACCAGCTCGTGCCGGAGGAAGCCCTGGAGACATTCACCTACTCCGTGGCGGAAAACATCACGCATAACTCTCCTCTCAGCATCACGGTGATGAAGGAGCAGTTGCGGATTCTGGGAGGGTCGGCGGTCATCAGCCCCGAGACCTTTGAACGGATACAGGGACTGAGGCGGATTGTCTACGACAGCAAGGATTATGAAGAGGGGAAAAAGGCTTTTATGGAGAAACGGAAGCCGGTCTTTACCGGGGAATAAAAATCCCAAAGCATTTCCACTGAGGACACTGAAAAAAGCTGAAATAAACGGTTCCGGATTTCTTCAGCTTTTCTCGGTGACCTCAGTGGATAGAGCTTTTTTATTCCCGGACGTAGGTATCCTGATCCGATTCGTGAACCATACCCATGAGCCGGGCGTATTCGGATTCGATGAATGTAACGTCAAGAAAACCGAAGTTATTACCTGGAGCCTTAGCATGACACGCTACGCATCAATCGATCTGGGGACTAATACGGTCCGTCTGCTCATTGCCGCCGTGGGGAGTGGGGGGATGGAACCGCTTCACATCTCACGGCGGATCACCCGGCTGGGGGGTGGTTTCACCCGGGAATCGGGATTGTCGCCGGAAGCCCGCCAGCGTACGGTGGCGGCGTTGGTGGAGTTTGCCGCCGATCTCGCCCGGCATGGGGTGACGAACCTTCGTGCGGTGGCCACCAGCGCGGTTCGCGACGCCGTCAATGGGGCAGAGTTCTGCGCCGAGGTTCGGGATCGGACCGGGATTCTGCTGGAGGTTATCTCCGGCGAAGAGGAGGGCGCTTTGACCCTTCGGGGGGTCTGCACCGCTCTGGGAGAGCCGGACGAGACCCTTCTTGCTTTTGACGTGGGGGGGGGGAGCACGGAGTTTACCCTGGCGGACGGAGGAGCCCCCTGCTTTATCCGGAGTCTCCCCTTGGGGGTGGTTCGGCTCACCGAGGGGAAGCAGGAACCGGCCGCCATGAGCGACAAGATCGACCGGGAACTTGGGAAGTTGGCATCGGAACTGGCCGGGGCCGGAGTGGTGGTTGATCCCTCCCGCACCACCTTGGTGGGGACGGCGGGGACGGCGACGACCCTGGCCGCCATCGATCTTGGAATGACCGACTATGACTATCGTCGGGTCAACGGTCACTGGCTGCCCCGTGGCAAGGTGGCCGCCATTCTTCGGCAACTGCTGGCTCTGACACCTCGGGAGCGACTGGCTGTTCCCGGGATGGAGAAGGGACGGGAGGATCTCATCGTCGCCGGCGGGCTGGTGACCCTCAAAGCCATTGACTGCTTCGGTTTCGACGGAATGAAGGTGAGCGATTTCGGCCTCCTGGAGGGGGTCCTGTTGAACCTTGCTTCCCCGTGAGATGTAAACCAACGTTATAAAGAAGTTGACAGGATTACCGCTTTTTCGTATAGTTCGCCCTTCCCCATCATCGGGGTAATCCCTTATTTTTTTTCAGGAAACGGCACGCATGAAGGAAATACTCTCCGGCAACGAGGCCATCGCCCGCGGCGCCTTTGAAGCAGGGGTGAGGGTCGCCACCGCCTATCCGGGCACCCCCTCCACCGAGATTCTCGAAAATATCATCAACTACCCAACCATTGACGCTTCCTGGGCGCCCAACGAGAAGGTGGCCCTGGAGGTGGGAATCGGTGCTTCCTTTGGCGGGGCGAGGGCGCTGGTCACCATGAAGCATGTGGGGGTGAACGTGGCGGCTGATCCGCTCTTCACCCTCTCTTATACGGGGGTCAACGGCGGTCTGGTGCTGGTCTCCGCCGACGACCCGGAGATGCACTCGTCCCAGAACGAGCAGGACAACCGGAACTACGCCAAGTTTGCCAAGATTCCGCTGCTGGAGCCCGCTGATTCCCGGGAGTGCAAGGAGTTCACACGGCTCGCCTTCGAGCTTTCCGAGCAGTTCGATACCCCGGTCATGCTCCGGACCACCACCCGCACCTCCCATGGTAAATCCATCGTGGAGTTGGCGGAACCGGTGACCGGGCTTCCCGAACCGAAACTGGCGAGGAATGCCGCCAAGCTGGTGATGCTGCCGGGTAACGCCAAGGTGCGGCACCCCTTCATCGAGGAGCGGAGCCGGAAGCTGGCCGAGTACGGAGACACCGCCCCCATCAACCGGATGGAGTTACGGGACAAAGGGGTCGGGATCATCACCTCCGGTGCTCCCTTTCAGTATGTCCGCGAAGCATTACCCGAAGCCTCAACTCTGAAGCTGGGAATGGTTCATCCGCTCCCCGCCGCTCTCATCCGTGAGTTTGCGGCCAAGGTGGAGCGGCTCTTCGTGGTGGAGGAGCTGGATCCGTTCATAGAGGAGCAGGTGCGGGCCATGGGGCTTGCCGTGGTGGGGAAGGAGATCATTCCCATCTGTGGCGAACTCTCCCCCGGCATCGTTGCCAGGGCCTTTGCCGGGATCGGGGTAGGGGCGATTCATGAATCGCCTCAACCAACCGCGCCAAATGATTTGCCCGGACGTCCCCCCAATATGTGCCCCGGCTGTCCCCACCGCGGTGTCTTCTTCACCCTGAAGCAGCTGGACGCCTACGTTGCCGGCGATATCGGCTGCTACACTCTCGGTTTCCTCCCCCCACTTTCGGCCATGGATACCTGCATCTGCATGGGGGCCTCCGT
>CAIUUR010000318.1 GCA_903902345.1 uncultured Geobacteraceae bacterium | reverse complement strand
TGCACCCCTTTTCATCGTCCTTTCGAGCTTTTTCCCATTTCTCACTTCCCTCGAAATACCAGCGGATTCCAAAAAAATCGCCACGATTTCCATCGGTTACACATCTGTCACACTGCCTCGATTTCTGCATATTGCTGCGATTACTTAATAGCTGAAACTTACGTCGAATTTCATCGTCGTTCATTGTTTCAGAATTTGCTGTTTCTAAGTTGAGCCATCTTTGCGACGGAAACTTGTGGTCAATTAAAAGTTCATTGTTAGGAGCCTCGTTGTTGAAACAAACTTCAATATTATGAAGTGTTATCTTTATTTTATTTTTCAGCTTTTCGGACATTGCAGCTCTAAGTTTATTGTCATGAACAAATCTATTTGCATTTCGTTCGAGCATTACCAATACATCATGCATAGTACTTTTTCTGCAAAATTTACATTTTTTGTTTTTTGATGCTAATATATAACCGCATTTTTTTAGATCTCTGATGCGAGCTGCTGAGTGGTTACTTGCATTTTTTGTCGGTCCACATACCCTGCATTCCCATACTCCCGAATACAGTGCTTGTAATACTTTATATGTTTGTCCCTTAATTCTGTTTGACCAGTAAGTGTCACTATTTTTTTTCCACTTGTCTATGTCTAAATTTATTATCTCGTTACATTTTTCGTTTAGTGTGGCTTCGAACACTTCGTCACTCAGCTTAAGGCCTTGATACTCAATTGTTTTAGGTATGGCTGTAACAATGCTACGCTTGCCGAGTTTAATCTCTACCTCAACATATCGATCGTGAGTTTTCGATGGCGTGAATTCACCTAGATTTTTTATAATTATGCATGGTTTCACTTGACATTAATCCTGTTGAGCCTTGTTTGTAGATAGTGATTCGACAGCTATCAACAGATCAGAAAGATTTGATTCGAGGGCCGATGCAATGCTCACAAGTGATGTATAGGTTGGATTTCTGATTCCGCGTTCGACTCCGGATATATATGTGCGATCCATACCCGCCTTGAACGCTAGTTCTTCTTGGGTTATCCCAAGTTTTGCGCGGAATTCGCGGATTCGCTGTCCTAACAAGATCAATAGTCGACTTTTATGAATTATCATTTTTAATGCTTATCCTTGTGCTGACGATGTGTCCACGGACTATGAGTCACATCGCTGATATTGGTGGCAATTTTTTGAAAAGTGCCCTGAGCGGTAGAGTAGGGAGCAGGTATTACCCTGATATGTCCGCCCGTAGTCAAGAAAAAACAGTTGTCCCTTATCACATTTTTATGTAAGTTGGTTGCGGCTTATGCTTCCAGAATGAGGGGGTCTGAAGTCAGGTTCTCAAGTTGCCAGGATGGAGTTCATGGGGTGAGAAGGTGCGGGTTGAACTTGAAAACCTGGGCTGGCGGGCGGTGACGGTGGGGGAGTGGGAACTGCGGGACCAGGCGGAACTTGCCCGGCGTCTTGCCGCTTCTATCTGTCTATCCGGTTCCTGTTGACTTGACCGGCAGACGCTGCAGATTCCGGGACTGGTGAAGTTGAGAGGGAGGAGGGACGTTGTACGTGAACGTCCCCCTTGTGCCATCTAGATGAGAAGAGGAAGTAGGATGAATAGGATCGTCTGTCATGCCGGAAATTTGCTATCCGGCATCCAGGTTGGTTGCCGGCAGCCGTGTTTTAAGGAGTAATACTGAACCCGGTCTTCTTTATTTCGTCGATTAAATTGCCGCCGTTGGCAAACTGCTCTGGTCGGAACGGGATTGGCTCAACTCTGGCGTCTATCCTCCGGCGTAGTGGCACAATCCGCCGGCGGTCGTCAAAGCGGTCGCCGGAAAAAGCCGGGGAAATGATTGCAACGTCAATATCACTCTCGTCACCAGGGAACTTCACGTTAAGCCTCTGGAAACACTCCATTGAAAAAGCTGTCTTTTTCCAAGTGCGATTGCCACTCGCGATGACGCTTTACACTCTCAAGTCTCCGATCATGGGGAAGATTGAGAAACCGTAACGTTTCCAGGGGGCCTAGACCATTGAGCAATAGCTCTACACCTTTTTGGATTACTACCTCATCGTCTCTATATTGTACTGCTTTCATTTCAGGTTCTCCTTACTACAGAATTGGAGCGGGTCGCCAGACCAGATTGAAATGTCTGATTTGCTGCTTTTTTTAAGTAATTTATCGTCACAGGTGATGAAATCGGCGCCTCCGGCTTCGGCGTACGCCACATGGGCGGCATCGGCAATGCCGAAACCGCTACGTACAAGATCTTCGGCTCGATTGCGAGCTGCATGATGATCCGTCTTGATCTGGTCACCCAAGTGGGTAACGATTCCGAGCAGCTCGGTGCGTTCGATCACGTCGGAAAAGGCCCTGATTTCATGGTAATGAACTGGTGACAGCAGCAGGCGCAGGCGCTTGTCTCTGACTCTTTGTAAAATAAGCTTTACGGCCTCACTTTCCAGGCGAATTCGGATAAAGCTCTGATCATCAAATGGTCGACAGAGTGCGCAGACATCAAGATACACCAAGCGTATGGTCAAAACGTCCTCCGCAGCAGTCTGATACTCGAGAAAATACAAGCGTTGGCATTTCAAGTCAAGCGGTTTAGGCGATGGAGATGGGATGGAGATGGGGATGTACATGCAATTATGCGTTGCTTGTGGCTTAAGCAGTTCTGGGCTCTCAAGTTGCTAAAATGGAGTTCATTGGGTGAGAAGGAGTGGTTTGATCTCGAAAACCTGGGCTGGCGGGTGGTGACGGTGTGGGGCGTAAGCAGGAACTTTTATTTCTGAATCCCGGAGGTGTGGACGTACGTGAGTTGTAATGATCCCCTGACCACCCTTGATAGCGTTCGCCCCGACGGGGGCTCATTCATGGGCATGGCATCGCTTCTGCGGCAGCTGGCGTCGGGAGTCGATATCAGTCTGCTTGCCGCAGCCGCGGCGAACCATCCTGATCTTGCCCACAAGCTGATGGGGGTATCCATCCTGTTCCAGTTGACAGGAAACAATGAAATGTCGTCGGAGCTGCAAGCCAAGGCGACAAACATCCGGCAGTTCTATCACCTGCTGACTGCACATGGCCGACCGGGAATGAGACTCCTTGCCCTCATGGTCCCTGGCGACCCGCTGGATAACACCCCCCTGGATTTCCTCCTGGAGGGATCCGATGTGGCGCTGGACCTCCTCTACCTTACCCCGGAACTCTCCATTCCCGATCCGCTGCCGGAGCACGATCTCCTCTTTGTCGCCATTGGGCTATCGGACCGAAACCGACTCCCGCTGGAACGTCTCCACACTCTGCTCCGGTCATCTCCTCGCCCTGTTCTCAACAGCCCCGACCGGATCATGGCTCTGTCTCGTGATCGGGTGAGTGCGTTACTCCGCAACGTTCCCGGTCTGGAAATGCCGCTATCGGTTCGACTGGACAGAGAGATAATGGAGCAACTCCGTAGGGGAGAACGATCGGTTGCCGATCTGCTGGGGGATAGTGCCTTTCCGGTCATACTTCGGCCGGTGGATTCCCATGCCGGTGAGGGGCTTGTCCGGGTGGAGAGTCCGGAGGGGATCGGTGCGTACCTGGGTTCCACCGCGGCACCTGACTTCATTGTCTCACGATTTGTGGAATATGCCGGGGATGATGGCCTGTACCGGAAGTATCGTGTTGCCCTGATTGACGGTCAGCCCTACGTCTGCCACCTGGCGATTTCCGAAAACTGGATTGTTCATTACAAAAGTGCCGGGATGACGGAAAGTGCTGCGAAGCGCGCCGAGGAAGCACGATTCATGGTCGGTTTCGATGACGACTTTGCCCGCAGGCACAAAGAGCCTTTCGGGATTATTCATGAGCGGATTGGTCTGGATTATGCCGTGATGGATTGCGGGGAAACTCCCGAAGGTAAACTGCTCGTTTTTGAACTGGACAACATCGGGCTGGTGCATGCCGTCGACCCGGTCTCACTCTTCCCCTATAAACAACCGCAGATGCGAAAAGTATTCACGGCTTTCCGGGAGATGTTGGGACGGGCGGCAAAAAACCCGAAAACTGCCGTCGAACCACGGTAGTATGTTACCCCTCCAGCATTCCGGCGTCCTCCCGCAGGAGTATGGCGTCCACTTCGCTCCCGGCGGCAAAGAGAGACTCTCCGGCAGGAAGCACCGCCATGGCGTCGGCCATGAGCATGGTCTTGAGGATACCGGTGTTCTGGTCACCGGAGGAGCGCCCCCGGAATCCCCGGCCATCCTGATCTATCAGAAGTCGGACGAACTGGACTTTTCCCGTTTTCTTTCGGACCTCTTCGGCCAGGGTCACCTTCATGGTGGGGCGGATGACCCTTTGGCGCCCCATCATCCGAAGGAGCGCCGGCCGAACGAAGATCTCGAAGGTTACCATGGTGGAGACCGGGTTCCCCGGGAGGGAAAAGACCGGCTTCCCATCCTTCATCCCGAAGGCGGTGGGGCCTCCCGGCTTCATGGCTACCTTCCAGAATTTCTGATCAACCCCCAGCTCCTCAAGTACGTCACGTACATGATCGTAATCCCCCGCCGACACCCCGGCGGAGGTAATGAGGACGTCGGCCTTGAGCCCTTCCCTCATCTTGATTCGATGATCCTCCCGGTTGTCCCGGGCAATCCCCAGGATGATCGGCTCGGCTCCCGCTTCCCGGACTGACGCCGCCAGGGAGAAGGCGTTGCTGTTGATGATCTTTCCCGGCGTCGCCGGTTCCCCTAGCTCCACCAGTTCGTCCCCCGTGGAGAGGATCGCCACCCTCGGCCTCCGGAAGACCGGTACGAAGACCCGGCCGCAGGAGGCGAGCATACTGATCTCCGGCGCCCTGATCGTCGTCCCCACCGGGATGACCGTTTCGCCTTCCCGCACGTCCTCCCCCCTGAGGCGGATATGCTGTCCCTTACGCACCGGTTCCTTGATATAGACAAAGGAGTTCTGCTCCTCCGTCTCCTCCACCGGTACCACCGCATCGCACCCCGGCGGAATTCGGGCGCCGGTCATGATTTTGATGGCGCAGCCGGTGATGACCACGGAGTTGATAACCCCCCCCGCCTGGATGGAGCCGATGACCTCCAGAGACCCCGGTTCCCGGCAGTCGGCGGATACCACGGCATAACCGTCCATGGCCGAGTTGTCTGACGCCGGCAGGTTCCAGGGGGCGACGATATCTTCCGCCAGGGTCCGGCCGAGGGATTGAAGGATCTCCACCCGTTCCACCCCGCAGGGAGAGACGGAGTCGAGGATCAGTTTTCGGGCAGCTTCGAAGGTGAGCATGGGGAACCTTTCTCCGGTGGTCTGTGCAGAGTGAAAAATCGTACCGTATAACCTTATCCACGAAGGACACGAAGTTTCACGAAGGAATCAAGGAAAAATCTGATCATGTCGTGTCTTTCATCTTTAGATTTCTCCCGTTGGTCGAAATGACAGAACGGGCTTTTTTATGGTACTTGAGAAGGGACCAAGAATTCCTTCGTGTACCTTCGTGCCCTTCGTGGATAACCGCAGTGTATCGGTTTATCCCGAACGGAACAGGTGGACGGCCGTCGCCTTGAACGAGGCGAAGACGGGGCTCCCTGGCGCCAACTGCAACTCCTGAAGTGACTGGTTGGTGACGGCCGCCACCAGGGTGAAGCCGCACTCCAGGTAGAGCTTCTGATAGAGCCCCAGTGGAACAATCCGTACTATCCTCCCCGGAAAGACGTTACGGGCGCTGGTATGACTCTCCGGTGTACCGACGGAGACGGTCACATGCTCCGGACGGATGCAGAATACCACATTCTCACCGGGGACGCCATCTCCCATAAACTCCAGATGCGTACCGGCAATTTCCAGGGAGAGGAGGCCGCCAACCGTTGTCGTCGTCGTACCGGAGAAGATATTTTCCATCCCCACGAAGGCCGCGACGAATTCGGTGGCGGGTCGATTCATTACTTCGGAGGGGGGACCGCTCTGGACGATGGCGCCGTTGTTCATGACCATCATCCGGTCGGCCAGCCGCAACGCCTCCCCCTGATCATGGGTGGAGAGGATCGCTGCCGTCCTCCATTCCCGGAGTACCTGCTCCAGGTCGTCGGTGAGGAGTTGCCGGGTGGGTGGGTCCAGGGCCGCGAACGGTTCGTCCAGGATGATCACCTCCGGTCGGGTGGCGAAGGCCCGAGCCAGGCTCGTACGCTGGGCCTCTCCCCCGGAGAGCTTGCGTGCCGATCGCTGGGCCAGGTGGGCGATCCTGAATCTCCGGAGGGTGGCGTCAACCCGGTCCCGGATCTCTCCGGGGGGGATGCCGCGGATCTTCAGTCCCGCGGCTACATTGCCGAAGACGGTGGTGTCGAAGAGGAGTGGTTCCTGAAAGACCATGGCGATGCGGCGGCGATACCCGGTGGCGGCGCTCCCCGTGGGGAGCGGTTCGTTCCTGAAGAGCAGCTGGCCGGACGCCGGTTCCAGGAGCCCGGCCAAGGTAAGCATGAGACTGGATTTTCCTGCACCGTTGGGGCCGATGAGGGCTACCGTCTCGTTTTCGTGGAGGGTGAAGGAGTTTATGGCCAGAACCTCCGTCCCCCCCCTCCGGACCCTGAGATCACGGGCCTCCAAAACCGGTGTCCGGTTCATCGGGGGCGCTCCCGTTGCTGGACGACGGTGAGGAGGTAGTTGATCCCGAAACAGAGGGTCAGGAGGATGATTCCCAGGGCGATGGCGGTGTCGAAGTTCCCTTTGCCGCTCTCCATCACCGTGGCGGTGGTCAGCACCCGGGTATATCCTTTTATGTTTCCCCCCACCATGATGGAGGCACCCACCTCGGAGATGACCCCGCCGAAGCCGGCCATGACCGCCGCCAGGAGCGGGAGACGCGCCTCCCGGACCAAGAGAAGGAGCATCTGAGGGCGGGACGCGCCCAGGGAGAGGATCTGCAACTTCAGGTTGGGGGGGAGGTTCTGGATGGCGGCGATGGTGATCCCCATGACGATGGGGGCTGCGATGACGGTTTGGGCAATCACCATGGCCGTGGGGGTGTAGAGGATTTCCCATTGTCCCAGGGGGCCGTTGCGCCAGAGCATGACCGTGACGAATAGTCCCACCACCACGGGGGGGAGCCCCATCCCCGTATTCACGACGCTGACGAGGAGCCGCTTGCCGGGGAACTCCGTGAGGGCAACGGCGGTTCCTCCTCCCATCCCCACTCCCACGCTGATGAGGGTGGCGAGCCCCGACACCTTCAGCGACAGGAGGGTGATGGAGAGCACCTCCTTGTCAAAGGTGAGGAGGAGGCGTAACGCCTCCCGTATGCCTTGGAACAGTACCTCCATCAGAGCCCCAGAGTTTCTGGTTTCTTGCCGGCATCGGGGAAGAAGAGGGGGGCGCCGTACTTCTCCGCGCCGAATTTGCCGATCAGATCCTGAACCTTCTTGGAGATCATGAACTCGGCAAAAGCCCGGGCCCCGGCGCCGTTCACCTTGGGCCACTTGAGGGGGTTCACCTCGATGACATGGTAGATGTTGAGAAGGAGCGGTTCCCCTTCAACGAGAATCTCCATTCCCAGGCTCTTTTTCATGGCCAGATAGGTTCCCCGGTCCGCCAGGGTGTACCCCTTTTTTTCAGCGGCGACGTTCAGCGTTTGCCCCATCCCCAGTCCGGTCTGTTGATACCACTTCTGTCCCTCCGGATTGATACCTGCTCCATTCCAGAGCCCCTTCTCCTTGGCATGGGTCCCCGAGTTGTCCCCCCGGGAAAGGAAGAGGGCGCCGGTGGCGGCGATCTGCTTGAAGGCGACCGTGGATTGTTTCATTCCCCTGATTTTTGCCGGGTCCGTCGTGGGGCCGACCAGGATGAAGTCGTTATGCATGACGAGGCGCCGGTTGATTCCGAACTCACCCGTCATGAATTTCTTTTCCGCATCGGGAGAGTGGACCAGGAGGACATCGGCCTCACCCTTTTCCCCCATCTTCATGGCCTGACCGGAGCCGACGGCGATGGTCTTCACCATGAGGCCGCTCTCCTTTTCGAAAAGGGGAATCAGCAGGTCGAGAAGCCCGGAATCCTGGGTGCTGGTGGTGGTTGCCAGGATGAGGTTCTTGGAGGCAGCTCTGGCGGGGGATATCGCCGGGGAGAGAAGCAACAGGAGGAAGAAAAAAGTGAACAGAAAGCGGAATCTTGTCGTCGTCATGGAATCTCTCCTTGGGATTGATTTAACCGTTGTCATCCAATCGTACGCCCTTCGTGACGGTTTTCATCTTTTTCATCCGGCTGATACCCTGTTGGCACGCCTGGAAGGCGTCCTCGCTGGCGGGAGCGCTGGCAGCAACCAGGGAGATGATCTCCCCGACGGCGAGGGACCCTTCACGACGAATCATAAGAACGTCTTCCAGTTGCCACTGCTCCTTCAGCTCGGTGGCGATGCCGTTCATCTCCTCCGTTGCCTCCCCGGAAAATCGGTAGTTTATGCCGTTGGTGGTTTTGCCGATGGCATCTCCCTGATTCTTCACCACGGCGTAGTGCAGGACGATGGAACCGGATGAAATGGAGGAGAGAAGGGGGTAACTGTCGGCGGGGTTGATGGGGTAGGTTGTAATGAGGACCATGGCGCACCTTCGGGTGGATTTAAAAAAGGGGGGCGTTACCGCCCCCCCTCCCCACTGATGGAGACCCACACGGAGTGTGGACCGGGTGAAGCGATTAGAAAAGAATCTGTGCCTGGGCGCGGAGGATGGTGTCGTTGACACCGGTTCCGTTTGCGATGGTACGCCCGCTAAGGGAGTCAGAATTCTTCTGAACGTACGATTTCGTCACGTCGGTTTGAACTTTCAGGTTGTGGCCGTTGACATACCAGCTGGCTGCGCATTGGACTTCGGACTTCAGGCTGTCGCGTGCACTCTGGTTGTAATCCATCCATGCATAGCGCAGAGCAAGTTCCACTGTCTTGGGAATGATCATATATCCGGCCTGAGTGTAGAAGCCTTTGGATACCACCGTGCCTTTAGTACTCTGGCCAACTCCTTCTGCCCAGAAATATTCGCTCTGCAGGGATAGGCCCAGCCACTTGAACGCGAGATCTGTTTCGAACAGGTTGACATTGACATTTTCCGTGGGACCAAAAAAAGTAATGTTGTTCTTCTGGCCCAGCCAGCCGCTGGTGCCGGTGAAGTTCAGGTTGTTGTTGTCAAAGGTGTTGATAGCAGTCGCAGTGGTAGTGCTCCGTTTGATGGTGTCGTGAAAGTACGAACTGCCGATGGAGAGGAGCGGCTTGGCCGATCTGTCCAGGTCCCCTTCGGAATATTTCATTTCACCCAGAGGGTTGACTGCCAACCGGAAGTTGTAGCTGCTGTTGTTGCCTCCCTGGGGAACGTTTTGTCCCTTGCCACCCAGCCACTGGACCGCATACGTGGCAAGTCCCTTGGCGATGCTGCCATTGAGGCCCAGACCGGTGTCATAGCTCGGCCGGAAGGCGTTGGTGACGAAGGAGTTGTCAACGAACTCGTTCTGAGTGCTGGAGGTGATCCACTGCCGGGCATACTGGATCTTGTCCTGACCGACCCGGATCTGGGCTTCATCAATAATCCGGTAGTTCAAGAAGGTTTCTTCCAGTACCGTGGAGGTATTGCTGTTGGTGCTGCTGCTATTGTAGTTGCCCAGCGCCGCCCAGTTCTGATTGAATTTAAAGGTCAGGTCCTTGCTGAAGGCATAACCGCTGAAGAGGGTCTTGGCCCGCTGAAGCTTCCACTCACTGCTGTTGGCCTGAGCGTCCCCACCCTTGTCGGTATACGTGTACCGAGCCTGCAACTGGCCGCCGATCGTCAACTGAAATTTATCGTCAGGGGCGGTAAAGGTGAAGCCGCTCCCCAGTTTGTAGGCCACCGGCGCTGACTTGGGCGCCGTCTTGACGATCTCGTTGTAATCCGCTTCGGTGATTACTCCCTTCTCTTTCAATACCTCTTCCAGCGTCTTGGCGCCGGCGCTCTGAGCCGCCAGGGCGACGGCCAGAATCCCTGCAATTGCAATACTTTTCCTCATTGCCTTCTCCTCTGCAATTAAATTCCGGGCCAAGCCCGGTGAAACGTATAAAAAAAGCCCCATTCCGTGGGCGGAAAGAGACCTCAGAACGACTCTCACCTTCAGTCGCCTGCGTGCTCTTCTCCTTTCCAGAGAGAGGCTCCGCCGTTTCCCGCGGAACCCATAGGCCGATCGCCGTGCGGGATGACCCGTGTAGGTGAATCGGCTCGGAGAATATCTAAGTATTTGAATATTTAATAACCATGTTTTATTAAGCAGTGGCGGTCACATTAGCACATGACGGGGTAGATGGAAAGCATTTTTCTTTTAATTGCCTATTCAGATACTCGGATATATAGTTTTTATCTTTTCCTGCTTATGTTTTCTGGTCAGCGGAGGCCAGCCTTCGGAAGGCGGAGGCCTTGCATGCCGCATGGACTACGCTCCCCACCCCTATTCCCAGTTCGGTGGCTGCTTCCGGTACGATCTCGGCAACCAGCACTCCTCCCCCGCATTGCAGTTCCACCCCGAGTTTCGAACCGCTCTCAAACAGGCCGATAACGGAGCATTCCAGCAGATTTCGGGCGCTGATGGCTTCGGGGTGCTTCTTGAAGAGGATGATATCCTTGGACGAAAGCTCGAAGAGACCGCTCTCCGTACCACTATTGGACGCGGAGAGGAGGAGTTCACCCCCTGCCCAACGATAGCTGCACATCCCGTTGCGCCGGGTCATATGGTGCAACTGCAGCAGGTTGATATACCCCGCCTGACTACACCCCATCCGGTGGCGGGCCAGCTGTTCGCTGGTGCTTTGCTCCATCACCTTCCCTTTCTCGAACACCAGTACCCTGTCGGTCATGAGCCGCATCTCCACCACAGAATGAGAGATGAAAATATAGGGGATGCCGAAATGTTCGCTGACGCTCCTCAGATAGGGGATGATCTGGAAGCGCAAGGAATCATCCAGGGCGGAGAGCGGTTCGTCCATGAGGAGGAGCCGGGGATTGGCCAGGATGGCGCGTCCCAGGGCTACCCGTTGTTTTTCCCCTCCCGACAGGTTGGTAACGCCCCGGTGGAGGAGTCCCTCCAGCCCCAGTGTCGCCACCAGTGTCTCCATCCGGATGGTGCGCTGCTTCGGCGGACAGCGGTTGAAGCCGTAGAGGAGGTTGTTTTTGACGCTGAGGTGGGGAAACAGGGTGTGCTGCTGAAAGACCATGGCGATCCTTCGCTGTTCGGGGCGGAGGTTGATCTTTTGGACGCTGCTGAAGAGGCACTCGCCATCCAGGATGATTTCGCCTCGGTCGGGCTCCTGCAGTCCGGCCAGCATCCCCACCAGGGTCGATTTGCCGCTTCCGGAGATGCCGAAGATCCCCAGCCGTTCTTCGTTGACGGCGAAACCGGCCTTCAGGGTAAAGGGGCCGAAACGTTTCTCCACCTGCATGGTGAGACGCATATTACCTCCTCCTCGCCATCTTCTTGGCCATGGACTCGTGGAGGAACAGGACCCCCGCCGAAATGAGCACCGATACCAGGCAGAGGGAGAGGGCCATTTTCTCGCTGGTGGGGGAGGCGGCATATTCGTAGATGGCCAGGGGGATGGTCTGGGTGACGCCGGGGATATTGCCCGCCACAATGACCGTGGCGCCGAACTCACCCAGACTCCGGGCGAACATCAGCGACGAACCGGCCACCAGACCGGGAACGGAGAGAGGGAGGATCACTGTCAACAGGGTGTCCTGTCGTCCTGCCCCCAGGGTGCGGGAAGCGTTTATGAGCTGGGGATCAATCCCCTCCATCCCCACCCGGATGGAGCGGACCAGGAGGGGGAAGCCAACCACCGCCGAGGCGATGACCGCCGCCTTGAGGGTGAAGATGATCCTGATTCCCGCGTCGTTGAGAAGTGACCCCAGCCACCCCTGTTTCCCCAGGAGAAGGAGGAGAAAATACCCCACCACCACCGGCGGCAGGGTCAGGGGAAGGTTGACGAGCACCTCCAGCATCACCTTCCCCCGAAATTTGACAAAGGTGATGAGGTAGGCGGCGGCGATACCCAGGGGGAGGGAGAGGAGGGTTGCCGCCGCCGCCACCTGCAGGGAGAGCAGGATGGCGTCGTAATCCGTGGGTGAGAGTGGAAGCATATAGTTTGTTTATTTGGGAGCAAACCCGTATCGGGCAAGCGTTCCCTTCGCAGCGTCACTCTTCAGATAGGCCGCAAAGGCCGCCGCATCCCTGTTCTTCGCGCCGGTAGTCGTCAATGCCAGGGGATAGGTCACTCGCGGGTAGAGCTCCTGAGGGACGGTGAAGAGGATCTTCGCCTGTTTTGCCTGCAGGGCGTCGGTTCTGTAAACGAAGGCGCCGTCCACTTCACCCCGTTCGGCGTACATGAGACATTCGCGTACATCCTTGGCCATGACCAGCTTGCCATTAAGCTGCTTCTCCAGGGCGCTCTTCTTCAGCGCTTCCAGGGCGTACTCTCCGGCGGGGACGCTCTTGGGACTTCCCAGGGCGATCTTATCCAGTTTGGTCAGATCCTGAAGTGTTGCCGCCTTGCCGGGGCGGCCGGCAAAGACCAGGGTATTGTAGGTGAAGTCGATCACGGAGGTTGTATCCACCAGTTTCTTCCCCTTCAGGTATTCAAGCCACTCCCGGTTGGCGGAGACGAAGAGGTCGGAGGGGGCGCCGTTTTCGATCTGCTTGGCCAGGGCGCCGGAGGCGCCGTAGTTCTTGACGAAGGTTACGCCGGGATGGGTTTTGGCGAAGCCGTCGGCAAGTTCGTTGATGACCTCTTTCAGGCTGGCGGCCACGGAGAGGTTGACCTCTCCGGCAAGGGCCGGAGTAATGAAAAGCAGGATAGAGAGGAGGGCTGTTGTCAGTTTTATTGCTAGTTTCATAAATTGAACTCCGATTAAACTTAGTTATGTCCTGTTACTGTTTTGCCTATGGTCTATCAGTCCCCCCGCCCCTTGCGGGAGGGGGTTAGGGGGTGGGGGAGCTTGGTGCGGGGATACCCCTTGCGCGTATCCGATTTATCCGTGTAGTCAAACCTTACAGACCTTAGCTTGTCATCCTGAGCGATAGCGAAGATCTGCTTCTGCTTTAAAAACAGATCCTTCACTTTGTTCAGGATGACAAACAAAAGCCTGTCATGCTGAACGAAGTGAAGCATCTGCTTGATTTCCATAACGGTATCGTCACTTCGTTCAGGATGACAGACGGCTGGTATACTCTTTGTCACGAACTACCTGTAAGCCGAATGCAATTACCCGCACTCTGAATGCTGGATTAAATTGCATTCGTTATGGTTGAACATATACAACGGTCCGCCCGAAAAAGGGAGGCCATGGACGGTCTCCCTTTTTTGACTTCAGCTGACGCCGATGATGACGCTGGATGCCTTGAACAGGGCGCAGGCGTGTCCTCCCACCTTCAGCTCCAGTCGGGTGGAGCTGTCGTGGGTAATGACGGCGCTGACGGTGTTGCCCCCGCCGATCTCCACGTCAACCTCGGTATTCACCGGACCCTCGATAATCTTGTTGATCGTGCCGCAGAAGACATTGCGGGCGCTAATCTTGGCGTCGTGCAGGTCGGCGCCGATGATGATGGAGCTGGCCTTGATGATGGCGTAGGCCTCTGTCCCCACAGCGAGACCCAGATTATCGATGGCGCCGTTGGTGACGACGGCGGTGAGGGGGATTCCCCCTTTGAGTGAGAGGGTAACTTCGGCGTTGACGGCCCCTTTGGTGATGGCGGTGACCGTTCCGGCAAAGGTGTTGCGGGCGCTGACTTTCATGGAAATTCTCCTTAGGAATTGATAGAGGCTGACGGTATCCCCCAGCCTGTCTGCCAGGTTGTCCAGGAATCTACGGTGCTCTTCCTGAATGGTATTGAACTGCGTGATGACCTTCTTCCCTTCGGCGGTGAGGCTGGTGCCACCGCCGCCTTTTCCCCCGGTGAGACGATCAACCAGAGGTCTCTCCGACAGATTATTGATCAAATTTACCGTATCCCAGGCGGTCTTGTAGCTGATCCCCACCGATTTTGCGGCCTTGGTGATGGAGCCGAGCTCGTCGATCTTTTCCAGGAGTCTGATCCGCTCTCCTCCCAGAAACCTGTCATCGGCCCGGTTGATCCAGAGATTGCCGGCGAGGCCGAGAGTGTTCCCTTTATCTGTCATTGAACAGGCACCGTTAGTAATGCTACCGTTTTGCACTGAAATGTCAGTGCCGATAAAAATAAATATACCATGCAAAGTGTAATGTAAAGATGGAAACGACAGTTGTCCCACGTGAGATTCCGGAATATTTCAGTACGGACGGAGTAAAAAAGGTGGGATAATTCCCCCCCATCACATGAAGGAGGCTTACTGATGAGCCGCTGCTACACCGTTTATTGCTGATTTCCCCCTGAATGGTATGGCTACCTGCCGCATATTGTTCTCCTTTGGTTGCTGTTGAGAGTTTTTACTCCGGTGAGTTTCTCGATTTTCCCGTAGCGTAAGTCTCGGCGCACACCATCGGGCGCGTTCGTGTCGACATTGTCACGGTAGCCGATTGACCGGCAGACGGTGCCGTGGATCAGTACTATCGTTGTATAGACTACTACACAATGCATGCCAAAAGATGAAACATTGTAACATCTTGAAATTACGTAAAACTGGAATCCGGGAACCTGTGCCGTTGTATCCTGTGCAATATAACGATGCATCGGTAAAGCCATGATGCCGCAATTCAGTGCAGATATTTCGGCGCCGGCGGTGCGTCGTCGGCTATTTTGTCGGATCGGTATGTATTTAAAAGCCTGTCGTCCCCGAGTTCTTCTATCGGGGACCCATGGTTTTCAAAGTCTGGATTCCCGATAGAACCCTCGGGAATGACAACTTTTTACCGTAGTTTTCGAAATAATGAAAAGGACAGGATGCGAGGATGAATATATGATTATCGGCGGAGAATATCGCGTGGAGCGGATCAGGTAATAACGGACATCAAGTTCCGCCCGGCATGATTGTTTTAATTTCCCTCCGCTCTGTTCACAATCATATCCGCCTCCTTCAGCACCTTCAGCTCGACATATTCAAAGCGCGACGGGGAATGATGGTTACCTATGATCTCGCACACCTTCCGTATCTTTTCCGGATCGAGATTGATGCCGGCGAGGAGCATCTCCGCGACAGGCGGGCCATACTCCTCCTGGGTCTTGCCGTTATTGTATCCCAGCAGCTCCTCTGATCTTTTGATGCCGATATCGTGCAGTAGCGTTGAAGCGATGAGCACTTCATAATCGCATCCCATGGTGTTTTTCATGATTATCTCGGCATGCTTCATGACATCCAGCGCGTGGGTAATTCTCCGGAAGTCATCTCCAAAGTAATCCACCAGCAGTTTTGTGACTTTTCCTTTGATATGGTTCATGTCACCCCCATGGGATAGCAACGCTGTACGAATTTTCTGATACGAATTATCGTATCATACCAGGAAAAACGCATTGACGCAGATCAAATTCAAATTCAGCCGGAGCGGACAAAAGGTCTGAGGCTTCCCGCTTGCGTATGTTCCGGCTATTGATTACAATCGAGATCCTGTGCGCCATACGCGGCGTCAAGACAACTACCAGCCCCAGCGTTTCCGGCAATTTGTCGCCTTCTCGCCGAGGCCGCCGCCGGTCTGGAGCAGGCCAAGCGGGAGGTTGAGGCGATGATCCTTGGGTAGAAGGTAGAATAATGGAAACCCGCACCATCAGTGTCAGATGACGCTGACCTGCTGAACTTGGACTGAAATTTTGCAGATTTATCGACCAGGCACGCAGCTAAAATATTCACGAGGCAACCGATGGAACCATACACTCCGCAAGCTTTACCTTTATCAAGTATTGACTACGGCCGCTTGGTCGGTCTTGTCGGCAAGGCCAATGCCGAGCTTGCCCGGTATGACGGTCTGTTGCAGGGGATCGTCAACCCGAATGTGTTGCTGTCACCCCTGACCACGCAGGAGGCGGTGCTTTCCTCCAAAATAGAGGGAACGCAGGCAACGCTGGATGAGGTTTTGGAACACGAAGCCGGGCAGACTTTCACCGGTGAAAAAAACCAGGACATTCAGGAAATTGTTAATTATCGCAGCGCCTTGATGATCGCCACGGAAGAGTTGGCGTACCGACCGCTGTCGCTTGGCCTGATAAAAGAGATGCACCGGATGCTGATGAACAGTGTGCGCGGCAAAGATAAAGAGCCGGGCAGCTTCCGGCGGGATCAGAACTGGATCGGACCTTACAACTGTACCATCGATCACGCAACCTTTGTTCCGCCAAGCCCGCTGCAACTCCTTGACCATCTGGAAAACTGGGAGCGCTATCTTGGTAGTGATGACGCCGATGTGCTGATTCAAACCGCTGTTGTCCATGCGCAGTTCGAGCTTGTTCATCCATTCAAAGACGGCAACGGTCGGATAGGCCGCCTTGTTATCCCTCTGTTCCTTTTTTCCAAGCATGCCTTGTCGCGCCCCATGTTCTACCTGAGCGGTTATCTGGAAACAAACCGGGACGAGTATTACGAACGATTGAAAGGCATATCACAGGGAGGCGACTGGAGCGGCTGGATCGAATTTTTTCTGAAGGCAATCATTGCACAAGCCATGGATAACGCCGAAAAGGTAAGAAGCATCTTGGCGCTGTATGAAGCCATGAAGATCAGGGTGGTTGATGTAACCCATTCGCAGTATGCGATTCAGGCGCTTGATGCGATTTTCGATCGCCCCATATTCAAGACAACCGACTTTGCCGTTCGTTCCGGCATACCGACCAAACAGACGGCAATGGGTCTTTTGAGGCTGCTCCAGAAAGCCGGTATCTTGAAGGTGCTGTTTGAAGGGAGCGGTAGCCGTCCGGCAACCCTGGCATTTCCCGAACTCATCAACATTGCTGAAGGTCGGCAGGTTGTGTAAAGCCTGTTAGCCATAAACTGATTTGTGTAACGTGGATAGCTGGTTGCTTTACACTAAATCAGTTGTTGTTGTTCTGCTTTACACAAATTCAATCCCGTTTTTCACTGACTCCCACAGGTACACCACAACCGCCACGCCACATCACGCACCTCTAGCCCTCATTCCCATAGGAACGATTCTATCCGCTCTCCGTTACGCAGGGCATTGCGTACTGCTCCCAGTTTGGCGTCCATCTCTTCAAACAGCTTCAGATTGGCCCGTTCTCCGGGGCTGGTGGTGATGATGGCGGAGATGCCGCCATTCTTGAAGACCAGACGCCGTTCTCCCATGAGGGCGAGAATGGGATCGTGGGTCGCTATCAGGACGATCTTTTGCTTGTCCACCAGGGTATGTACTGCCCGTTTCCGGTCGATACCGGCGTTTTCGATTTCGTCGATGAGGACGATGGGGGAGTTGCTGAGGCACGACGTGTCCGCAATCATCAGCGCCCGTGACTGGCCGCCGGAGAGGGAGGTAACCGGAGTACCCGGGGAGAACTGCTCTCCGGCCAGATCGTTGGCCAGGGCGATGATGTTCCTCGTGATCCCCGGGATATCCTCCATCATCCGGCTCTCGGCGTGCATGGTGATGAACTCCTCCACGGAGAGATCCATGACAAAGTTCATGTTCTGGGAGAGCTGGGCCACCAGTTTCCGGTCGATGGCGTAGCGCAAGCCCGGCTCCGGGGGAAATCCATCGATGAGCAGGCTCCGTCCGGTGGGGCTGTCTCCCTGGGCCAGCCACTCTATGTCGGCCAAAAACCGGCTCTTGCCGGAACCGGTGGGGCCCACCAGGGAGATGATCTCTCCCGGCCGGACCGTGAGGGTAAACTCCTCCCGCCGGTTGCTCTTGTCATGCCCCCCCAGGATGGTAATGGATTCCAGCCGGGACGAGCTCCGTCCCTTTCCCAGGGTGGAGAGGAGTGAAAGGTAGTCGGTGAACTGCTCCCCAAGGCTCTCCCGCGCTAACGCCAGATCTTCCAGCAGCACATTGTCCAGGGTGGCGAAGTAGGTGGCCGGACTCATCGTACCCGGGGGGAGCGGCAGTCCCATGGTATGAAAGAACTCCCCGGCCAGGGGGAACTGCCGCAGCAGTTGGGCCAGGGGAAGCTCCAGCGTGGCTTCCTTCATCCTATCCTTGGAGAGTGGCGTTCTCAACTGAAGGCCATCTTTTTCACGTTTCCCATCTGAAAATCGGCGCCGATGCGTCGTTGCCCCAGGCAGTAGGAGCAGAGGGCCGCGGGGAGTGAGAAGCGGAGCAGTTTTCCCGTCACGCTGGTTGTTTCCGGAGCGCCCTGCAGCAGCCGCCCCAGTTCATCCGCACCCTGACCGGTGAGACCGTTGACGTTGAGGATGGTGGCGTTGGCGTTGACCTGACGGACCCGGTGGGCGAAGACCTCCCGTTCGGCCTGGGAGACGATGTCCCCCTTGGTGATGACGACGATGTCGGCCATCTTCAGCATCGGCCCGATCTTCTTGGGGGTATTGACGCCGCTCAAGTTGTCGACCACGCAGATCGCCAGCACCCCCTGGATATGGGGGGCGCAGCGGTTGCAGAGTCCGGCGCTCTCGATCACCAGGAGATCAAAACCGCTTGTTACCCCCCAGGCCAGGGATTCTTCCACGTTGCTGACAAAGAAGTGATCCGGGCAGAGGTTTCCCGACAGTCCGGTGGTGACCGGAACCCCCTGTTTCTCATACAGCTGCTGGTCCTGAGTGGAGAGGGAGTCGAACTTGACGACCCCAACGGTCACCCCTTTCTGTTTCAGGGAGGCAATGGCCTTGATCGTGACGGCGCTCTTTCCTGAAGAGGGGGGGCCGGCCAGGGTGACGGCTTTCATGGTGAAATCCCCTGAAACGCCTGAACGAAGGCACTGTTGGTGGCGCTGATCAGTTCCTTCAGGTCGTGGTTCTTGACATACTCCCAGCCGATCCATTTGAAGGTAGCCTGCTTCGGCAGCTTGTTGTCAACCTGGGGATGGGTAGTCGGGAAGGAGGCCCCGGCACAGATACCGGCCACCTCCGTTCCGCAGAGGAAGTCGAGGAGGTCTCGCAGCTCCTCCTGCTTGTCGCTCTTGACCAGCATGGTGACCGGGCTTACCAGGGCTCCGTCCTCGGGCCAGATCACGCTGACCCCTTCCCGCGTTCCCATGCTGTTGGCGAAGAAGAGCGGCATGACGCAGACCGCCGGCCCCTCCGGGCGGCCGTTTCCGGCTGATTTGACCATCTGGGAGGGGTGCCATCCCCAGGCGACATTCTTCCCCAGGGAGGTCAGGCTGTCGGCGCCGAACTCCTTCAGGAGGGTCAGCAGGAGTGTTTCACAGAAGGTGCCGTCGCTATTTCCCCGGATGGCGACGGTTCTTTCGTACTCGGGTCTGAGAAGATCCCCCCAGGTTCGGGGTACGGGACGATCCCCCAGACGGAGATGATCCACAACCAGAACCAGCAGGTTCATGGCCAACATACTGTAGTGGCCGTCCGGGTCGGTGATCCCCATGGCTGCCAACTGCGTGTCGCCGGCATGGGGCGTCACCGAGGCAAAGGTCCCGCTCCGGATGAATCGCTGGACAAAATAGGGATGAAAGAAGCTGTTGAAGCCGGGGGTGATGATGATGTCCGGCATCTCCGCCGGACTCTCAAAATGGTCGGCATAGTCGGCGTAGTTCATCTGGCTGTTGGCGTTCCCTTCCAGGAGGAAGGTGAGGCGGTTGCGCCGTTGTGGTGAAAGTGATGCCAGGAAGCTGTTGAAGGCCTGCTCCAGGGGGATCTTCAGGGGGCAGGGGAGGAGGGCGAACAGGTTCAGGCTCCCTGGTGTCGTTGTTTCCGGATACTCACCGGGAGTCGGGGGGAGTTTTGGAGTCACGGCCTCCTCCAGAGTACGACAGAAGAGGTCGGCGTTGATCCCTGCCGCTTTCAGCGCGGTGCGCAAGCGAATGGCGGAGCCGAAGGTGGCCCGGGTACCTTCGTCGGTAAATATCCCCAGGCCATTGGCGGCGAATACCGTGAGGGTTTCCGGATGACGGGAGATCAGCTCGCTTATAGTGAGATTGAGAAAGGTGTCACTCATGTTTAGATCCTGGAAAAAGCAGTCCACCACGTAAGCTTCATGGACAGGCCGGCGGCTCACCGGGAGTAGGGGGGTGCGAACAGCTCTGAAGGTCGCCGCTTCGGGCAATGGCTTCTTCAGGAGAGCTCAGTCCGATCCAGGCATGGAGTGTCTCCGGATCGAAACCGCAGATTTTTCTGTCGCCGGAGATCATGAGGGGGCGGCGGATGAGGAGGTGATCACCCTGCATCATCTCCAGGGCGGCTGCTGCATGGTAGGCTGAAGGATCAATCTCGCCTGATTTGATCCGGGGAGAGTTGGGATTAAACCAGAGTTTCACCGGCCGATCGCCGAAGTAGGAAAGGAGTTCTTCCGGTTGCCAGGGATGCTCCAGGAGGTCGCGGACCTCTACCTGGTGTCCCGATTGTCGTAGCAGGTTAACCTGCTTGGTCGAGGTGATGCAGCCGATTTTGGTGTAGTAGATGATATCCGCCATCTGTTCGCTTCCTCCGTTGGCTTCGATGTATCTGTCAATACATAACGCGTGCCAAAAGAGAACGTGGTTTAAAAATTCATACATTTAAAATGGCCTGAATTGGCTCCCAATCACGCGGAGACGCGGAGATCGCGGAGAAATTCAGGATGTTACGTCACATGATGCCTACACCAATCAGATGAAAGTAACTGTCTCTGCAATTGACTTATTTTGTTTGATTTTCTCCGCGTCCCCGCGTGCAGCTGTTTATTAAGGCGTAGTTGTTTGAATGAGGGCGAAGGGGGAGCCGTTACTGCTGCTCATTTCGGCAGGGTGGTGGAAATTGTGCATGGGAAGTGATCAGGTTTACCCGCCACCCAGGAGGGGAAAGATGGCCAGGATATCCCCTGCCATCAGCTCCCGTTCCAGTTTGGCGTGGCGGCTGTTGACCATGATGATCCCGATGACCCCATGGGGAAGGGAGATAGAATCCGCCACTTGGCCGATGGTGGTTCCTTCGGGATACTCCCGCTCCTCCACGCTGAAGCGGCCGTCACGGAAATTGGCGAAGAGTTTTACGGTGATGCGCATGGGCGTCTCCTACAGGTCGTCCTCGGGAATCTCCACTGGTGGGTCGAACAGGACGGTCAGTCTCACCTTCTTCCGTCCCTTGAAAATCCCGCTTTTCACCAGAGCCGTCAGCTCTGCGGGAGCGGCGTCAACTGAAACCTCGGAACATGACGTCATGAATAGGTCGCCGCTACTGAGGAGCAGCTCTTCCATGGCAGAAGCGGTGACAATGATTCCCCGGCCCAGGAAGAGGGGACCCAACTCTCCCATGAGGAGGTTGAAGAGTTTTATCCGGACCGTGCCGATGCCGGCGCGGGTAGGGGAATCGTCTTCCTTGCAGGAGATTCCAGCCCGGAAGGGGGCGTAGAATCCCCCCCTTCGCAGTGTCGCCCCCACCAGCCCCGGCATGGCGCAGGAGAGGGCGAGAGTAGCGCCGTCCCGGACCAGCGTCGACTCCATTTTGTCCACCGGCTTGCTGTCCAGAAACATCGTGGTGATCCGCCGGGTGACGTACTCTTCATCGATCCCGAACTGACCGGAGAGGAGGGTCTTGACGCTGCAGCCGACGCGGGCGGTGACAAAAAAACCGGCCTGGAGTAACGGCGAGAACGCCACCACCCCCTCGGCCGGCACGCGGAACCGGAGCCGAAGGGGGGGGCTGCTGTCGGGCTCCGTGGCGTGGGTCATGGTTCGTCCTTTGTTGTTGTGTCGCAGGCCGATGTAGGGGCACGGCGCGCCGTACCCCTACGTTTTTGCCGTTATTACCAGTTGAATACCGAATCCAGCTCTTCGTCGGTGATCCCGAACACCTGGTTGTGCGGCTCGATGGCCTCGGTGTAGAAGAAGCGGGGGAGCCGATCATGAGCAGCGGTGAAGCCGGCCCGCTTGTTGAAATCCCGCTCCGCGGAGAGAACCTTCTTTCCCAGGGCCACCACGTCATCGCCGGTCATGGTGATGCCGTAGAAACTTCCCAGCATATCCAGGAGCGCCTGAAATGTCTCCGGCTGGTCCATGATGGCAAAGGCGATGAAGAGGCACATCCCCGTGGAATCAATGGCCGCCGTGGCGATCTGGAGGTTGCGGGAGAGCTCCACCTGTCCTTCGGTCTTCAATGGGTCCACGTCCCCCCCCACCTTGAGGATGTTGGTGGCGATGGCATACCCCGCGGTATGATCCGCTCCCTGGGTGGTGGTGGCGTAGGTGACGCCGATCCCCTGAATGGGACGGGGGTCGTAGGCGGGAAGGGCCTGATCCTTCACCACCGGTACCCGCTCCACGCCGAAGACCTTGCCGGTAATGGCGGCGCCGCATCCCAGGATGCGACCCAGCGGAGTTCCCTTTCCCACCTCTTCCACGAGTCGGATGGCTCCTTCCTTGTCGCCGAAGGGGATGACCCCCGCGTCCATGGCAACGCCGATGGCGACCCCCATATCGATGGTGTCGACCCCGATGTTGTCGTCCAGGTAATCCAGTCTGGCCACGGTATCCAGGTCGTCGATGCCGCAGTGGCCGCCATGGGACCAGACCGTTTCGTATTCCGGCTGCTTGGTGACGTAGTTCCCCTGTGCGTCGTTGTAGATCCCCGAGCATTGGATGACGCAGCCGCGGTGGCAGCCATGGGTGGCTTTTCCTCCCCGCTTGATCTCCAGTTCAGCCTGGGCTTCGCCGCTCAGCTTGGAACCCCCTTCGTAGACGCCGCTCTTGAAGTTCCGGGTGGGATACCCCCCCGCCTCGTTGAGGATGTTGGTGAGGATGTTGGTGCCATAGGCGGGGAGTCCTTCGCCGGTGACCGGGTGTTTCCGGAGCCCCTCCACGAACTTCCGGTTGGCGTCGCGGTACCGCTCCGGATCTTTGGGAGGACGCATCTTCAGGCCGGCGTCGTCAAGGATGATCGCCTTGATCCCCTTGGCCCCCATGACCGCGCCGACGCCGCCGCGACCGCAGTGGCGGGTGGGGCGGAGCTCCGGGTCGGTGCAGGCGATGGATGCGGTGAGGAGTTTCCGTTCACCGGCGCTGCCGATGGTCATGTAGGCGACCTTGTCGCCGTACTCTCCCCGCAGTTTGGCGATGACGGGGTAGTTGTCCATCAGACGAAGAGAGTTGTCCACCGTGATCGTGATGCCGTCTTTGTTGATATGGATCTTGTAGAGATCGTCGGTGGTGGGCTTCCCTTCCAGGATGACGGCGGCGTAGCCGAGGCGAGCCATGACCTGGGCCGCCTGCCCTCCGGCGTTGGATTCCTTGATGGTCCCGGTAAGGGGGCTCTTGCACCCCACCGAGAGTCGGCCGGTCATGGCGCCGGCGGTGCCGCTGAGCATGCCGGGAGCGATGACGAGTTTGTTTTCTGCCCCCAGCGGGTGGGCGAGGGGGTGAACCTCCGTGGCGATGATGATGGAGGTCATCGCCCTTCCCCCCAGGCCGGCATACTCTCCGACCTCCGTCACTGTTACCTCCGGACCGCCTGCCGCTCCCATGTTAATCCGTGCAATCTTCTCCATTGGTACGTCTCCTTTTCCCTTGTTAAATATCCGGGATCGTTTGTCCCTTGTATTCTCCTTTTCAAAGGGAGGCGCCGCCGTTTCCCGCGGAACCCATAGGTCCGATGCCCTAGGGTGACCCTCACCCCGTAGGCATGCCGGACTCGGAGAAAATTGTGTTACGGTTATCCCTGCGCCAGGCTGTTCCTGACGACGAACCGGTAGCTGCCGAAATGTTTCCGGTTGAGACACCCCCCGAAGACCCCCGCCCCGTAGGCGAGCTGTTCCGGCAGGTAGAAAGCGAGAAAGAGGATGAAGTTCATCCCCGGTCGTTTTATCCAATAATCCACGGAGCCGGCCAAAAAAGCAATGAGAATCAACAGCATCCCCGCCAGGGGAAAGAGCGGCATCAGGCAGATGAACAGCCAGGCATAGTAGCGGAGGAGGTGGTATCCCAGGTAGTAGGCCAGACTCCCGGTGCCGCGTAATCGCGCCCTCAGGACCGTGAGCCAGCCGATACCGATTCCCCGCTGGGCCAGTCGGCGTTGCTGAAGCAGCGCCTCTCCCACCGTGAGGGTCAGTGCGCCGGCCAGACACCACGAGCTGCCACCCAGAGCCGTTATGATGACGAGGAGGAGGGCAAGGGCCGGGAGGGGGGGGATGATCATCCGTTTGCGCCGGGCCGGGTGAAGCAGGTTCAGGGTTCCTTCCGAGGTGCCGTAGTCGAAGCGCCGTCGAAGGAAGGGGATGAACCGGCTCCGGTGCTCATGCCAGATTCGCCCGGCCGGAACATACGAGATCCGCCACCCCGCATCCCGCAGCCGCCAGGAGAGGTCCACGTCCTCCCCCACGTGCATCTCGGGGGAGAAGCCGTCCAGGGAGCGGAACGCTCCGGCTCTCACCAGAAGGTTGCAGGAGGGGAGGTAGAAGGTATCTTCTCCGGAAGAGCCGGTCATGGTCCTGGTTCCCAGGGTGAGGCTGGACATGACTGCCTCGTACCGGTCCAGGTGGCCGGCTTCACGCATACCGTCCACCAGTCCCCCCACTGCGGCCAGTTCCGGATCGGAAAATCCCCCCAGGAGTTCCCGCAACCATCCGGTGGAGGCGGTGCAGTCGGAATCGATGAACGCCAGGATCTCCCCCCGGGCTACGCAGACTCCCCGGTTGCGGGCCGCCGCCGGTCCGCTTCCCGGGCTGTCGGTGGTTACCACGCGGCAGCCCCAGCGGACAGCCACGGCCGCGGAGTCGTCGCTGCTACCGTCGTCCACCACGATGATCTCCCGCAGCTCGCGGGGATATTCCACGTGAGCCAGTGACTCCAGGCAACGGGCCAACTCCCCGGCCCGATCCTTCACCGGAATGACGATGCTCACCAGGGGGAGTCCCTCATTACCCACGGCAGGTGGGGGGAGACGCTGAGCAAAACCACGGGCCGCCAGGAGCTCCAGACATTTCTCATCACCGGGGGTGTGGTCCCCCTCCGGCGACGCCTGCAGCCGCTTCACGGTGTCGGCCAATGGTCCGTTCACCTTGAGGACTGCGAGAGGGAGTTCGCGCACCAGGAATGAGCCCCGGTTGTTTTCCACTACCCTGATCTCGGGGTGGAGTCGGCAGATCACGGATTTTCTCCGGGGAGGAGTCCCGCGGCGGCAAAGAGAGCCATGAGGCCGTTCACCGCGTCGTCGGTACTCCCCTGGTGCATCTTCCCCTCCCGGGAAGGAATGCCGCCGGAGAGGAGGGAGTTGATCCGTTGAAACGTGGGGAGGTTGGCGTCGGGGGTCGCGATCCGGATGGGGTCGGGGCGGGGAGTGATGAACCGTTTCCCTTCCAGATATGACCCGGACTTGCCGATGGCGTGCTCTGGCAGTCCCAGTTCCGGCAGACCCCAGAGTTCCACCTCCGCCTCCAGGGACGACATGACCGCTGACAGGGGGGGATAGCTCACCTCCCGTGCCTCCCCTGCCATCAGGAGGGCGCAGGGAAGGGTCGTCTTGACCCGTTGTCGTCCTCCCCGGTCGGATTTGCGCAGCAACTCCAGGGTATCGGCTTTGAGGGAGACAGTAAGTACCCGATTTACTGCGGGGAACTCCCGCAGCGCCGCGGCCAGGGCCGGGGCGGCGTCATCTCCCCGGTCCACCATCCGGTCGCCGGTGATGAAGAGGATCGGATCCATGATCAGGAGAGCCCGTGCCAGGAGCCGGGCGTTGGCCCGGGCATCCCCTCGCTCCACCCCTTCACCCCCCAGGCGGACGGCGCGGGTTGCTCCCAGGGAGATTCCCAGACGGAGGAGGTCGTCCAGTCGCTTGTCGCCGAAGCCGAAAACAACTACGGAGGCCTTCAGTGGCACTGCCAGGGCCAGGGCTTCTTCCAGCGCGGTGAGGTCGGCGGGGTTGGGAATCTGCCGGATGCCGCGGCTCCTGATTCGTGATCCTTCCGTGGAGAGGCGGACCGGAGGTCGGGGATCACTGGCCAGACGGAGGAGGACGGCGATGTTTTTCTTGGTATCACTCATTGGTTTTCACCTTTAAAGCAGAAAAAAATCTCTGAACCGCAAAGACGCAACGTACGCAAAGGAAGCGCAAGGAAAACCCGAAAGTCTTTGGTTAAACCTGTACGATTCCTGCTCCTGTCGTTTTTTTCGACTTTCTTCGCGTCCTTTGCGTCTTTGCGGTTCAAAGGTTGTGCCTTTGATTTTAATCTTAATCTACGTCATCCGGAAGGCAACGCCGAATCCTCCCCGGGGATAGCGCCACCGGGTGAAGGCGTTCCGGTCGCAGACGATGTAGCAGGTGCCGCACTCCAGGCAGCCGTCGTAGACGAAAGTCACACTACCTTCCGCTTCGTTGTAGCTGTAGCAGCGGGCCGGGCAGGAGTTGACACACCCCCGCTGCCGGCAGCCGGCGCAGATCGCGGGGTCCAGGATAATGTGTGGCTCCCGATCGATGCTGAAGCTCGTATAGTCGAAGATCTCGTCGATGTTCACAGTGCCCTCCATGCGGTGAAGAGGTCGGACAGGGCGTTTTTCAGGCCGACTTTTTCCTTCAACTCCCGGAGCAGGAGCTTGGAGATGCTGCTCTTGGGGGTGCCGTCGATGCGGTAGATATGCTCCATCATGTTGCAGACCAGCTCCGGGTACTCCTGGTAGATACGGTCGATATGGAGCATATGGGGGGCATGGCGGAACGCCTTCAGGTCCTTCATGACGTAGCTGTCGTTCAGCAGATCCTTGTAATGATTAAGTCCCTTCCGGGAGAAGTCGTTCTGCTGGTGGGCCGCGATCACCGTCTTGGCCGCCAGACTTCCCGAATGGGTGGCCAGGTTGATCCCCTCCAGGTTGACCCCCGTGGCGTTGCAGAATGCCGCGGCGTCCCCCGCCACCAGGATGCCGTCCCCCACCAGTTCCGGAATCATGTCGTACCCCCCCTCGGGGATGACATGGGCCGAGTACTCCAGAAGCCGTCCACCCTTGAGGAGCTTGGCCAGTTGGGGCTGCTCCAGGAAGGAGTTCATCAGGTCGTAGGGGGTCTTGCCGCTATCCCGGAGGCTCCCCAGGTGAACCACCAGCCCCACGGAGACCGTGTCATAGTTGGTGTAGAGGAAGCCTCCCCCCCGGACCCCCCCCGTGCAGCCGACATATTCGTTGGCAAACCCCTGGTCGCCGGAGAGGCCGAACCGGTCGTCGATGACCTCCTTGGGGAGGTCGATGAGCGCCTTGACCCCCACTGCCATCTGTCCCACGTTGAACTTGGGGCGTCGGAGTCCCGCCTTGAGGGCGGTGAAGGAGAGGACCCCGTCGGCGGCCACCACCACCGGCGCATGGAGGATTCCCCCTTCCCGAAGGATCTTCACCCCGGCAACTTTCCCCCCCCGCATGATCACATCCTCCACCAACGCTCGGGTAATGAGGGTGGCCCCGGCTTTTCGGGCCTCCTCGGCCAGCCACCGGTCGAAGCGAGGGCGGAAGCAGGTGTAGCCGTTGTAGGGGGTGCGGGAAAAGTTGGTTGTCTCGTTCTGGACGTGGAAGCTGGACTCCGCCGTCATGAAGGTCGTTCCCTTCTTGGCGATGTGCCGCTCCAGGGGAGCCCGGTGCCAGAAGTCGGGAAAAAGCTCCTCCAGGGAGGTCATCCGGTGGAGAAGACCGCCGAACATGCTCTTTTCGCCGGGAAAATTCCCCCGCTCCACCAGAGCCACGTCCAGCCCTGCCCGGGCCATAGCCAGGGCAGCTGAGGCTCCTGCCGGTCCCGCCCCTACCACGATTGCCTGAAATGACTGTTTCATGCTGCACCTTCCGTGGCGTTGCGTACCCGCTCCAGGAGTCGGGGGAGGAGCTCTTTGAGGTCGGCCACGAACCCCTCGTCGGCATTGGCAAAGATGGGGGCCTTGGTGTCGCTGTTTACCGCCACGATCCGACGGGATTCCTTTATTCCACCCAGGTGGTGCATGGAACCGGAAATCCCCAGCGCCAGATAGAGGCGGGGGGCTACGGCCCGACCGGTCTGGCCGATCATCCGTTCGAAACCGGTCCACCCCAGATCATAGACCGGACGGGTAACTCCCAGGGAAATGTTGAGGAGTCGGGCCAGTTCCTTCACCTGGTCGAACGTATGAGGGTCGCACCCCTTGCCGACGCTGACAATGACCTCGGCTTCGCTCACATCCACGGTCTGCGGATCGGGGGGGATTCGCTGAAGGATCGTTGTCCTGGGGGAGAGTCCCGACCCGTCGGGCTGCCAGGAAGTGAGAATTGGCTGCGACGGTTTCATGGAGGGGAGAACCACCTGACTCAGGCTCTTCACGGGAAGAGTGAGGACGAGGGGGCGCTTTCCATCCCAGGAGCGGAGGCGGGCGACATGGCATCCCAGGGCCTGATGCTGAATCTCCAGCCCCCCCTCTGCCTGGCGGATGGCGATCCCCTCGGTGACGAGGGCCGCATCCAGTTCCGCAGCCAGGAGCGGCGCCAGGGTGGCGCCGGCGTCGGTGTGGGGGAGGAGGATCAGGGAGGCGTTTTTCTCCCGGGCCAGTCGGGCCAGGAGTTGCCCCTGCAGATCCGGTGAATCCGCGGCCCCGGCCACCTCTCCGGTGACGATCACCTCCGGGACGCCGTAGGGGGCGAAGGGGGCAGGATCTGCCGGAGTAGTGCCGGGGATCACGGCCGCTCCCCAGGGAACCTCCAGGGTAGAGCTGATCCGGTTTGCCGCGGAGAGTATCCCCTTGTCGGTGTCACCGATTTCACCGTCGGCGCACTCCAGGATGACGAGTAGCATCAGATCTCCCTCCCCACTTTCTGTCCTTCCCAGATGGCCATGTCCACCTTGCGGGGGGCCACACAGTCGCCGATGCGGTAGAGTTCCGGCACCTTACCCTTGAGGCTGAAGTAAAGCTCGTCCACGGTTCGCTGCCCCATGGCCAGGACCAGGTTGTCGAAGGGGCCCCACTGATCCCACTGGTTGGAGTAGACGTTGAATCCCTTCACCGTCTTGGCCCCCAGTTCACCTCCCACCTCCATGACGGCTATGTCCGGGGTAAAAGTGACCCCCTTCTGCAGGAGACGTTGTCGGGTCAGGTAGAGGTCCTGGGTGGGACCGAGTTCCGCGCCGATGAAAAGGCTGGAGGTGATGATGTGAACTTTCTTCCCCTGGATTGCCAGGAGTTCGGCGGTGGCGGTGGCGCGGTGGTGGCCGTCATAGTCGATGAGGCAGACATGTTCACCCAACTCCGCCTCCCCCTGGAGGACCTGCCAGACGTTGCAGATGCCGGGGCCATCGGCCCCACCTACGGGAAACTCCTTGGGGACGCTCCCGGTGGCGATGATAACCACGTCGGGCTTTTCGGCCAGGACCTGGGCGGTGGTGACCTCACTCCCCAGCTGGACCGTCACTCCTGCCTTGTTCACCTGCTCCTTCTCGTTGCGGGCCAGGACTCCGAACTCGTCACGCCCCGCTCCCTTGGCGGCGATGAGAACCTGACCGCCAAGCTCCGTCCCCTTGTCGTACAGGGTGACCTTGTGCCCCCGGCGGCCGGCCATTTTGGCCGCCCACATTCCGGCCGGTCCTCCTCCCACGATCATCACCTTCTTCTTTACTGGGGCCGGTTTGAGGGTTCCTTCTCCCCATTCCGCTTCCTTCCCCACGGCTGGGTTCTGGATGCAGCCGATGGTCTTGTTCATCCCGATCCGGCCGATGCAGTTCTGGTTGTCGGCAACGCAGTAACGCAGATCCTCCAGTCGCCCCTCCTTGGCTTTCTTGGGGAGGTACGGGTCGCAGATGAGTGCCCGGCACATGCCGATCATGTCCGCTTGCCCCGAGGCCAGCACCCGTTCAGCCATGGTGGGGTCGTTGATTCGCCCGGTGCAGAAAACGGGGAGTCTCAGCTTTTCCCTCATCCCCGCGGCCAGGGGGATGGTGTAGCCCAGCGGGGTGTGCATGGAGCCTTCCACAAGATACAGGTTGTAGAAGGTGGCGATGGAGAGATCCATGAAGTCGATGAGTCCGGAGGCCTCGAAGCGGGCGCCGATCTCCTGCACCTGGGCCAGGTCCAGGCCACCGGGGATCATCTCATCGGCGCACATCCGTATCCCCAAGGTGTAATCCTTGCCCACCGCCTTGCGCACCGCCTCTATGAACATGAGCGGCGCGCGCATACGGTTCTCCAGGGAGCCGCCAAATTCGTCCTGCCGGTAGTTGGTAAGGGGGGAGAGGAACTGACGGGCCAGGCTGGAATGGCCGAACTGGATCTCTATGCCGTCGAACCGTCCGGCCCTGACATGGGTGGCGCTCTTGGCGAAGTAGCGAGCTACCTCTTCAATGTCCTCTATTTCCATAGCCTTGGGGGTCTCCCGGAAGAGGACGTCGGGCATGGGGGAGGGGGCCCAGACGGGGAGCCGGGAGAGGCTCCCGTCGCACTGCTGGCCGTTGTGGTTCAGTTGGGCGAAGATCTTGGCGTCGTACTGGTGGACGCAGTTGGTGATCTTCCGGAAACCGGGGATGACCTGACTGTGGTAAACGTCGATGAGTTTCTCGTAGGCCCGATCCGTGGGGTGGACGCTCATCTCTTCGGTGATGATAAGTCCGGCCCCCCCCTTGGCCCGCTCCCCCCAGTAGTGCATCTGGGCATCGCTGGGGAGACAGTCCACTGCCAGATTTGTCAGGTGCGGCTGGAAGGAGATCCGGTTTTTTACCTCCACCTGGCCGATCTTCAAGGGGGAGAAGAGCGTGGGAAACATCATGGGTAAACTCCTCGGTTCGATGTTCAAGGTTCGGGGTTCAGGGTTCAAAGTTCTTCAACCTTGAACATAGAACCTTGAACATAGAACCTCAAACCGCCTCACCGTTTCTACGCTTCCGCCATGGTGACGCATTTTTCCAGACATTCCGGGTCGCCGCCGTCAATCCGTCCTTTCAGATGCCAGGCCACCGCCGGACAGCCGCCGTGACACTGGTCGAACCTCTGGCACTCCTCGCAGGAGTGAATCCGGAGGCGGCGGAAGGAGGCGTACATGGGGGATTCGTCCCAGATTTGCTGAAAGCTCTGCTGACGGATGGAGCCTGCCAGAAAATCTTCCTGCTGGAGGAAGGCGCAGGGAAAGAAATTTCCTTCCGGACCGACGCAGCAGGTCAGCTTGGCCGCTCCGCAGAGGTTGAGCCCCAGCCCCTGGCGTTCCTGGGAGGTGAGGGAGAAGAAGCTGTCGCCGGTCCGGACATCGCCGCTCTCCGCCAGCCAGTTGGAAAAGTCCAGAAGCTGGCGTGGGGTGGGGCGGAGCTCTTCCCAGTTTTCCGCTCCCCGTCCCGAGGGGCGGAAGCGACTAACCCGGAGGGAAACCCCCAGGGAACGGGCCAAAGCGTGAAGTTCCGGGATGTCGGCGGCATTGGCCGCCGTCAGTACGGTGTTGATGCTGGTGGGGATGGGACTCTTGGCCAAGATATCCACGGCCCTGAGCGCGGTCTCGTAGGTGCCGTCGCCGCGAAGAAGGTCACAGCTTTTGCGGTCCACCCCGTCCATGCTCACCTGGATGGCCACCAGTCTGCTCTTGGCCAGCCGTTCCACCATGGGGCGGTTCAGCAGGGTCCCGTTGGTGGAGATGCAGGTCATGATTCCCCGTTCGTGGCAGGCATCCAGGATCTGGAGGAAGTCCGGTCTCATGAACGGTTCACCACCACCGAAATTGATCTGGAAGACCCCGGCCTTGGCGAACTGTTCCACCAGGTCGAGGGCCTCGGCGGTGGTCAGTTCGTGGGGGGCGGCCACGCCGGAGGAGGAAAGGCAGTGGCGGCAGCGGAGGTTACAGAGCAGCGTCACTTCCCATGTCACATTTACCGGGGCGCGGAGCCCCTGATCAACAAATCTGTTGCTCACGGATGAATCCCTTCTTGGCCAGGTTGGAGAGAAGTCCGGTTACCTTCCGCTGTTCTGCTTCGGTGAGTTTGTCCAGTGTACCGTTCACGGACAGTTCTCCGGTAAAAAAACCGGGTTCCAGCAGATCCCCGGTTTCGGCAAAGAGCAGCCTCGGCCCCCGACTGTCATAAAACAGGAGGCCGAAGCGTTCTTTGCGAACCCGGCAGGCCCTGTGCAAGCTAACCCTGGGTTCAGTCATCTCAGTAGACCCCGCAGATCCCGTCGATGGCCAGTTCTTCCACCGCGATCTCGTCGAGAATCTGGGGGGTCTCCTCATTCAGGCACTGTTTCGGTTCCATGTGTACTCTCCTCTCTATTGTGAAATCCGCACCGGAAGTGATGCGTTCCCAATCCCTTTTGCAATGCTGATGCCAATTTTTAAAACGCCGGTATTTCGCGTAGGGGGTGAGTAATCAGAACTCTTGTCCGGGGATGTCGGTGGTTGGTTGTGGAGAAAAAGGGCAGCAACGAAAGGGTAGGTGGATCTCGCCTTGGAGGGGTTTTGTGGTGAATAGCTACAATGGGTAGATTGTCAACAGTTTTGCCGGGGTGCTGATTGAAGACCTCGTTTTAATTTTTCCGAAAAAGTCGCGACTCAAGTTTGGCTCATAGCTAGTTCGTCTGCTGTTACTGAGCGGTTACCCACGATGGCTCAGGGTCGCGGCAAGCGTTTCGGCGTTATAGAGTTGACATGATTTACGGCTTTGCTGTAGATTGATATCAATTCTGTTTCAGGGTGAAACGTGTTGAAATATCGGAAGATACCGGCTTGAATTGACTTTTTTTGCGAGTTGCTCATGCATGTCAGCAGACTGGGAGAGATCCTGGTTAAAAATAATCTGATAACCAAGGAACAGCTTGTCGCCTCCCTCAACGAGCAGCAAACTGCCGGCCCGGGGGTTCGCCTTGGTTCCATCCTCATAAAGAACGGTCTCCTGGCCGAATCGGAGCTCACGACCTTTCTTTCACGCCAGTACGGCGTACCTTCCATCAACCTGGCCGATTTTGAGGTGGACGTGGGGGTGCTGAAGCTGATTCCCCACGATATCGCCAAGAAGTATCAGATCATCCCGGTTAATCGGGTTGGTTCCACCCTCATCATCGCCATGGGGG
>CAIUUR010000317.1 GCA_903902345.1 uncultured Geobacteraceae bacterium | reverse complement strand
GATCAAATGGCTTTCCGTCTTGGCATCAATCCGGCCCCTCTGGCTGCGGTGGCGGACCGGTATCCGGTGCGGATCTCCCCGCACTACCTTTCCCTTATTCAAGAGCCGGGTGACCCTATCTGGCGCCAGTGCGTTCCCGACCCGCAAGAACTGGAGGATGTCCAACTCCCCGATCCCTTGGACGAGGAGCGGCTCTCCCCGGTTCCCGGACTTATCCACCGCTACCCCGACCGGGTTGTCTGGCTCGTCTCTAACGACTGCGCCGTCTTCTGCCGCTTTTGTATGCGGAAGCGGCGGCTGGGGCAACCGGTCCCCGACCCCCGGGAATCCCGCCGGGAGACCCTGGAGTATATCGCCTCACATCCGGAGATTCGCGATGTCATCCTCTCCGGGGGAGACCCCCTCATGCTCCCCGATGAGGAGTTGGATGAGATCCTTGCCGGATTGCGCGCCATCCCCCACGTGGAGATCATCCGGATCGGGAGCCGGGTTCCGGTGGTGTTGCCGGAGCGGGTCACCCCCAAACTTTGCGAACTCCTGAAAACGTATCATCCCCTCTACCTCAATACCCACTTCAATCACCCCCGGGAGATCACTCCTGAGTCGTCTGCAGCGTGCGCTCTCCTGGCCGACGCGGGGATCCCCCTGGGGAACCAGAGTGTCCTCCTCAAGGGGGTGAACGATGATCCGGCGGTCATGACCCTTCTGGTGCAGCGTCTCCTGGCAATCCGGGTCCGTCCTTACTACCTGCACCAGATGGATCTGGTACGTGGGACCGGTCACTTTCGGACTTCGGTGGCGTGCGGCGTCAGGATCATGGCGGCGTTGCGCGGCCACACCTCGGGGTTGGCGATCCCCTATTACGTCATCGATCTCCCCGGAGGGAAGGGGAAAATACCGATTCTGCCGGAGACGGTGGAGCGGGTAGGGGGGGGGCTGGTGATCACGACCTATACGGGGGAAGTGGTGAGCTATGAGGATGTATGAAACCGTTTCAGGTTTTAGGTTTTATGATTTAGGTGGTGGGTTTTAGAGTCAATGAGAGGTGGGTGGGGTGGGAAAGGGGGTCAGCTCCTTGCCGGTAACGTCTTTTGCCTGTTTCGCTCCGCTTTTTCGCGGGGTGAGGGCGCCAGGCGCGTCGTCAAACGCCGGTTTTCCCGGATCAGCAGGTACGTGGCTACGGCATCGCGGAGTGCCTTTACGAGCTCTTCGGTTCTCCATGGCTTGGATATGAAGCGAAAAGCCCCCCCCTTGTAGAGTGCCTCATGTTCCAGATCTTGCCCTTGCCGACCGGTAAGCATGATCCGAAGGGCGTTGGGGGAGAGTTCCCACGCCCTTTTCAGGAACTCTATACCGCTCATGGCCGGCATGGCCTGATCAGAGACGATAACACCGATCCCCTTGGTATTATTTAGTATTTCGAGCCCGTCTTCTCCTGATGTCGCCGTAATTAACTCAAAATTCTCATTTTTAAGCAGACGTCCCAGCGCCAGCAGAGTTTCCTGCTCGTCGTCCACGAAGAGAATCTTTACCTGTGGCTGTTCCGATGACGTCATGATCAAGCTCCTTCCCACGGTGACGGCTACTGTTCATGTACTACTGCAAGAACATTGCCTGTTTACGGGCTCAAGTGGGAAGAATTATGATTTCAACGTTTTAATAGGTATCCGTTCCTCAAAGTTGGGTCGCCACGAAGGAGATGGCGCGTTCCAGACGCCGGCTTGTCTCGTCTTTGCCCAGGACGGCGATGACATCGTAGATGGCCGGTGAGGACGTTACTCCGCAGAGAGCCACTCTGACCGAGGGGCCGACCTGACCCATCTTGATTCCCTGAGCTGTGCAGAACTCCTTGAAAAGCACCTCGATCCCTGCCGGGGTCATATCTTCCCATGCCGCCAGCCGTTGGGTAAAAGCCGTGAGAATAGGGTACTGTAGCGAGGTCAACTGCTTGGCCGCTGCCGCTTCATCGTAGAGCACCTCGCTACGGTAGTAGAAAAGTGCGCCGTCGGCCAGTTCCAGCATGGTCCGTGCCCGCTCCTGAAGAGTGGTGATGACCGTGGCCAGAACGGGGCCGTCGGCGGTTGGCTCCACTCCCCGCTCCCGGAGGAAGGGGAGAAGAAGTTCCGCCAGTCGGGCCGGATCACCGTTCTTGATGTAGTGGGCGTTGAGCCAAAGGAGTTTCTCCGGATTGAAGACGCCGGCGGACTTGCCGATCCCTTCCAGGGTGAACTTATCCACCAGCTCCTCCCGGCTGAAGATTTCATCATCGCCGTGGCTCCATCCCAGGCGGACCAGGTAATTAACCATTGCCTCGGGGAGATATCCCATGTCCCGGTAGGCCATGACGCTGGTGGCGCCGTGCCGCTTGGAGAGTCGCGCCTTGTCGCTCCCCAGGATCATCGGGACATGGGCAAAGCGGGGGACCGGGAAACCAAGGGCCTCGTAGAGGAGAATCTGGCGGGGGGTGTTGCTGATATGGTCGTCCCCCCGGATGACGGTGGAGACCTTCATGGTGGCGTCGTCGATGACCACGGTGAAATTATAGATGGGGGTTCCGTCGCTCCGCTGGATGATCAGGTCGTCCAGTTCCTCGTTGTTGAAGGATATGGATCCCTTGACCAGATCGTCGAAGGCGGTGATTCCGTCCTGGGGCGCCCGGAAGCGGATCGCGAAGGACTTGTCGGGAATCTCTTCCTTCAGGCCGCGGCAGCTCCCGTCGTATTTGGGTTTTCGTCCCTCCGCCATGGCCAGTTCCCGTTTCTTCTCCAACTCCTCGGGGGTACAGTAGCAGCGGTAGGCCTTTCCTTCCTGGAGCAATTTTTGGACATACTCCCGGTAGACCGGAAAGAGATCAGACTGGAAAAAGGGCCCTTCGTCCCACTCCAGTCCCAGCCACCTCATTCCCTCCAGGATGGCGTTCACCGATTCCTCGGTTGATCGCGCCACGTCGGTGTCTTCGATCCGGAGGATGAAGGTTCCCCCCAGTTTGCGGGCCAGGAGCCAGTTAAAAAGGGCGGTGCGGGCGCCTCCCACATGGAGATACCCCGTGGGGCTGGGGGCGAAGCGAAGGCGGATGTCAGACATAGGTACACTCCGTGGAAAACTGAGAAGTTGAACCACGGAGACACGGAGACACGGAGAAGATCAACAGGCAAATTTTCAGGGATTTACAGGATGAACAGGATACGTTCTTTGGATAAACAAAAACTACGATTTCGTCCTGCACATCCTGTATGTCCATGAGGAAGCTTTATCTCCGTGTCTCAGTGTCTCAGTGGTGGATTATTGTTTCTGTTCCTCGTCGGGGGTGGCCTCTTCCAGGCGAAACTCCTCCGCCGGAACCCGGTACTCTTCTGCCACCCAGGCTCCCAGGTCGCGGATGCGGCACCGTTCAGAGCAGAAGGGGCGGGTGGGGTTCCCCTCCCATTGGACAGGACTCTTGCAGATGGGACATGTTGTCATCATGGCTGTCAGTACTCCTCCTTCTCCTCAATGCGGGGGAAGAGTGGTTCCGCCTTCTGCACCGTGGCGCCGGCCATCAGGCCACCCCAGGCAAAGGTTTCCTCTCCGGTGGAGTCGGGAACGCCGAGGCAGGCAAGCCCTTTTTGAGAGGTGGAGGGCATGAAGGCCGCCAGCAGGGAATGGACGATCCGCTGGGATTCCAGGAGGCAGTACATGATGGTCCCCAGCCGCTCCTTCTGCTCCGGATCCTTGGCCAGGGTCCAGGGCGCCATCTCGTCGATGTACTTGTTCCCGGCGGAGATGACTTCCCAGATGGACTGCAACGCCTTGCTGAAGGCCAGATCACCCAGATGACGATCCACCTGGCGGACCATCTCTTCCGTTGCGTTCTTGTAGGCGGTATCTTTCTCCGTCAGGAGTCCCGGTATCTGGACCACACCGCCGAAATATTTGGAGAGCATGGCGGTGGAGCGGGAAAGGAGATTCCCCAGGTCGTTGGCCAGATCGGAGTTGATCCGGTGGACCAGGGCCGTATGAGAGAAGTCGCCGTCCAGTCCGAAGGGGACCTCCCGGAGGAGGAAGTAGCGGACCGCATCCACGCCGTATTTATCGATGAGCATGTTGGGTTCCACGACGTTCTGGAGACTCTTGCTCATCTTCTGTCCTTCAACGGTCCACCAACCGTGGGCAAAGACCTTGGCGGGGAGCGGCATCCCGGCAGCCATGAGGAAGGTGGGCCAGTAGACGGCATGGAACCGGAGGATATCCTTGCCGATGAGGTGGACGTTGGCCGGCCAATGGCTGCCGAAGGGGCCGCTTTCATCGGGGTATCCCAACCCCGTGATGTAGTTGGTCAGGGCGTCGAACCAGACGTAGACGATATGGCGAGGGTTGCCGGGGACCGGTATTCCCCACCTGAACGAGGTGCGGGATACGGAGAGGTCGCGCAGTCCCTCCTTGATGAAGGAGACAATTTCGTTCCGGCGCGATTTGGGTTGGATAAAATCGGGATGCGCCTCAATATGCGCCAGAAGTTGCTCCTGATACTTGCTCATCCGGAAGAAATACGACTCCTCCTTCAGTTTTTCCGTGGGTCGATTGCAATCGGGGCATTTGTAGTCAATGAGTTGAGTCTCGGTCCAGAAGGTCTCGCAGGGGGTGCAGTACCAATCCTCGTACTCCCCCAGGTAGATGTCCCCCTGGGCCAGCACTTTTTCAAAAAAATGGGATACGCCCTGCTTATGCCGCTCTTGGGTCGTCCGGATAAAATCGGTGTAGGAAATATCCAGCTTCTCCCAGAGCGCCTGAAAGCGGGTGACCACCCGGTCGGCCAGCTCCAGCGGGGTCTCACCGGCGGCGGTGGCGACCTTTTCCACTTTCTGGCCATGCTCGTCGGTTCCGGTGAGAAAAAAGACATCATCCCCCTTGAGTCGGCGGTAACGGGCCAGGACATCGGCGGCCACGGTGGTGTAGGCATGACCGATGTGAGGGACGTCATTGACATAATAGATGGGGGTGGTGACGTAGAACGGTCTGCTCATGACTTCTCCTTGGGGCCTCGTCCTCCCCCCTTGCGGTCGGTGCGGCGGGGAGGCTTCTGCGGGGTTCTGTTGTCGCGGGATGACCGATTGGGGGTGGTTGCCTCCACCGTCTCTTTGGGGGGGAGTTTTTTCGGTTTTTCCGTGATATGCTCCGGGCGGATCTCCTCGCTCTTGATGACGACCTCACGGTGCTCTTCGGTTCGGACGGTGACGGTTCCTGTGATGACATTCTGCTTGACCACCTCACCGCAGACCTCGCCGCACTGGATGTAACGGCCGCATTTGGGAAGGGTTTTCTTGATGGCGCTGTAGGTCTCGTATTCGTAGCCGAGGCAGCAGAGAAGGCGGCCACATTGTCCGGAAATCTTGGTGGGGTTGAGAGCCAGGTTCTGCTCCTTGGCCATTTTAACCGATACCGGTTCGAATTCCCTCAGGAAGGATGAACAGCAGAGTTCACGGCCGCAGATCCCGATCCCTCCCACCATCTTGGCCTCGTCGCGGACACCCACCTGGCGCATTTCGATACGGGTATGGAAGGCGTAGGCCAGATCCTTCACCAGTTCGCGGAAGTCGATACGGCCGTCTGCAGTGAAAAAGAAGATGGCCTTGCTCCCGTCGAAGAGGTATTCCACCCGGATGAGCTTCATCTCCAGGTTTCGCTCGTTGATTTTTTTCAGGCAATAGGCGCGGGCGTCTTTTTCCCGTATCCTGTTTCGGGCCGCCGTTTGCAGGTCTTCATCCGTTGCTCCCCGAAGAATCTGTTTCATACCTTCGGGGAGTTCTCCCTCAGGTTTGTCACGGGGTTCTCTCACCACGGAGCCGATGGCTTTTCCTTTTTCGGTCTCCACGACCACCTGGTCGCCGATGGATAGTTCCATGGCGCCGCAGGTGAAATCGTAGAGCTTTCCTGCATAGCCGAATTGAATGCTTATGACACGTGCCACGTATACCTCCGGGCGTCCGGGACGCCGTAGTCAGTTCATCTGCCCATTGCCAGAGACATGAAAAGCGCCTCCAGGGTCAGCCGCGGGTTGACGTTTCTGGTAAGCGCCTGCCCGGCGCGGATTATTGCCTCCAAACGCTCCATGATGTCTCCGGTGGAGAGCCCCCCTGCCGTTCGTTCCACCAACTCCGAAAGGTCGCTGTTCACTGGGGGAAGGGAGCCATGCCGGTGGAGCATGACATCACGAAAAAAGAGAGTCAGTACTTCCACCACCTCCTGTGCCTGTTCCCGTTCATGTCCCAGTCGTTCCGCCGTTACCGTCAGGGTGGCGAAATCGCGAGGGGTAAGATCAATGGTCTGCTCCACGATCTCTCTTCGACGGGTGAGAAATCCCTCCTGGAGAATCGCCGTCCCTTTGGCCATGCTTCCCCCGGCAAGGGAGGCGGCGCTTTGGGCCTGCTCCGCTGCTGCTCCCTGGGCCAGGAGGAGTTCCGTCAGAATCTCCAGGGGGAGGGGGTTGAACCGGAGCCTCTGGCAGCGGGAAAGAATCGTCGAAAGGAGCGCCGTCGGTGTGTCACTGAGGAGAATGAGCAGGGCGTTGCCCGGTGGTTCCTCCAGGGTTTTCAGGAAGGCGTTGGCCGCCGCCTGATTCATTCGATCTGCCTGGTTGACGATACAGACTTTTTTCGGGGCCTCCACGGGGCGCAGGGACAACTCTTTCTGGATCTCCCTGATCCGGTCGATCTTGATGATCCCCTTTTCCGGTTCCAACAGGTGGAGGTCCGGGTGCTGTTTCGTCGCCATCTTTCGACAGGCGGGACAACTACCGCACGGCTCGGTGGAGCCGCAAAAGAGGGCTTCCGCCAGGGAACGTGCCGTCAGCATCTTGCCGCACCCCTCTATCCCTTCGAAGAGGTAGGCGTGGGCGACCCGGTTTCCTTCCAGTGAACGTTTGAGAATACCGACGGCGTGCTCCTGGCCGCGGATGGCGCTGAAGGGCATGGTCAGCGTCCCAAAAGGTGCGCGGAGATGATGTCGGAGATCTTTCCGGCAATCTGCGCTATCGTTCCGGCGGCATCCACAACAGCGAAGCGCTCCGGTTCGTTACTGGCCTGGGTGAGATAACCGCTTCGCACCGCACGGTGGAACTGTAGCGATTCTTGCTCGAACCGCTCTTCCTTTGCCCCCAGGGTGCCGCTGATCCTGTTCAGCGCCCGTCCCAGACCGAGCTCCACCGGACAATCCATAAGGATGGTCAGGGTGGGGACCAGGCCCCCCGTGGCAAGTTCGTTCAACTGCCGGATGAGGTGGTGGTCCAGACCGCGTCCGTACCCCTGATAGGCCATTGTGGCGTCGGTAAAGCGGTCACAGATGACAAGCTCTCCTGCTTCAAGGGCGGGGCGGACTCTGTCGTGGAGGTGCTGGCTCCGGGCCGCGGCGTAGAGGAGTAATTCCGTCAACGGGGTCATGGCGGCGTTGTCGGCATCCAGGAGGATGGCGCGAATCTTGTCGGCAATGGGGGCGCCACCCGGTTCCCTGGTCAGGGTTACCCGAAACCCCTCCCCGTGGAGTCTGTCGGCCAGCAATCGTGCCTGGGTGCTCTTGCCGCACCCTTCGATTCCTTCAAACGTTATGAACATGGAGCTCTGCCCTGGGAGGTTCGTCCGGAAATCGAGTTGATTTCAAACGGTAAGCAATGGGGAACTATAGGAGAAATCGGCGTAAAACTCAAGGGAAATGCCGCGTTGTGGTGCGATTGAACCTGACGGCGGTCATTCTCAACGAAAGAGCCCCGGGTTTGTCTAACCCCGGAGCTCTTTGTTCTGGTCCAACCCGCAATCTGATCGGAACTATTTTTTTAACCGTTACACCTCATCTTGCTTCACCATCCGTTTGCGCGCATAGGCTACAACACCCAGGGAGATGCAGAGGAGAGCATAGGTCGACGGTTCGGGAACGATCGTGGAAGCGTTGAGAATCATTGCAAAGTTGTTGGAAGCGTTGGGAGCTGTCGAAAGAGCCGTCCAGCCTGAGCCGATATTCCGGTCATTCTGCTTCCAACTCCAGCCTGACAATCCGGCGTTATAAACCGTATCAAAATTTTGCATATTGACGGAAGTTGCGCTTGTAGTATTGATGACCAGCGCATACTTGTTCGAACTGAGCAACAGATAGTCCGACAGAGTTGTGCCGAAGTTGAAGGTGTAGTAGGTTGGCGTACTGTTAACAGTCGTATTCCCCGACGTATAGGAAGCCAGCGCGGTTCCCGTGGGCATTGAATTTGCGTCCACAGCCATGAGGTTGAAGGCGAAGGTGGTGGTAATTGCGCCCGTGACATTGATGGCGATACTGTTCAAATAGGAATTACTTCCGACCTGAAAGACAGTGGCTACGGAGCGGGTGGTACTGACGGAAGAAGGACTGACATTGGGCGTATTTGTTTTATTGAGGGTGTTGTCAAGGACAGTGCTGATGGTGCCGCCGGGGATGAGGCTGGCGTAACTGATGGATGCTCCCACCAGGAGGATGGCTAGCGCTCCCATGAGCTTCGACACCGGCTTAAAAAGGTTGTTATTTTTCATCTCTTCCTCCATATGGGTAACGGTTAAGTGATAACTCTATTCAGTGCGGTTACTATACTCCATGCTCCAGGAAAAATATAGTAAAAAAATGATGCGCCGTCCGAATTCTTACGGTTTGGTCATAGCCCTTCGAGAGGGGCCGTTCATCCTGATGGCGGCGGCAAATTCCATCCAGAAAATCAGATAGATGGAGATCATGGCGGAAAGACCGACGTTGGCGTTTTGCGCCCCCAGGACTTTGGCCAGGATGGGAGAGGCGAAGCCTGCTCCCAGCGTCCCGGTGGCCCGTTCCAGGAAATAGAAGATAGCCAAGGTGGTGACCGTGCCGCCGGTCATGATGGCGATGCCGCGTCCCCGTTTGATCCAGTATTTGGGGGAGAAACCGTACATTCGCATGAAGATGACCACCCAGATGATCCAGAGGGAGTAGTCCACGGCGGAGTCGGGAAGGGCGAGTCGCTGTTGCACGAGGATAACTTCCAGTACCGTGACGGTTGCCAACAGGGTGAACATCCATGAGAATTTTTCGTTTGCCTGACTCTGCCAGTTGCGACTATCCGGGGCGGAGACCTCCCGGAACGAGTGGGTATGGGTTCCCAGGGCGGAGAAGAGTATGGCGAACCAGATGCCGGCGTAGTGGAAGAGGAGTGAGGCGTGGTCGCCGGCCACGTTGGCGATGCGGGACAGGGGATCGCGGGCGGAGTCGGCCGATATTCTCATGAGGAAGAGGTTGGCGATGACGGAGCAGCAGATGATGACGGTGATGGTGAAGATCCGGCGGGGGAGCAGATACGGGTCGACCTTGTCGGGGAAGCCGATGATGAAGGAGAACCAGATCAGGTACATGATAAGCGCTATACCGAAGCAGATGCCGTAGACGGACTCGCCGCCAAAATCCCCGGCCTGGGCGTAGATGATGTAGTCGTTGTTCGGGTCGGCATCGGTGTTGGCGGCCTTGACCTGATCCTTGGGAACCTTTTTTACATGGGGGAGCATACCCATGGCGTACCACCCATGGTCACCCTGAGTCGTGTCGATGACCCAGTACTGATCCCCCATCATCTGGTCGAGACCTCGGAACAGCTGCATGTTGAAGGCGGCGCAAAGTAGCACCACAACCAGCAGCAGCAGTATGTTTTTGAAGGACATGGGCATGGTTCTATTCCTTATGGGTGGTCCAGAACATGGAGACGGCGTTGGCGGCGAACAGTCCGTAGAGCCACATGGTGTTCCAGGCCGGTCCTGACCACTGCCTGCCCCGTCCGCCGCCGACGACCCCCGAGGCGACGACGATTCCCACCATGGCGGTGAAGGCGACCATGGCCACCGACCTCAGGATGGCGCTGTTGCGCCAGGTGTGACGTTCAAGTTCCTCGATCCTTGATAGCAGTTCAAGCTCTGTTTCGGTCATCTCGACTCCTTTCAGGGCATGCATCGACAATTAAAACGCCCCGCGGAGGGCGGGGCATTTTAAAATATGACAATCATCGTAGGGGCGTATGGCATACGCCCTTGTCCGAATTCAACGATACCTCTGACCCGTCAGGGCGAACGCCGTTCGCCCCTACAAAATGATGTGTATTGGTTGTCATCCCTTCTGTATCCCCCCCTCTTTATGGTCACACCCCTCCTTGGGGCATTTGAGGAATTCCCCCTCCCGCTTGTAGATTTTTTTCACCAGCAGCGGGAAGCCGCACTTGGGACAGGGCTGTTTCACCGGAAGATCCCAGAGAGCAAATTTACATTCCGGATAGCGGTTGCAGGAGTAGAACATCTTGCCATAGCGCGATTTTTTTTCGATCAGCTCCCCTTCGCCGCATTCCGGGCAGGTAACGCCGGTTGCCATGGGCTTGATCAGGGGCTGGATATTCTTGCAGGCCGGATAGCCGGAGCAGGCCAGGTATTTGCCGAAACGCCCCTCCTTGACCAGCATGGGGCTGCTGCACTTTCCGCAGATCTCTTCGGAAATCTCCGGTTCCACCGGTTCCATCATTTCTCCGGTCTCCCGGTCGATGTTGCGGGTAAATTTGCACCCCTCCTGGTACCCGGAGCAGGCAATGAACTTTCCCCGTTTTCCCAGCTTCACCACCAGCGGCTTGCCGCAGTCGGGGCAGATCTCATTGGTGGCCTCGGTGGTGAGATCCGACTTGCTGACCTCTCCCTCTTTCTGTTGCAGGAGGGCCGTGAAGGGCCCCCAGAACTCCCGGAGGAGCGGCTTCCACTCTTTTTCTCCCCGCGAGACCTGATCCAGTTGCTCTTCCAGGGCGGCGGTGAAGTTATAATCCACATAGGTCCCGAAGTGGTTCACCAGGAGGTCGCTGACCACCATCCCCACATCCTCGGGGAAGAAGCGTTTCTTTTCCAGCCGGGAGTATTTGCGCTCCACCAGGGTATTGAGCGTGCTGGCGTAGGTGGAGGGGCGTCCGATGCCATACTCCTCAAGGGTCTTCACCAGCGTGGCCTCGGTGTAGCGGGGCGGGGGCTGGGTGAAGTGCTGTTCGGGGAGGAGTTCCTTGGCGCCGATGGGCTCACCCTCCGCCAGCGGCGGCAAGAGACGTTCCTCGTTGTCGTCGCTCTTGGCCCCCACGTTCTCCTTTTCTTCGGACTTATCGTCCTCACCCTCAATATAAAGCTTCATGAATCCGGCAAAACGGATAATGGTGCCGGCGGCCCGGAAGGTAAAACCGACTCCGGCGGAGATATCCACACTGGTCTGGTCCAGGAGCGCCTCGGCCATCTGGGAGGCGACCGTTCGTTTCCAGATCAGGTCGTAGAGCTTGAACTGATCCGGGGTGAGAAACTTCTTCACCTCGGCCGGCGTCCGGGCGATGGAGGTGGGGCGCACCGCCTCATGGGCCTCCTGGGCGTTCTTGGTCTTGGTCTTGTAGATCCTCGGCTTGGGGAGCGCATACTCTTTGCCGTAGAGGGAGGTGATGACCTCATGGGCTTCGGAGGTTGCCAGGGTGGAGAGAGCAACACTGTCGGTACGCATATAGGAGATGAGACCGACGGTCCCCTCCGCGCCGATGTCGAGTCCCTCGTACAGCTTCTGGGCCGTGCTCATGGTCTTCTTGGCGGAGTACCCCAGTTTGCGGGATGCCTCCTGCTGAAGGGTCGAGGTGGTGAAGGGGGGGGAAGGGGTTCGCTTCCGCTCACTCTTCGTGACCTTGGCTACCTGATATTCCCGTCCCTTCAGTATTCCCAGAAGCCGGTGGGCGGTCGCCTCGTCGGGAATGTCGAATTTCCCCAGTTTCTTCCCTTCAGCCTCAATGAGGGATGCACTGAAAAGCTGTTTCCGTTCCGTTTCCAGACGGGCGCCGATGGTCCAGTATTCCTGCTGGATGAACGCCAGAATCTCTTTTTCCCGTTCACAGACGAGTCGCAGCGCCACCGACTGGACCCGGCCGGCGGAGAGGCCGTACCGGATTTTCTTCCAGAGGAAGGGTGAGAGGTTGAATCCCACCAGGTAGTCCAGGACCGAGCGGGCCTGCTGGGCGTCTACGAGCTCATCGGAGATGCTCCGCGGGTTCTCCACGGCGTGGATAATGGCATCTTTGGTGATCTCATGAAAGACGACCCGTTTGATATCCAGGGGCGATTTTTTCTTGTCCAGCCCAAGGGCGGCCAGGAGGTGCCAGGCGATGGCCTCACCTTCGCGATCCGGGTCAGTTGCGAGGAGGAGGGAATCGGCGCCCTTCAGCTCTTTCTTGATGGCGTCCAGGTGCTTCTTGCTCTCGGGGAGGATCGCGTACTTGGGGTTGAAGTCGTCATCCACATCCACCGAACCCTGCTTGCTGGGGAGGGCACGTACGTGGCCGAAGGAGGCGAGGACCCGGTAGTCGCTGCCGAGAAATTTTTCGATGGTCTTGGCCTTGGCCGGAGATTCCACAATAACAAGATGTTGGGGCATGGTAGGTCCTATGGCGGATGACAAAGGCCCAAGGCAGCGCCTCGAGCCCGGGTAGGTTTGCAGGTCACGAAATCATGAAATAGTTGCCGGGGAGACGGGTTACCGCCCCCTTGAGCTCAAGGCGAAGTAACATAGCCGAAACCTCACCGGCTGTCAATCCGCATTTGACGGTGATTTCGTCCATCTGGAGCGGAGCATTCGCCACCAGGGTGTAGATGGATGCCTCCTGGGGGGACAGGGCAAAGGACGGGGCCACGGAACTCTCCGTCTCCCTGGGCGCAGCATGGTGGGGGAGGTTCACGATGATATCTTCCACATCTTCCACCAGGGCGGCCCCTTCCTTTATAAGCCGATTGGGTCCCCGGCTCCCGGGATAGCTGATGTTGCCGGGGACGGCGAAGACCTCGCGCCCCTGCTCCAGGGCGTAACGGGCCGTTATGAGTGAGCCGCTCTTCTCCACCGCCTCCACTACCAGCACTCCCCGGGAGAGTCCGCTGATGATCCGGTTGCGACGGGGAAAATTTTCCGCCAAGGGCGCGGTCCCCAGGGGGAACTCGGAGATCACTGCTCCCTGGGCGGCGACCTCTTCCCGAAGCTTCCGGCTTTCGGGGGGGTAGAGGATATCCACTCCCGAGCCGAGAACGGCGATGGTTCTTCCTCCCCCCTTGAGCGCCCCCCGGTGGGCGGCGCTGTCGATCCCCCGGGCCATGCCGGAAACAACGGTGATTCCCCTCCGGGCCAGATCATGGCTCAGACGTTCCGTGATGCTCTGGCCACTGAACGAAGCACGTCGGGAGCCGACCACTGCGATGGAGCATTCCGCACTCCTCAGTTCCCCCCGGACGTACAGGAAGGGGGGGAAATCGGGAATCTCCAGGAGAATTTTCGGGTACTCTTCGGAAAGGAAATCAACGATCCTGCCCCCCGTCCGGTGGAGCGCCGCGCACTCTCTCTGAGCCGCTTCGCGGTAATCGTGGCTTCTGATCTGGGCGGCGGCCGCTGGAGAGATACCTCGCACTGTGGCGAGCTCCTCCGGAGTCGCTTGGAAGACCTCCTCGGGACTCTGAAAGTGGTGAAGGAGCCGGCAAAAGGTCACGTTTCCCACGAGGGGGACCGATTTGAGTGCAAACCAGAAGTAGTGATCCATCGCCCCCACGATCTGCCGGCTACTGGGGGGGGACCGAGACGACCATCTCTCCCAGTTCAATGGCTTCCACCGTCTTGACCAGAAGAGCGGTGGAGGTGTCACGCCCGACACGAACTATTACCAGAGCGCCCAGAATTTCCTGGGGCAGGACCGTGGCGCCGCGGTACTCCTTCTCCGGGAGTGGTTGTCGGACAACATACAGCATATTGCCCAAGGAGACCCCCTGCTCTGCACCCAGGTCCAGGTAAACGAGATCCCCCGCCCCGACGGCCCTGTTTCCTGTGAATGATTCCAGGATAATCCCGGAGAGGCTACGGCCGGAACTTTTCAGGGGGATCTCCAGCCGGCCGTCGCTCCGGGGGAGGAGCAGCGCACCGCTGCCGATCTCCCGGTAGGATTCGGTGATGGTGGCACGGGAGCCGGTGGGGGTCAACTCCGTCAGCTCCAGAGTCCCCAGAGGGACGATCTTGTGACCGACCGTAACATGACGGAGGGGGTGGGTGACGGCCTCCTGTATGCTGAAGATGGAAAAACGGTCACCCTTCCTGGCGCCATATGCTCCCCCCAGGTCCGTGTAGACCGTATCCCCCGTACCGACGATCACCCGGTCGTGATTGGTGGCAACGATTCGTCCGACGCCGGTCAGCTCGTGCTCCGCGATGAACCCGTCGCTTCCCCGTACCGTAAAGCTCTTCTCACGCATCGGTTGGACTAGCACCGAAGATGGGGGAGTTATTCCCGCTACGGGAAGGGGGGGAGGGGCCACGATCTCTATCCGGTCCGGAAAAATTCGAAGCTTCTGGCCGGGGTAGATAAAATGAGGATTACCGATGGCAGGGTTCTTGGACCAGAGGTTCGGCCAGAAAAAGGGATCTTTGAAAAATCGCTCGGAGATATCCCACAGGGTGTCCCCTTTCTGCACGACGTAAAGGGTTGGCTCCCCTGCCGGCTGGGCGAACAGTTGGGGGGCCGTGGTGGCGATGACGCCGGAAATGCAGATGGCCATGGTAAGCATTTTCATGGGGCACCTCATGGATAGCGGAAATGATGGATTATTAATACTTCCATAGTGTTGCTGCTGTCAAGGAGAAAGGATAGCCATCTCCTCTGTCCCACTACCCCTTTGCTGTTTTCTTGCCGCCAGGAGTGTGGTAACATCTGATAATTCGTTTACGAGATACCTTCAGCCCGGGAGCGTCACCCTTTTCGGCTGTCCTTGGGAGTTCCCATGCTTCATACTACCTCACCATCCGTGGCTATACCAACTGTATCTGTCCGGACGAAGCTTCCCGAACTCCTGGCGCCGGCTGGAAACCGGGAGAAACTGGCTCTGGCCATCCATTACGGCGCCGATGCCGTCTACCTTGGTGGTAAATCGTTCGGTCTGAGGAACAAGGCTGATAATTTTACCAATGACGGACTGGCCGAGGCGGTCGAGTACGCTCACGGACGTGGGGTGAAGGTCTACCTCACCGTGAACTGGTATCCGTCGGGAGGAGATATCCCTGAACTGCTCCGGTTCCTGGAGGATACCGCCGCCGTTCCCTTCGATGCCCTCATAGCCGCCGATCCGGGAGTCATCGATCTCATCCGCGAAGTGACACCAACGCGGAGTATTCACCTCTCCACCCAGGCCAATAGCACCAATTGGGCCGCTGCCCGTTTCTGGCAGCGTCAGGGGATCAGCCGGATCAATCTGGCGCGTGAGATGCCCCTGGAGGAGATTCGCCAGGTGAATGAGAAGGTCTCCCTGGAGACGGAAATTTTCGTGCATGGCGCACTGTGCATCTCCCAGTCGGGGCGCTGCCTTCTCTCCAGTGTTATGACCGGTCGCAACGCCAACAAGGGGGAGTGCACTCATCCTTGCCGCTGGAATTACGCCATCGTGGAGGAAAGTCGGCCGGGAGAGTATTTCCCGGTGGAGGAGGGGGAGCGGGGGAGTTTCATCTTCAACTCCCGGGATCTCTGCCTCCTTCCCTATCTTCCCGAGATCGTGGCCACGGGAGTGGCCGCGCTGAAGATCGAGGGGCGGATGAAGGGGGCCAACTATGTCGCCTCCGTGGTCAGGGTCTACCGGGAAGCGCTGGACCGCTACCGCCATGATCCGGAGCGGTATGTCTGCAAGAGCGAGTGGCTGGAGGAGCTGGCCAAGATCAGCCATCGGGGATACACAACGGGGTTTTTCTTTGGCGCTCCCCGGGATGTGGGGGTCGAGCTGGATTCCCGGTATCTGCGGAGCCACGATTTCGTCGGCTTGGTGGAGTCGGTGGCCGATGACGGTGTCGCCACCATTGGGGTGAGAAACCGGATCAAGTCAGGAGATTTACTGGAGTTTATCGGTCCGCGGATGGCTGCGTCCACGCTTCTTCTTGAGGCCATGACCAGCGAGGAGGGGTTCCCACTATCCGTGGCACAGCCCAACAGCAGGATCAAGGTGGCGCTCCCGTTTCCCGCACAGGCGAACGATCTCGTCCGGCGGGAAAGTAAATGAATCTTGAACGGTAAAAACGAACGTTATTTAAATAAAACGTCAAAAGCGTCTCTCGCCCGTTCGCTTTGCTCACTTGAGTGCGCAGAGAAAAACGAAAACAGGTTTACGCAGTGGTTTTCTCTGCGTTCTCTGCGAGAGACGGTTTTGACGTAAGGCTCACAGAATGCGAGAATTTTTCTCAAAAATAACCGGCTATCTTTTTTCCCGCGACGCTTCACGGCGGAGGGATCTGACCTTCCTGACGCTCCTGTTCGGGACTGTTTACCTGCAGTTCCTCGGACGACTGCCTCTCCTGGAGCCTGACGAGGGGCGCTACGCGGAGATCCCCCGGGAGATGCTGGAGTCCGGTGATTTTGTTACTCCCTACCTGAATTACGTCAAGTACTTCGAGAAGCCTCCCCTCATCTACTGGCTGAACGCCCTCTCCATGAAGCTCTTCGGCCAGAACGAGTTCGCGGCCCGTCTCCCCAGCGCCCTCTGCGGGGTTCTCACTATCCT
>CAIUUR010000316.1 GCA_903902345.1 uncultured Geobacteraceae bacterium | reverse complement strand
TCGACCGGCTCAAGGGGGGGAGGATGATCGCCGATCTGATGCATATCCCGACGCTCCTGGAGGAGACCCTGGAGATGAATTCCAAGGTAGAGGCGGTGGCCAAGCGGTATATGCACGCCCGCGATTTCCTCTATCTGGCGCGGGGGATCAACTACCCCATTGCGCTGGAGGGGGCACTGAAACTCAAGGAAATTTCCTACATCCATGCCGAAGGTTATCCTGCCGGCGAGATGAAGCACGGCCCCATAGCTCTCATCGACGAAGAGATGCCGGTGGTGGTGCTCGTCCCCCGGGACCGGCATTACGACAAGGTCGTTTCCAACATGGAAGAAGTTATCGCCCGGGGGGGGAGGGTCATCGCCGTCTGCAGCAAGGGAGACGAGGCGATCAAGCAAAAGGCGGAGACGGTTCTGGAGATCTCGGAGTGCAGAGAAGAGCTGGCGGCCATCCTCCTTTCCGTCCCGTTGCAACTGTTGGCCTACCACGTGGCCGTTCTCAAGGGGACCGATGTGGATCAGCCGAGGAATCTGGCCAAGAGTGTGACGGTGGAATAAGCGAAGTCGAAAAGGGGAATGTTAATGCATAACGTTTATGCATCAGATTGGCGACTCTTCGGTAACCGGAGGGAAATATCAGGGTGCGCCGAATCGTCTAATGTCGGTTTTGTTTACACCAATGTCGCGCTACTGTCGGATTTCTTTACAGTCGCACTTCCGCCGAGTTTCTGCGAATGCGGGGGAGTGGTAACAAAATTGAGGGTCTAGCTGTCCCATTAATTTTTAAAATGTGCGAACAACCTCTAGGACTTATCGGCACGAATTTTGCATATTATTCAAAACCAATTCCGACTTCACCGGTGACCAAGCCTTGAGTGAAACAATATGAAAGCTCGGTTTCAGGACGTAAAGCAACTACCGTAACTCATCTCATTATCGTCAGGAGGTCTACAAGTAAAGTCCGTTACCCGATGATCAGTTTTTGTTGTTGAAGTCACCGCACCATCGCCGATAGTCGCTTTCAGAGAGTATCGGCCCTTGTAACTACGCCTGTCGTGGAGTTTCCCGGCAGGAAAGATGTCGAATCCCTTCCCCGGAGGGGTTGCGACCAACGAGAGGAGCAACTATGAACAGGTGCAGAATGCTGATTCTAGCAACCGTAGTAGCAGTACTCGCTACCCTTACCTGGAATTCCAACCAGGTCTGGGCAGGACAACAGGAGGGCGCCGCCTCCGGCGCCGACGCCACGTTTCAGAAAAACAGGATGTTGATGAGATCCACGAACAATGCGGCACGAAAAGGCGCGGCTAAGCGGATCGCAGCGCGGAAAGCCGCCGCCCAAAAGGCTAAAGGAGGCGCGATACAATGAAGAAGCGTAACTTCTTGCACTGGATGAGCCTGTCGTTGGCCGCCGTCGCCCTTGTCTGCGGAGTCGGCCAGGGAGCGGCGCACGCCACCATGGTCCCCACCTGTAACTCCTTCGATGGCAACGGCGCCCCCATCTACTCGGCAAACCCGCCCAGTACGATTGGCACGACACTCTGCACCGACTACTTCGGCGTGGGGAACTACGCCAACAGCCCCCTACCTTCGGGGCCGATCGATATCAGCGCTAACGGTTTCACGATTCAGGACGGCGGAAGCGGCTACAGCAATAACCCGCAGATAACCATCACGGATAACTTCAATATGCCGGGAATCGTCCCGGCCGTCTGCTCGGCCTCGGTTTCCAACGGCACCATCACCGGAATTCACTGCAGTTCCGGCGGTTCCGGTTATGTGGCTCCCATAGTCACCATTTCCGATGCCACCGGCGCCGATGCATGGGTCCTGACGAAGCTCTCGGCAGCCGGGCCTCTCGTCGGCGGTATCAGGAAATTCGTTGATCCGCTCCCCGACCTTAAGGGCGCCCTGGCCACACCGGACAGTACGACCTTTCCGGGGAGTGACTATTACGAAGTCGCGCTGGTGCAGACCACGACGCAGATGCACACCGATCTTCCCCCCACAACAGTGCGTAGTTATGTGCAGGTCCATCCGGGGAGTCCCTCTTCCTGTAGCGCAAGTCGATATCCGTTCAATTATCTCGGACCGTTGATCCTGGCTCAGAAGGATCGCCCGGTGCGGGTGAAGTTCACCAACTGTCTCCCTGCGGGAGCAGGTGGCGACCTTCTGATCCCGGCTGATACTACCTACATGGGCGCCGGATCCGGCCCTACCACCCCTCCCGGGACGGATTGTTCTAACCCGGCTAATACCATTCTTTGCTACCAGCAGAACCGCGCCACCCTTCACCTTCATGGAGGAAACACCCCCTGGATCAGTGACGGAACGGCACATCAGTGGACCGTTCCCTTTGGCGATACGGCTGCAATGTACCAGAAGGGGGACAGCACCCGGTCGGTCCCC
>CAIUUR010000315.1 GCA_903902345.1 uncultured Geobacteraceae bacterium | reverse complement strand
GTGGCGTAGGCCTTGAAGTAGTATTTCATCGGCACGATCTTCCCGGCTTCATCCGGATGACAATCCAGCAGGAACTTCTGGAACTCGTCATCCAGCAGCTCGTCCTTTGATTTGAAGCCTGGAATGAAGCCGAATATCTTTTCCAAAATTTCCCGCAAGGAAAGACGGCGATCCACTCCGGCGGCCTTGCGCAGCTTGTCCAGATTGAAATACTCCTGCGGTTTGTCGAACAGATTATTTACTACATGGTCAACCGCCTGATCCCACTGCTCAGCTTCTACCTGCTCTTTCAGTACGGTATCTTCCTTGACCTTCTCCTCGAATTTCTCAAAGAACATCCGGTCGATCTTCATCCCGTCCAGGCCAATGGCGGTTTCTTCATGCACGGACAGAAAATCTGGGCTGGTATTTTCATAAAGCCCTGACGGCGGTGGTGGCGGCTCCGGCCCCTCGCCACCTGGACCCTCACCAGTGCGGGGACGAGGAACTTTCAGGACTTCGTCGTAATCAAATTTCTCCTCAAAATATTCGCAGTTGGCAAAGAAATCGAACAACTTGTAGCGGTTCTTCTGGGGATCTTTGACCAGCCCTTTCAGTTCGTTATCGAAAAGCTGCTCCAGAAAGTTGTGCTTACGAGTGCCGCGCCCTTTGATCTGAACAAAGTCAGATGGTGAAAATACCGGGCGAATCAGTGCCAGATTAAGAATATCCGGACAGTCATAGCCGGTAGTCATCATCCCCACGGTTACGCAGACACGAGCCTTACTGGTTTTATAGGTATCAACGAAATTGGCCGAACCGAGCAGGTTGTTGTTGGTGAAATTGATGGTGAACTGCTGCGCGTCCGGAATCAGCGAGGTGACTTGAACTGCAAAGTCAGACTGGTACTTACCAGGAAACATCACGTCGGCCAGTTCATTAAGCGTTTGGGTCAGCTTAGATGCGTGGTGCTGGCTGACGGCAAAAGCAATCGACTTGCCGATTTCTCCGCTGATGGGATCACGAAAAGCATGTTTAAGGAAAGTTTCGCAGAAAACTTTGTTTGTGGCGTCGGAGAAAAACTTCTTCTCAAAATCCTTCTGATAGAAGGTCTGCTCTGTATCTTCCCCATTTTCGGTAACGGCCATGACTGAATACCCTTCATCAGACAGCAGTTGTGTCGTGATGTCGGTGCGGGCATCCACTACCAGCGGATTGATCAGAAATCCGTCCTTTACGCCATCAAGCAGAGAATAGCGGAAAGTCGGCTGACCGGACTCACACCCAAACGTGCGGTAGGTGTCAAGCAGCAGACGGCGTTCCAGCTCTCGCGGGTCTTTGGTAGTCGGCTTTGCCTGGTCGAATTTCTTCAGGTAATCCTTGGGGGTCGCAGTCAAGCCCAGCTTGTAGCCGACAAAATACTCAAACACTGCACGGGCATTGCCACCGATTGAGCGATGGGCCTCGTCAGATATAACCAGATCAAAATCAGTCGGGGAAAAGAGTCGCCGGTACTTGTCATTGAACAGAAGTGATTGCACAGTGGTGACGACGATCTCGGCCTTGCGCCAGTCGTCCCGTCTTTCCTTGTAGATAACGGAAGTGCAATCGTTTTTGAGCAGGAAGATAAAAGCCTTGTTGGCCTGATCCTCCAACTCCAGGCGATCCACCAAAAATAGTACCCGCCGGGCATTGCCGGTACGCAGAAAGAGCTTGATCACTGCGGCAGCGGTCAGGGTTTTGCCGGTGCCGGTGGCCATCTCGAAAAGGAAACGGCTGCCGCCTTCTTTCACCGCCTGCTGAATGGATTGAACAGCTCGAAGCTGATACTCCCGCATGAAGCGCAGACGGTTCTTCTCGATGAAAGCAGGTCGCTCGGCCTCGTTCTTCCAGCCCGCTTCGTTGGCATAGGTCGGCATCTGGGTTAGACAAATGTAGTCTTTACCTACTGGCTCGGAAGTCAGCTTGTCGGGGTTCGGCTGGAAGCGGTTATAGCTCTTGATTGAATCGGGAGCAGGAAAGCGGGTTATGAGGTGTGGATTGCCCTGTTGAAGATCCCAGAAGTAATGCAGATTGCCATTGGAAAGGATGACGAAACGGCAGTTTTGTGACTTGGCATATTTGCGGGCCTGTTCCTTGCCGACCAGCGGGTTTTTGTCCTCTGACTTGGCTTCAAGCACGATCAGAGGATAGCTGTTTTCATCCAGCAGCAGGAAGTCTACAAAGCCATTGCTAGTCTTGTCAAAGTTTTCACCAAGTGCATCAACCTTCGCAGTGGTGAGCTTGACGTTCGGCTCCAGAACGACATTGGCCTTGCCTGAAGCATTATCGAAAAAACGCCAGCCAGCCTCTTCGAGGAGCTTGTTTATCTTTATGCGGGCTTTTGCTTCTTTAGCGGACATGCGATTCACTCCCTTGCCACGCTACAAATTCTGCTGGTCGCAGGCGGAATCTGGCAATATTCCCCTCGTGCAAGCCTTTCAGCTCTGATTGCACCAGATTGACGAAACGCTGCTGTTCATTTTCCGGAAGGTGTTCTGCGGCCCAGGTTGTTACTACATCCTGTGCCTGTCCAACACCATGGAGAACTACCTCACGGATTATCTCCGTCAGCAACGAGCGATATTTCATCCGGAATGGGTCCGGTTCGCCCAATTCTTCCCGGGTACTCAGGTAGCGCTTGACAGACCGTTCATATCCCCAGACAAAGACGTCGCGCAGCAATTCAATGCGATTTAGCTCGTAAACTCCCAGTATCCCTTCGACATAGGACTTTTTCGGCACATCGATAAAGGAGAGCGGACAGAGATTGTGTTTGATCAACGGGATATTGGCGGCAAGCCGTGCCACTCGCTTGTTGACGTCTTCAAACGGCTGCAGATAGGAGAGATGTGCCAACGCGAAAAACGACTGCTCGAATGGATCGCTGATGGCTTCCGCAATATCAAGCGCCCGCTGAAAGTACTCGTCCAGGAGTTGCGGAGTGGACAACGGCGAGTAAACCGACCCACCGATGCCGACGGCAATCTGGCGCAAGCGCCCACAGGCCTCCGGGTTGGGTAGCAGGTTGTCCGACAGGATGGCATGAAGATTAAGAATTGAATACCTGTTGAACCCGATATCGTCCGCGGATTCAACAAGAAACTCGATGGCCTGCTTGTGGTTCAGGATCATCTGGGTTTCCAGTGCATCCTTCCCCTCAGCTGCCTGGCCGAAGGAGATCAGGCGCTCCGTCTCCAGCAGGGAGTAGGTATTCCCTTCCAGGTAGCTGGATGCCCAGGAAAGGTCGATCAGCAGCCTGCCCATAACCTGGCGGGCCATGGTGCCTGCAGGTACGGATTCTTGGTGAGCACGGCCAATCTGGTGCAGATATTTGCGAGTGGCGTCGTCAAGATACGGCCCATTGTTCGGGTAGGACAGGAGAAAATCGCGACGATATCCTATCGGTTCTCGACGCTGGATCGGCTGGCTGACATGCCTGCGGATCTCACGACCAGCCCCGGAAAGGGGTATGAGTGATTCTTCGAGTTCCTGATCTCCAGATGTTTCTGTCGTCAGCGGCCAGTACACACGCCCTTTGAAGGCACCGGTGGCGCGGATACGCTTGCTTGCAATGAGAATTGTCATTCGGCGCAGCAGAGCACGCCGGTTCATGGCGATACCTGATGCCGCAAGAGCTGTTTCCAGCTCCGAGATGCCGATTCCTTTATGACAGATGGCTATCTGCTGCTCTATTGCCTTAAGGTCTTGCTCCTCGATATGCTTCGGCACAGGACACCCTTTCCGTCTCGTAACGCAGTTTGTGACGACATAATAACCTAATCGTCATAAAAATCAACATTTGAGACATTAAAATCCGGGTGAAAGTTCAACTTGCATAAGCCTGATCCAGAATTGATGATGATTTTCTTTTCAAAGGATCCAGACGATCCGCCTGAAGGCTGGTCCATACTCGGCTACCAGCGTCATCATCGGTTTTTCCCAGACCCGATAGAATAACTTTTGCAGCTCAAAGCGGATGGTTTTGGTACCGATTCTGTCCCCCATCAACTCTATATTTCAATAATCAGCTGTTTGTTGTACTGAGGGTTGACCTCCACATCCTTGTAACCATATGGGTTTACAATCACCCGGGTCCTGCCGAGAGTGTAGTCGAACGAATTGTGGGTATGGCCGTGCACCCAGAGGTCCGGGCCGTGGTCGATGATCTCGTTGGACAGATCAGTCATGAAGGCACAGTTGAGACTGTCTCCCCGGAACCGCTCATGTGTTGACAAGGGAGAGACACCATGGTGTGTCACCACGACGGTCTTTCCGTCGCCGGCAGTTGCCAATGTTTCGAAGATATAGCGTTTGGATTCCTGAAAGAGATCGACCGTCTCCTCTGGCATGAGCCGCATCCCGTCAGCCTTTCTGATCACAACAAAGTCGTTCATATTCTTGCGGGCATACTGCATCTTGAAGAAATCCTTATTCAGGAAATCCGTCCATAGGGTCGCCCCGACAAACAGGACACCGTTGAGTACAACCAATTCATTTTCGAGAAAATGGACATTCTTGGGCAGGGATAGCGTGGTCTTCAGTTCGTGGATGCGTCCGAAGAAATCGTTGTGGTAGAAAAAGTGGTTTCCCTCAACATAGATGACGGCCAGGAAACGCTTGGCCAGGAGACTGACAACCTTGAGCCAGGTCTCTTGGCGGTGAGCCAGGCCGATGTCGCCGGCAACCAGGGCAATCGTTTCATTATCAGTCGGCAGCGGAGGGATCACTATCTCCAGAATGCGCGGGATTTTGTTGGGCTGCCAGAATTCAGCATGAATATCAGAAAAGGGACGGACAAGCATTGTTCTCTCCAACACATAAAGCAGATTCAGTCAAAGTATCCAGTAATATACCTGAAAACGGTGTGTGATCTGGATAATTATTGCCATGGAGCATGTCAGTCAACTAGGCAATGCCGCATTAAAGATACCATATTTGTACCCAAAAATGCGGCATTGACGGAAGGTGGCAAAAAGCTCCCCATTTTTGGTGCCAAATTGGTATCCAAAACAGCCACCATACTGTTATCCCATTTGGTATCCCAAACAGGTGCCCTTTTGGGATACCAATAATTCTTCTACCACCAGTAGTACCAGCGCCAGTACCACCATGGTACATAGCAGGGGCGATAATCCGTGCTGGAGAATGCGTACTTTATCAACGTCCAGAACGGTTTCCCCTTCACGTAGCCATGATAGAGCCGCACCTGCACCCGGTCCATCAGAATGTACGGCAACGAGATGCAGGCGATACCGATGGCCCAGTACCAGAATGTCCCGAGGAAACAGAGTCCGACCAGCAGGCCGGCAACCGCACTGGTGAGCAGGGTAACGAATATGGCAACCAGCACAGCCGGGAATTTTGCCCGTTTCGGCTGCGTTTCTCTGAGCCATTTTTG
>CAIUUR010000314.1 GCA_903902345.1 uncultured Geobacteraceae bacterium | reverse complement strand
CGCTGAAGTAGAAGAACTGGGAGTTTTCCTCCTCCATCATGAAGGATGGAAAGTGCGCATAGTAGGGAAGCTTCATGATCCGCAGCGCCGGAGCAATCCCCGGCGGCAGGGTACAGGAAAAATCATCCAGGATGCAGTGTTTGAGGATACTCTTACCGCTGTCCGGCCCGGTGGGTCCCACAACCAGGAGAAGCGGGGAGTTCCGCTCCGCCACCAGCCGGGGGAGATCGGCAAGAGAAACAGTCCGCTCCTCGGTAAAGTTCAGCCAGTCGGCAAGGTAGGGGCCATGGGGGTCTTCCTTCAGGACATAGCAGATCGTCTCCACGGGGAGAGCTTCCAGCTCCAGCGGCGCACCCCGCCTCACCGTCCATGTCTCCGTCGACGCCGCCATATCCAGGGGGAGCCCAACCAAGATGAATCCCAAAAAAAGCCACCCTCCCACAGCCCGCTTCAGGGGGAAGTCGGCGAAGAGAAGCGTGATGACGCAAATGGCCAGGGGGAGGAGGACGAATTGACTTCTCCCCAGTTTGGTGTAGGGAAGAAGATCCAGGGCGACCGTGTGAAGCAGGATCAGCGCCGCAAAAGTCAGGAGCAACAGACCGCAGCGCCCCCCCCCGGCAATCTTGCGCCACCGGAGGAGGACAACCACCAGGGATGCCGTCAGGAAAATCAGCAGGGGAGGGGAATAGACGGAGAGGAGATAAAAAAAACTGGGCCAGGGAGTACGGGGAATCAGCCCGTACTTCAGATGGCAAAGAACGTTATGGGCGCACTCCGCATTTGCTCTGAGATGCTCCAGGAGCGGGAGAAAGTAGAGGGGGGCGAAGCCGATGACCGGAATGGCTGCAGCGGCCAGGAGGAGCGTGCACTGCTTCACTTTCCCCTTGATTATCGAGGCGAAGATCAGGACGAAGTAGGCGGCCAGCAGGAGTGATCCCATGAGCTTTGCCGACGAACTGGAGAGGAAAAAGAGCCCGGCGAGAAACCCCGAGACCGCCAGCCAGGAACTTCCACCTCCGGCCAGGTAGAACCTGGTGAAGCAGTGGAGCGAGGCCATCATGAACAGCACCGCCACCGGAGCATAGGTATAAAAATGGAGGTAACTCTGGCTCCAGGGGGAGACGAGAAACAGCAGCATGCCCCCCAGGGGTAGGAGGGTCCGGCCGGTGACAAGCTGGATCGTCATCCCCAACAGGAACGCGGCGCCGCTGAGGGAAAGGGCCACCGACGCCAGGAAGGTCTGAAACCACTCAAACCCCATCAGGACGACGAGCTGCTTCACCGCCAGGAGGGTAAGGATATGCACCGGTGAGTTCAGGAGAACATCGTCGCCGCTCCCCAGCCAGTCGGCTCCGCGCAACGGCATGGAATAACTCCAGAGTTCATCCGAGGGAAAGGGGCGGTAGGGGTAGTTCACGACGCTGTTCACCGCCAGCGCCAGGAGGGCAAAGGTGGCGAAGAGAGTGGTTGGTCCGCAATATCGGGCTATCCGCTGCATCATCCGGCTAGATGAAGTTGACATGCATCGGCTCCTTTCCGCCCGGTGTCGCCGGCAGGGAGCCCCCCTCCTTCACCCCCGCAAGATACTGATTCACACCATGTTGCAGACAGAGCG
>CAIUUR010000313.1 GCA_903902345.1 uncultured Geobacteraceae bacterium | reverse complement strand
GTGCGGCTTTGGAGCAGGTCAGGGATTTGTTGATTGTTGAGCCCTGACCCCTCTGCCACTCAGCAGACTCTTCGCAAGTGATTCCCGTCGAGCTGGTGAACTATCCGGGTGATCCAGGAAAGGGAGACGATACTGGGGTGCTCCCGTGTCATCATAGGTGAGGCATATAAGCAACATCGTGGCGCAGGAGTGCCGGAGGTGATGGTAGACCAGCGATCTGTCGCCGGTTGCCTGATGAATTGCTTCAGTAATGAAAGGGAAAATAGTTCGTTCCGCCAGAGGTGTTGTCGGGTCGTCAGGATTGCAAAAGAGGAGAGCCTCATTGGGTTCGCGGTCAGATTTCTCGACTCTTTTAGACAGCCATTTGCGAAAAAACTCCAGTTCCGTTTCGGTAAACAGGATATAGAGGGGAATTCTACGTACTGAATCCGAGGACTTGAGGTAGGCATACCTGCTCACTCTGACGAGTAACTCAGGTTGCTCACTGCCATGGACATCCTTCACTCTGAGTTTCAATGCTTCGCGATTACGTAATCCGCAGCGATATCCGAGTAAGGCAATAAGTATCTGTATCATCCGTTGCGCGGACAGGTTGTTTTTTCGCCATTGGAGCAGATTCAACACCCGGCCAAACTGATCAGGCGTAATGAAATTGGCATCGACCCCCAATTCCATGGGGCCCTTTCGTCCGATCAAATCCGAGAAGTCGACGGTGGGGAATTCCTGCCGTTCCACGAGAAACTCGTGAAACCGCGCCAGGTGATGCGCGGTTGTGACTCGGTCAAGGTCAGTGATGCGGTCCTTGATGATATCGAGGTATACTTCATAGAGATCTTCAGAGGTGAGATCTCTCAGGTTGAGGTCAAGGGCCTGACAGAGAAGACCATCGCCGACCGGTTGCAGATACCGTCTGACCGTTGAGGGTTTGAGGGTCTTCTTTACCTGACTCGGCAGCATCTTTTTCTCGGGGTAATGTGTGAGCAAGTCATAACCCCACTGGCCCACCAGTTCCAATATCGGTGAAAGCGTGTCTTTATGATCGGTCAGAAAAGCGCGCAATCCTTTCAGTGAATCGCTGGCTGTCTGCTTTTGAGAGCTGGTTGAGTTGTGAATCACCTTGAGCATGTCACGAAGAAGCAACTCCTGCTGTCGCGCGGAATGTATAGAGGCGCTTGTCGTTGTGGAAGTTCCAAGTTTAACCGCGACGGGGAGTTCTTCGATTTCGCTCTGTTCGATCAGTCGCGGCACTGCTTTATCGGTGAGAACTCGCGTCCAGACCTCGTCCGGTAGCGAAACGGACCTGAGATTTCCGGCAGCATAAGAGACCAGAAAAGGGGGTATTTTGAGACCGATTACGGTAATGGTGTCTGCAATCAATGCACCCAACGTTTGTCGGTATTCTTTCGGTATGATAGCTTTGGTTTGTGAAAAATATGAGCCAACAATGTGCTCGGCATCAATGACGTTTCGGTGTACAGCGATGGATTTGTCTTCCGGATAATCTCTGAGCCACCTGATAATGAGAAGAGCTGTCAGAGGGTCGGCCACCCAGCGCCGGTTAACCGTCCACTCAACCTTTTCCTGATAGGTCACCCGCTTTACAAATTTTTTTCGGTTTTCAGTCCGTTCCGGCGATGGCAGTTCATGATAAACCCTAAGCATTTCCAGCCATATCAGGGAACCGTCGGTTCGAACATAAGGCAGGGCGTTGAGAAATGGCTCCATCCAGTGCCTCTGGAGCAAACCACTGAATAAAATCGCCGAGACGAGTATCTGCCCTATTCTGGAGTCACGGGTGTCGGGAGCGGGGTCTCGCAAATTATCAAGAAAAATGTTCTTTAAGCTCCTTGCCCTGGCGATGCCGATGAAACTGTCTGGAGTGAACCTGGACGGTTCCCGCGGCACCACTGTTGGAACTGCCGGGATGACTACATCCCAGCCCAGTTTCTCCTTACCCGACTCCAGGCCTCTGACAAGGAAGTGCATCCGGTGTTTAATATCATAATCACCTCCCTTGCCCACAAGCTTGAGCATGATTGACTTGGCCTGATCCGCTGAAAGCGAAGCTTGTTTCTGGCAGTCGAAGGGAAACATAAGGGGTCAGGGAAACATAAGAAAAACATAAGGGGTCAGGGCTCAACAATTGACAAATTATAAGTCTCCGGTATCCTTTCAGGGGTAACCAACCATGAAGACCGGAGAGGCAAGCCAT